>JAEMQF010000033.1 GCA_022758925.1 Burkholderiales bacterium | reverse complement strand
CCGTGATCGCCAGCGATGGCAAAGCCACGGCGTCGCAACATTTTAATGTGACGGTGGAGCAGGGCTATGCCAAGCCGACGCTGGCCGCGGTTGCACCGCAAACCCTGCGCGAGGGCGAGCGCTACGCGCTGCAACTTGCTGCCAACATGGCGGGCGGGCTGACGCAAGCCGATGGCACCGCCATCTCGCTCGAATACTCCGCGCCGTGGCTGCCCGGCGGGGCCACGCTGAACGCCGAGACCGGCTGGTTTGAATGGACCCCCGACTACGCCCAGCATGGCATTTACACCGTGCCGTTCTCGGTGACGGCGACCTTTACACCGCCTGACGGAGATCCCGTCACCACCACGGGCACGCGCAATGTGGGGTTGAATGTATTGAACGCCAACGGCGCGCCGATTTTCGATGCGGCCGAAACATGGAATGTGCTGGAGGGCCAGCCGCTGCGCGTGAGCGTGTTTGCATTCGACCCGGACAACCCCGGCTTCGAGCCGAAAATACGTCTCACGCCTACCGGGGCGGCCACCGGGCCGGAGACTACGGCCGCGACGGTAACCTATCAGGTCATCGGCTTGCCGGCGGGCGCGAGCTTCGATCAGGAAACGCTGGAAATCGTCTGGCCGCCGGGCTATGCGCAGGCCGGCACCTATTCGATTACCGTCACCGCCACCGACGACGGCGACGGCACCGGTACGCCTGCGGTCAGCCAGGTCATCCTGCCGATCGTGGTCAGCAACGCCAACCGCGCACCCGAAATCGGCGATATCGCCAATGCCTTCGTCGACAAGGGCAACATCATTGAAATTCCGGTCAGTGCTGTCGATGCCGACGGCAACCCGGTACAGCTCACGTTCTCCGGTTTGCCGCGC
The DNA here is from genome assembly GCA_022758925.1 of Burkholderiales bacterium. Taxonomy (GTDB): domain Bacteria; phylum Pseudomonadota; class Gammaproteobacteria; order Burkholderiales; family Burkholderiaceae_C; genus JAEMQF01. The sequence continues at coordinate 4,773 of JAEMQF010000033.1, read as the reverse complement.
TTTGCCGCGTATACCCAAAATCCGTCCAGTGCAAACGGGTCTGCGTCAGGAGTCATCCGCTTCGCGCCCGGCGCGGGTGACCGCGGCGACTACGCGATCACCGTGGTTGCCACCGACGATGGCGATGGCAACGTCAACCAGGTACTCACCCAGGCCAGGATGTTCGTGCTGACGGTGAAGAGCCCGAGCGAAGCACCGGTCATCACGGCGCCGCGCCAGGTCGTGGCGGTCGTCGGCCAGGCGCTGTCGGTCGCGATCTCGATCGGCGACATCGACCAGGATCCGCTCTCCTACAGCGCCACCGGGCTGCCGATCGGCGCCGTGCTCGCACAACTGGCCCAATACGGTCAGGCGCTGCTCACCTGGACGCCGGCGGCAGGGGACATCGGTCCCCACGACATTGAAATCACCGTGACTGACAGCGGCCTGCCGCCGCAAGACGCCGGCTACGTTAATCCGGACAACCCGGTCGCGAACGTGACCACGCAAAAGTTGCGCATTGTGGTGCGCAATGCGAATGTCGCGCCGGAAGTGCTGGGCGTGCAGGTCAACGCAACGCAAGTCACCGACACCGGCAATGCCGCCACCGCGCTGCAACTGAATGCGACCGAAGGCGTTCCGCTGACCATTGAAGTGTTCGGGCGCGACACCGATGCCGACCTGATCAACTGGAGCACGGCAAACCTGCCGCGCGGCATGACTTTCGAAGTGCCGAGCTCGGGCAACGGCAACCGTGCCCTCCTGCACTGGACGCCGGACCTGTATGCCGCCCAGGATGACAACACCACTAGCGGCACGCCCGGCCTGTGGCGCTTCACTGTGGAGGCCGGCGATGGCATGGCGGAATTCTCGCGCACCTTCGAGATCACCGTCGCCAACGTCAATCAAACGCCGCGCTTCCTGCCGATGCCGCTGCAACTGGTCAGCGAGGGCGATACCCTGAGCTTCAACATGCGCACCGCCGACGCCGACAACGACCCCGTGCGCACCAGCCTGATCTATGACGAAAACACGCCCGCCGGCGTGTCCTTCGACGGCACCAGCGGGTATATCGAATGGACGCCGGGGCAGGACGCGGTGGACAACGCCGCCGCCGACAGCAAGCCCTACACGTTCACCTTCAGCGCCACCGACGGCGTGGCGACGACGACGAAAACCGTACAAGTACGCGTGTTCGACGTGAACCGTGTGCCGCGCCTGACGGCAGGCAACCACGCGGTGGTCATCGGCCAGACGCTGTCTATTCCGGTGCAACTGGGCGGTAGCATCAACAGCAACGGCATCATTGCCATCGACGATGACGGCAGTGCGCAAACCCAAGCCTTGGCCATCAGTTTCACCGGCTTGCCCGAAGGCGCGTATTACGATGCCCAGGCGCGTCGTTTGATCTGGACTCCGGGTCCCGGCCAGATCGGCGATGTGGTCATCTCGGCCCGCGCCGGCGACGGCAGGAACACCACCGTGCGTACGTTCACCATCCGCACGGTGGCCGATGCCGCGGCCAATGAACCGAAGATCCTGGTTTCCACCACGCCCGGCACCCCGGCGCTGCCAGGCCAGACCATCGTCGCCAGCGTGCGTGCCGACGCTTACAGCGGCATCGACAGCATTGCGGTCGAAGTGCGCGGAGCCGCGTTTGATGGCCATGCGAACGGCGCCCAGTGGCAGACCGTGGCGCTCGACGGCGCCGGTCGCCTGCGCCTTATCCCGGCGCAGCCGGGCCTGATCGAAGTGCGCGTCACCGCCACCGACCGCGACGGCTTCAGCAGTACGCAAACCCACACCATCCGCGTCAAGGACCCGGCCGATACTCAGGCCCCGGCGCTGGCGTGGACCGGCGTGCTGTCCGGCGCCACCGCCTTGGGACGTCCGCTGGATATCACACAAATCACCGCACTTCAGGCCGTCCTGCAAGAGCGCCAACTGATGGGCTACAAGCTCGAGATCGCGCCCGCCAACACCGGCGCCTGGCTTACTTTGTCTGAGCAAAGCGCCGCTGCCGCCGACAGCAATCGGCAGCTCAACGTTGCTGCGCTCGATCCGGCCCGGTTCGCGAACGGCGTCTACCAAGTGCGCTTCAGCGCCTGGGACCTCGCCGGCCGCACCAGCACAATCGACGCGCGCGTGATCATCGACACCGAGCAGAAGAATCTCGCCACCGAAACCGCCACCGACGCCAGCTACACGCTCGACGGTCACAGCTTTGCTTTGAGCCGTTCGCTCGATGCCGCACCCGGCGCGGAGTTCGGCAACTGGCGCATCCCGGCGCTCGACATGCGTCTGACCACCGACCAGCCCGGGACCACTTCCAGCGGCGCCATCGCGCCGTGGATGGACGGCGCGCGCGTCTGGCTGCAGGCGCCGGACAGCCTGTCGCTGCCCGAGGCTGCGCAGAACGCTCTGAGTTTCACCCTCAGCACCACCAGCGAGCCTCTGGGTACCGAAGCGGGCGCGCCACGGGTCTGGCATCCGGTGTTCAGCGGCAATCAGGGCTGGACGCTCGACGCGCACAGCGACCAGGATGACGCGCCTGAAATGCTCTTGCGTCAGGGCCATAACCTGTACAGCCAGATCACCGGCCTGCCGTGGGTGCCGAGCTCGTATACCCTTACCGGGCCCGATGGCACCCGCTATGCGCTCGATGCCGGCGGTAAAGTTACCGGCGTCAGTTTTGCCGATGGCGCAGAGTGGTTGGTGTCCAACGCCGGCATCGCCGCCGTGACCGCAGACGCGAGCACGCGCGTCGACTTCATCCGCGACAGCCAGGGACGCCTCTCGCGCGTCACCGGCCCCGGCGACACGCCGGACAGCGATGCAAAGAGCATCGTCTATCGCTACGATGATCAGGGCCGCCTGATCCTGGCGCGTACGCTGAACACTCCTGATTTTGGTACGCCGTATGGCTACGACGCTGCCGGAAAACCGTTTACCGACACCATCACCGCTAATCTCGGCGCGGCTGTTGATTGGCTGGCCTCCAGCGCATCCAACCAATGGATCGGAACACTGCAAGCCGGCCAGACCACCACGCTGGCCTTCGCCGTGCGCGCGAGCGAACTGGCCTCGGCGGTCAAGGTGCCGGGTGCGGAGGGCGCGGTCATCATTGCGATCGAAACCCAACTGGCAGATCAGCAAGCGGACTTGCAGGTCACCGGCGCCACGGTGCTCGGTACCACCAACATCGGCGGCAGACAAACCACCTTGCTGCGCGTGACCGAAGCCGGTCTGAAATTGATTCGCCTCACCGGCGCGGGCAGCGCGAGCGTGCGCGTGTCCATCGCCGGCGACCTGAACCGCAATGGCGTCATCGACGGTATAGACAGCGCCGCCTGGGTACAAGCGGCCGCCGCGAGCGCAAGCATCGGGGACTTGAACGGTGATGGCCTCGTCAATCAAGCCGATCGCCAGGTGCTTTATGCCAACTACGGATGGAAAGCCAACCAGGCGCCGGTAGCGGCCAGCACGCTGCCCGAGGCGAGGACGCATACCGATCTGGCGACCCACCTGTCGCTGAACTCGATTGCGCAGGATCTGGAAGGCGATCTGGTGCTATGGCGGCTGCTCGATGCGACCCATGGCAGCGCGCGCTTCAGCGCCGATGGCCAGTCGCTGCTGTTCACGCCCGAGGCGGGCTATGCCGGCAGCGCGACGATCCGCGTGCAGGCCGACGACGGCTTCGCTGCCGGCGCGCCGATTGCACTGACGGTGAATGTCAGCGGCGCCAAGCTGCTGTCCATCCGCCTCACCAATCTGGACAAGCTCTCCAGCCTGCAACAGGGTCAGGCCGCCACACTGCAAGCCAGCGCTGACTTTGAAGACGAAACCGGTGTTGCCATTAGCAACGGCAGCTACCTGCACGTCGGCAGTGCCGATATCAGCGGCATGAACTACCTGGGCAGCAACCCCGTGCAGGTGGATGACGCGCGAGACCGCATCCGCGCCAGTGGCGTGGGCGCCGCGCTCATTACCGCCAGCCGCACCGACGCGCAAGGCCACGCTGTCAGCGCCGTGGCCGGCATCAACACCAGCGCCGCGCCGGCGCCAATAACGGATTCGTCTGCAAGCGAGGGCAGCGACGGTGCTCCGGATCCGTTCATTGTCCGGCCCGACGTCTACCCCGGCACCCTGGCCCTGGTGCCCGGCGGCACCCGCCAGCTCAAGGTGGACCGCATCGATGCGAACACCGGTGAAACGCGGGACGTGCACAGCGCCAACCCGGATGCCACCAGCGGCACGCGCTACTTCAGCAGTGACGAGACCATTGCCACTGTCAGTGCAGAGGGCCTCATCACCGCGCACCAGGCCGGCAAGGTCACCATCAGCGTGGTGCACCTGGGCAGCCAGTTCCAGAGCGTGTTCGATGACCAGGGCAACGTCATCGCCACCGTGCTGACCGATCAACAACTCGGCCAGAGCGACATCACGCTCACCGTGCAGGTCGCGCAAGTCACGGACAACGACCACGCGTCCGCCGCACCGCGTAGCATCACCATCGCCAAAGACACGGGCGGTGTGGTGACCGACACCACCGGCGAGACGGTGATGATCGGCGCCGGCGCACTGGCATCTGACGCGCCTGTTTCCATCCAGCGCATCGCCATCGACAATCTGCAAACCGAGGTGGGCCTCTTCGTGCCCGCGCCAAGCGTGCTGACGATCACCTCCCGCGGGGTATCGGGCTCGTCGCTCATGTAAACCTTTACCCGGCCGGCGATGATTATAAAGATGGTATCGGCGACTTCGCCTTGGCGAATGATCATCTCGCCCTTCTCT
>JAEMQF010000401.1 GCA_022758925.1 Burkholderiales bacterium | reverse complement strand
GTGCGCCGGCCGGCCGCGCGCGGGGGGCGGTGATCGGGGGCGCCGCCGCCGCCCTGCCTGCACGCCGTCAGCACGCCAACAGCACGCCAACAGCACGCCAACAGGCCGCGTTAGGTGGTCTGAAGCAAACGAATCAGCAAATCGATCACGTCGTTGCCGTCGGGTGACTTCAGCCGCGTCTGGCGCAGCGAGCGCGCGAGGTCGGCGCGCACCAGCATCTTGGTGTCGGAGCGGATCAGGATGCCGGCGATCGCGCGCTGCACGTCGAGCGACCGGGCCAGCGGGAACAGGCGTGCAATCTCCTGCAGGCTTTGCGGGTCGGCCAGGCGCTGCTTCGCCAGCGTCTCGAGGGCGCGCACCTGCGCAGCGGGCGCGGTCATGCGCGCGATGCCCGAGGTGACGGCGCGCAATTCACCGACGCCGGCGAGCGGCCGATGCCGCAGGTAGACCTGCGCGACGGCGACTTCGTCGTCGCGCGAACTCGTCAGCGCGCGGACCGTGCGCTCATGCGCCTCGGTGCTGCCCAGGCACGCAAGCACCGCCGAATGGGCCACGTTGGCGATCCGCGCAGCGCCGGTGGCGAGCACCTGCCGCGCCAGGCCGGGTTCGGATTCCTGCGGCGCCCCGCACACCAGATCGACTTCGGTCGGGCCCAGGCTGTCACGTGCCATGCGATCCGAGACCATGTGCACGAACTCCGCCTGCTCCTGCGCGGGCGTGAGCCAGCCGAGGCTTCGCGCCAACGCCATCATGCGGCTCTGCACCGACGCTTCGTCGGCGTCACGTGCGAACTCGAGGAAGCGCGCGCGCGTGCCGTGGTCGCCCTTGATCGCATCCAGAGCCGCCGCGACCTCGGGCATCAGCCGCTGCGCAGGGCCGATCGAGCCTGCGTAACGTTCGAGATGATCGAGGAACATGCGCACTTCGGTCACATCGCGCTGCAACACCTGATGCATGAAGGCCAGCTTCTGCGCGTCAGAGGGCGCATCGTCGGCGAACTCGCACATGTCGCGGCGCAAGGCCACCTGCGGGTCGGCATCGTCCAGGCCGGCAGTGGCGATCATCGAGCTCGGCCCGAACAGGCTCAGCAGCGTCGGGCTCGGGCTGCCGCTCGCCACCTCGCCGGCTGGCGCCGACTGGAAATAGCGCTCCAGCAGCCGCCCGGCGCTGCGCCCGAGCGGGGCTTTCGACGAAAAACCATAGAGCACCGGCACGTCCTTGAACACATGGCGCAGCCGGTCGCGGTTGCTTTCACCATAGTGTTCGCTCAACAACGTCGACACGCGTTCGGCGTCGGCCTGCGAATGCCCCGATCGCACCAGGCTGCGTGCGACCTCGGCCGAAGCGACGTTGCGCGGCGCCGAATGCAGCGTCTTGCAACCGAACAGGTACACCTCCTTGAGCTGCGCAAACAGCCCGTTACACGAAGCGCTGCACGAGGCGTGCTGCATTTCATGCACCGTCAGGAATTCGCGGTCGTCGTGATGGTCGGTGTAGAACTCGGTGCCGTCGTCGAAATGGCCCGAAATGATGAGCGCATCGCAGGTCACGCCGCGCTGGCAGGCAGACGCCAGCCAATCGCGCCGGCCGCGCTGCACCAGCTCGACGAAGCGGTACTCGTCGGGCGGCAGATGGCGCTGGAACGCGTCTTTCTCGTCGGAAGAGTTGATGGTGACGGTGCACACCGTCTTCGGCGCGGGCCCGGCAGCGTGCGAACACGCCGCTACCAGCCAAGCCAGCAACGCTGCCGACGCGCGCAACAAGGGACGGGGCAGGGTGGTTCGAGTCCGCATGTGGCAAGTGTTTCACATGCCGGTGCGGTGAGACAAGACGCCATGTCACCCCTGGCGCGCGTGGCGGGCAAAAGCACGCATCCGGCGCGCGGCTCAATGCGCTTCCAGCCTGCGAAGCAGCGCGTCGATCGTGTTGTCGCCCACGGCGGCCGGCAGGCGATTCGCATGCAGGTTCTGCACCAGCGTCGGGCTGCTGCTCGTCGGCAGGTCGGCGCGCAGCAGGATGCCCGCGATCGCAGCCTGAACCGACGCTGAAGGTGTTGTCGAGAACAGAGCCGCCAGCATCTCCAGGATTTCATCATCCGACACATAGTGCCGGCCGAGCGCCTCGAGTGCGCGTACCTGGGCTTCGGACGCGTCCATGGCGGCGATGGCCGCGGCGACCCGACGCAACTCCGCGGCGTCGGTGATGGGGCGGTGGCGCAGGTAGGCTTGCGCGATCTGGACCTCCGCCTCGCGCGGGCTGACCAGCGCTTTCAATGTGCGCTCGCGTCCCTCGGCGCTGCCCAGGCAGGCGCGGACTGCAGCGTGCGGCACGTCGTCGGCCGCGCTGCCCGGAGCGACGCGCCGATTGAACGCGCCGTCGAGGTCGCCCTCTTCGTTCAGGCTGCAGGCCAGGCCCACCTCGGCCACGCCGACCGCGGTGCGGCCCAGCAGTTCGGCCAACATCAACGCCAGTTCTTCCCACCGATCGTCTTCCGACAGCCAGCCCAGGTCGCGCGCGAGGTTGAGCAGGCGCGTGCGAACGGCAGGCGGGTCCGCGGCGCGCGCGTAGATGAGAAAGCGGTCGCGTGTGGCGGTGTCGCGCGCGATGGCATCGAGCGCGCGCGTCACGGCCAGTGTCTTGCGCGCCGGCTCTTCGACGGACCGGGTCAGGCGCTGGATGCGGTCGAGGTAGAGCCGGGCCTCGCCGACGTGGCGCCGCATCAGCCCGTGCACGAAACCGAGCTTGGTCGCGTCGGAGAGTCGGTCGTCGGCGAACCGGCACATGTCGCGCCGGGCCTCGATGTGCGGGTCCTTTTCGGTCATGCCCCGCGTCGCCGACAGCGCATAGGGCGCGAAGTATCCGAGCAGGCGACCGCTCGCATGGCCGCGGCCGATCTCGCCGGCGCCTGCGGCACGGAAGTAGCGATCGAGCGTGTTGGCGGCGATCGGGCCCAGCGGCGCGAGCGACGAAAAGCCGTAGATCACCGCAACGTCGTTGAAGATCTGGCGCATGCGTTCGCGGCTGCTTTCACCGTGCACTGCGTTCAACGACTGCAGCTGGCGTTTCGCCTCGGTCAGCGAGTGGCCCTCGCGCACCAGGCTGCGCACGACCTCGGCCGACGCCTCGCTCTGCGGCCGCGGGTTCAGCGTGTTGCAACCGAACAGATAAACCTCCTTCAACCGGGAGAACAGGCCCGGGCAGGAGCCGCTGCACGAGACGCGCTCGAGCTCGGCAACGGGCAAGAACTCGCGCGCCTCGAGCCGATCGGAAAAAAACTCGTTGCCGCCGTCGTAGTGGCCGGAGATGACGAGCACATCGCAGGCGACATCAGCGCGGCACGCGGAGGCCAGCCAATCGGGCCGGCCGCGTTCGACGAGCTCGACGAACTCGTACTTCGCATCGGGCAGGTGGCGGCGAAACGCCTCCTTTTCGTCGGCGGAATTGACGGTGATGGTGCAGACCGTCTGCTTCTCGGCCGCGGCGCACGCAGTCGACAGCGACAGCGCCGCTGCGAACGCGGCGAGCAGGAGCTTCGATGACGAGCGCATTTGGCGATCGTAGCGAACGCCGGCCCGAGACTGCGGCGCGCCGACTGGCAATGGCGTGCGGCATCGACCAGACGAACTGCCGCGAGCCGCTGGCTGCTTGTTGCAGCAGAACTTTCATGCGCAGGACTGCGCGCCCATCGGCGCCAGCTTCGGCCACACCATGCGTCACGCGCGGACGAGCCGAAACGCTCCAGCCCCCGGCTTCGGCGCGTGCTGGCGCTTGGGCGATGGCTCAATTCGCGGCCCTCCGCGCGGATCGCGTCACCAAGGCTGTGACGCAACATGACGACCGACTTTCCCGCCGCGCCGGTCGGTTCGTCGCAAGCGCCGACCGGCGCCGTGGAAAAGTCTCGGAGCGCCTCAAACACGGCATCCTGACACTCCCGCGCGCTGGCGCACCAGGCCGCCGACCTCGTATTGATGAAGTTTCCGGGCTGGCGGCTGCGCCGCCCGATCGGCGCTACATTGCGCCGATCGATGACTGGAACCCTCGACGAAACCACGGCGCGCGCAGCGGTGCTGGTGCAGGCCTTCGACGCCGCGCCCGGCCCGCAATGGACCACCGAAGACCGCGCTTGGGCCACACGCCTGGCCGCTGAAACGGCGGGTGCCGATGCCGACGCCTCGCGCTTCATCGCCGAGCGTGCGCACCACGCATTGCAGCGCCTCGCGCCGCGCGATGCCGGCGTGGCGCGCTGGCTTGCGCGGCGCACCTGGCGGCCGCTGTGGCTGCTGGCCGCCATCGGCGGCGGTCTGGCGCTGGGCATCCTCGTCGACACCTTCGCCGGACGCCAGCGTATCGACCTGCTCGCCGCGCCCGTGTGGGCGGTGATCGCATGGAACCTGCTCGTCTACCTCGGGTTGGGGGTGGCGGCGCTGCGCCCGACGCACCACGGCGCGACCGGGCTGAGCCGCTGGGCGGGCCTCGGCGGGATCGGGCTGCGCCCCTGGATCAACCGCCTGTGGCTGAGCGGCGAACGGGTTGCCGGCACGGCGCCGCTGCAGTCGGCTAGCGCCGCCTGGCTGCGGCTGAGCGCGCCGCTGTCCACGGCCCGCGTGGCGCTGCTGCTGCACGTCGCGTCGGCTGCGCTGGCGCTGGGCCTCATCGCCGGTCTGTACCTGCGCGGGCTGGTGCTCGACTACCGCGCCGGATGGCAGAGCACCTTTCTCGACGCCGCCACGGTGCGGGCGCTGCTGTCCTGGCTGCTCGCGCCGGCGGTGGCGGTCACAGGCATCGGTGTCCCCGACGCGCTGGCGATGCAGGCCCTGCGTCTGACGCCGGCCGCGCCCAGCGCCATGGCGACTGCCGCGCCTTGGATCCACCTCTATGCCGCGATGCTCGGCTTGTGCGTCGTGCTGCCGCGATGCCTGCTCGCCGGCGCAGCCGCGTTTCAGGCAAGGCGCCTTGTGCGGCGCTTTCCCTTGCCGCTGGACAGCGTCTACTTCCAGCAGCTGCTGCGGCGCCGGCGTGGCGGCGTGCCACGCGTGCATGTCTGGGCGCATGCCGCGGCGCCCGGCGCGCAGGCGGCGCTGGGGTTGCGCGCCTTGCTCGCGCGAGCGCTGGGTGAAGAGGTGCAACTCACCCTGGCGCCGGTCACGCCCTTTGGTGACGAAGAACGCATGGTGCAGGGCGTGCCCGCGGCCGATCTGGCGTTGCGCGTGGTGCTCGTCGACTTGAGCGCCACGCCCGAGGGTCAGGCGCAGGGCCGCCTGCTGCAGGCGCTGCAGGCCAGCGCAGCGCAACCGCCCTTGCTGCTGGTGGCCGACGAGGCCGCGTTCCGACGCCGCTTTGCCGGCCTGCCCGAGCGCCTGGCGGAGCGCCGCCGTGCCTGGCAAAAGCTGGCGGATCTGCAAGGCGTGGCCCTGCTCTGCGTCGACCTTGGCGCGCCTGACCTGGCGGCTGCCGAATCCAGCTTGCAGACCTTGCTCGCCCGATGAGCCCGCACGGCCGCCCGAAGGGCTCATACTCCCGCCTGGCGGGACGGGCCGCAGGCCCGAGGGTGCACCAATGAGCGCGCCCCCGTCCATCGCCCTCAGCCTGGTGTCGCACACCAATGCCGGCAAGACCACGCTCGCGCGCACGCTGCTGAAACGCGAGGTGGGCGAGGTGCGCGACGCACCGCACGTGACCGAGTTCGTGTCCGAGCATGTGCTGCTGCGCGCCGCTGACGGCACCGAATTGCGCCTGTGGGACACCCCCGGCTTCGGTGACAGCGCGCGCCTCGTGCGCCGCTTGCGGCAGGCGGATGAGCCGATCGGCTGGTTCCTCAGCGAAGTCTGGGACCGCTGGCGCGACCGGCCTTTCTGGGCCAGCCAGCAGGCGTTGCGCCACGCGCGTGAGCGCTCCGACGTCGTGCTGTACCTGGTGAACGCTGCCGAGTCGCCCGAAGCGGCGGGCTACGTCGCGCCGGAGATGGAGTTGCTGGCCTGGGTCGGCAAGCCCGTGATCGTGCTCCTGAACCAGCTCGGCGCACCGCGTGCCGCGGCCGAAGAGGAGGCGGAGATCGAGCGCTGGCGGCGCCACCTCGCGGGCCGCGCGCCGCTCGCTGCGGTGCTGCCGCTGGACGCCTTTGCGCGCTGCTGGGTGCAGGAGCAGGCGCTGCTGCGCGCGGTTGAAGCGGTGCTGCCGCCGCAGCAGCGCGAGGCCATGGCCGGCCTGGCCGCGCAATGGGCCGAGCAGCGTCTGGCCACTTTCGATTCGGCCATGCAGGCGCTGGCAGCGAGCCTGGGCCGCATCGCGGCGGCGCAGGTGGCGCTGGACGCTGCACCTGGCCTGCGCGAGCGCCTGCGGCGCGCCGGCAGGGCGCTCGCGCCCTTGATCGGCGCCGAGGGCGGCGCCAATGACGCGGAAAGCCAGGCGCGGCAGGCGCTGGTGGCGGCGCTGGACGACGAGGTGCGCGACAGCACCGCACAGCTGATCGCGCTGCACGGGCTCGAAGGCCGCGCGCAAGGCGAGATCCTCGCGCGCGTGGCGAGCCAGTTCGAGACCCGCAAGCGCGTCGACGAAGGCCAGGCCGGTGTCGTCGGCGGCATCGTCACCGGCGCGCTGGCGGGGCTCAAGGCCGACATCCTGAGCGGCGGGCTGACGCTGGGCGGTGGCTTGGTCGCGGGCGGCTTGCTCGGTGCGCTCGGCGGCGCGGGTCTGGCGCGTGCCATCAACGTGCTGCGGGGCGGCGGGCCGGCGTCGGTGCGCTGGTCCGCCGAGGCCCTGCAACCGATGCTCGATGCGGCGCTGTTGCGCTACCTGGCGGTGGCGCACTTCGGGCGCGGGCGGGGCGAATGGGCACAAGGCGAGTCGCCGCCGCATTGGGGCGCGGTGGTCGAGGCAGCGCTGGCGCCGCAGCGCGACGCCCTGGCAGCGCTGTGGCGCGCGCGCAGCACGCATTTCGACAACGCCGGCGAGGCTGACATGCACGCCGCCGCGCTGCAGCCGATGCTGGCGGGCGCAGCGCGCGATGCGCTCGAGCGCCTGTACCCCGGCGCCTGGCCCAGCGCGCGGCGGGTGTCGGCGGAGGCGGAATCGCGCCCATGAGCATCCCCTACCGGCCGGGAGAGCGCGTCGACAGCGCCGCGCTGCAAGCCGCGCTCGCCGGGCTGGACGTCGACGCCGGCGCGGCAGCGGGTGCGCGCGCTGCGGCCGACTACCACTGGTACAGCCCGATCCTCGCCGAACGCCTGCGCGGGCGCCGGCCCGACCTGGTGGTGCGCCCGCGCAGCGTCGATGAGGTGCTGCGCGTCGCGGCCGCCTGCGTGCGGCAGCGCACGCCGCTCACGGTGCGCGGCGGCGGCACCGGCAACTATGGGCAATGCGTGCCGCTGCACGGCGGCGTCACGCTCGACATCAGCGCGCTGAACCAGGTGCTGCGCATCGAGCCGGGTTGGGCCAGCGTCCAGGCCGGCGTGCTGATCCACGACCTGGACCGCGCCGCGCGCGCGATGCGGCAGCAACTGTGCATGGTTCCGTCGACCGCGCGCGTCGCCACGCTCGGCGGCTTCATCGCCGGCGGGCATTCGGGAATCGGCTCGATGCGCCACGGCGTCCTGGCCGACCCGGGCAATGTGCGGCGCCTGCGCGTCGTGACGCTGGAAGACCCGCCGCGCGTGCTCGACCTCGAAGGCGCCGACATCCAGAAGGTGCATCACGCGTACGGCAGCAACGGCATCGTGATCGAGGTCGACGTCGCGCTCACCCCGGCCGTCGACTGGCAGCACAGCATTGCGCTGTTCGACGGCTACGACGCGCTGCTGCGCTTCGGCCTGGCGGCAGGCGCTGCAACCTTGGAGAATCGGCGCGAGATCGACATCTTCCAGCTCAGCGCCGTCGAGCGCCGCATCACCCCGTATTACGCAGCCCTGCGGGACCGGCTCGAAGGCGCGGATGCGATGTTCGCGCAAGTCTCGCCGCAGACGCTGCCGCGCTATGAGGCGCTGGCGCAGGCCATGGGCGGGCGCGTGGTGGCGCGCGGCACTGAGGACGAACTCATCGCCGCCGGTATGCCTTCGGTCACCGAATGCGCCTACAACCACACGACGCTCGAAGCGCTCAAGTCCGACCGCGGCGTCACCTACCTGCAGGTCGCCTACCCGGCGCCGCTCGACCCGGCGCTGGTGGCGCGGCAGATGCAGCGCTTCGGCGACGAGGTGCTGATGCACCACGAGTTCAGCCGCAGCGGCGGCGCGCTGGTGGCCTTTGCGCTGCCGCTGGTGCTGTACTTCGACGGCGAGCAGCTCGACACGCTGAAGCGCAGCTTCGAGCTCGATGGCTGCCGGATCTTCGACCCGCACACCTGGGTGCTGGAAGATGGCGGAATGAAGCAGGTCGACGAAGCGCAATTGGCCTTCAAACGCCAGACCGACCCGCTGGGCCTGATGAACCCCGGCAAGATGCGCGCCTGGGACGAGCGCGTGCTCGGCCGCCCGGGCGGCCAGCTCTAGTACCGCGACCCAGAGATTTCGATACATGAAACCGCGTCTTCGGCCCGATGGCGTCGTTGCAAATCCTCGCGATACCACGAGGTATCGCTGCGGTTTGCGCCTAGCCCTCGAACCGAATCCATCGCTTTCATTTTGTCTCGAAACCTCTGGGTCGCGGTACTAGGCGCGCAGCGCCGACCCAGCGCTGAAACCGCAACTCAAGGAGACTGGCCGATGAAGAACAAACAACCGATCGCACCACCGAATGCACCATCGAATGCAGCATCGAAGGCACGACCGAACGTGCCACCGAACGCACCACCCAACGCACCACTGAACGCAGCACCAATTGCACTACCCCTCGCCCGCTATTCGGCCTGGCGCCGCGCCGGCGACCTCGTCTTCCTGTCGGGAGTGATCGCGGTCGACCCGGCGACCGCGACCATCGTCAAGGGCTATGCCGACATCCCCGGCGACGCGCGCCGGCTGCTCGGCGAGACGGGCGAGTTCTCCACCGACATCCTGGAGGGCCCGATCCTGGCGCAGAGCTGGTACGTGCTCGATCGCATACGCAGCACGGTGCAGGCGGCAGGCGGGCGCATGGACGACGTGTTCAAGCTGGTGCAGTACTTTCGCAATCTCGATCACTTCCCGTACTACTCGCGGGTGCGCAAGCTCTTCTTCAGCGGCGAGCCGCCGGCGTCGACGGTGGTCGAGGTGAGCGCGATGCTGCCCACGGCCGAGATCCTGATCGAAGTCGAGGCCACCGCGTATATCCCACTGTCGCGATAGGTGTCGTGCGTCGGACGTGGCGCACGGACCGATGGCACGTACGCAGCTTCGATCACGCCACAAGCCGCCGCAATCCGTCGCGGAACCTGCAGAAACTGGGTGATCTGTTGTGCTCGATATTCAACAGCGGACCGATTTGCGCAGCCCAGCCATACTTGATTTGCCCTGGCAGGGGCCAGCCCGCTTTTTGAATGGCAGCGGAGCCGCCCGGTTGCACTGCGTCGGCCAACAACTCCCAAGTGCCGCACACGCTGTCTTGTCGGTAGCGTCGCAACACGTCCTTCTTGGCCCTGGGAAAAGCGGAAAGCAGTGCCTGCTGATCCCCCAGATACCAGGCCTCCATTTCTTCGATCGCCAGTCGGAACAAAGCATTCGGCGCTGGCTTGCATCGCGAAAGGAGACTTCTCAACTCCTTCAGAAAAGCTTTGCAATCGCGTCGATCACTGTCCAGAAGCACGACGACGGCATCGATACCTGGCGTCTTCCCATAGCCGGCGAGCAACCGCGGCAATTGAGCCAGCAGCGCCCGCTTGGCCGGGTCCGCCTTGACGGAAAGGCCGGCAGGCAGGCGGCCGATGCCTTTGTAAGGATGCAAGCGCCAGGTGTGCGGCGCACCTTTTTCGCCAATGACTTGCGGCAACAGCGACTCGAGCAACTTGGCCCCCGAATTGTCTTCGACCAGCACCTCGATATGCATGCTCAACTCGCATCCAAATAGTCGCTGTACCAAAGGCCACCAAGCGGCAGCCCTTCGTTCACAAGGCTCTGGACCAATGCCAGATCGGACACACGGCGGATCGTCGAGAAGCCATCCGCCCCTTTCTCCAGAATCCACACCTCCCTGGGCGAGAGCGCGTCCACGAAATGGGGTTGATGGGTCGTGACGAAGACTTGTGGTGCGTTCTTCTTTCCGGTGGCATGGCTTCGCAACTCGCGCGCGAGCGAGTCCAGCAGCCCGTGGTAAAGGCCGTTCTCGGGCTCCTCGATGCAAATGAATGGTGGTGGTTCAGGGTCCTCCATCAGAAGTAGGTAGGCGAAGATCTTCAGCGTGCCATCGGACATCTGGCCGGCATAGAAGGGATCGGAAAACGCACCGTCGTTGAACTGCAGCAAGACGCGCTTGTCTTCGGTGACGATCGCCCTGATGCCCTGTATTCCGGGAATCTTGCGAGCGATGCGCTCGAGGATCGACTTGAAACGCTCCTTGTGCTCGCGCTCCATGTACTGGACCACGTTGCCGATGTTGTCGCCGTGAATGTTGAGGTGCCTCTGCGCGCCCGCGGAAGGAATCGATCGCGCCGCGTCCGGATGGAAATACGACAGGTACCAGCCCTTGAGAAAGTCCCGAAAGCGTTTGATGCGTGGATGCTCTTTCAGCGTACCCAGCGTTGCGATACCAAGCTGTCGCAGGTCAGTCAGTTCAACTTCTTCCTGCGCAGAGTCCTCCTCTGAGTCCACGGCCTCCACCGCCTCCTCGCCCGCCCATACCTTGCCTTTGCCATGGTCGAGGCGCAGAAATGGAAACGGTCTTCCAAATTTCTGTAGTTTGCGACGCTGCTTCAAGACTTCGGACTGCACGAAGGGGCGTCCGCTGCCGTCCAGATTGATGGCGAGTTCATAGGTAATCGGTCGCTCTCCCTTGGCTTCGCGGTAGTAGATCTCGAACTGAATAGGCTCACTCGTCCCCAGCGATCGCATACGCTCGAAGCCACCACGCTGCTTGTCGTCACAGGCCGTTTCCACATCGGTCGAAAGGCAGTCGGCGACGAAGCCGAAGGCATCGAACAAGGTGCTCTTGCCCGCGCCGTTCTTGCCTATCACTACCGTGAACGGCGTCAGCGGCTCGCCCTGCTGCTGCGTGGACAGCTTACCCAGCGTCACATCGCGCAGGGCGCGGTAGTTGCGAACGCGAAAACCTTCGATCAACGCCATCTCGTCATCCTCTCAGTGCCACTCATTTGCCTGCGCCTTGAACACCTTCATCACCGCATGCCCAGGGTGATTGACGACCTTCCCCGCGATCCGCACCGACCCCGGCCGGTGCGCGCAAGCGCCCGCTGGCGCGTGCCGCCAGGCATTCTCGCTAGATTTCGCATCCACGCCCGAGATCCTGATCGAAGTCGAGGCCACCGCGTATATCCCACTGTCGCGCTAGCGGCGCTTGGCTAGCATCGGGTCCGAGCACAACCTGAAGGTCATTGCCTGATGCCAGAGTTGGGAGCGGCGGCGATCCCCGCCATCGAGATCATTTCGGTCGACAAGACCTACCCGAACGGCACGCACGCGCTGCAGCCGGTGGACCTGGCCGTTGCCGAGGGCGAGTTCGTGACGCTGCTCGGCCCCTCGGGTTGCGGCAAGAGCACGTTGCTGAAGATGGTGGCGGGGCTGCTCGCGCCCAGCAACGGGCGCATCCTGCTGTGGCGCAAGCCCGTGGCGCGGGTCGAGGAGTCCGGGCACCGGCTCAGCTTCGTCTTCCAGGAGGCGACGCTGATGCCTTGGGCGCGGGTCCAGACCAACGTGCGGCTGCCGCTCGACCTGGCCGGCGTGCCGCGCGAGCAGGCCGATGCGCGCGTGCACGAGGCACTGAAGATGGTCGGCCTGACCCGGTTTGCGCGCGCCTTGCCGGGCGAGCTTTCGGGCGGCATGCAGATGCGCGTGTCGATCGCGCGTGGCCTGGTGACGCGGCCGACACTGCTGCTGATGGACGAGCCCTTCGGTGCCCTCGATGAAATCAGCCGGCATCGCCTGGACGGCGAGCTGCTCGACCTGTGGCGCGGGAATCAGCTCACGGTGATGTTCGTCACGCACTCGATCTACGAGGCGGTCTACCTGTCGACCCGCGTCGTGGTGATGGGGGCACGGCCCGGGCGCGTTGTCGACGAAGTGAGGGTGCACGAGCCGTACCCGCGCGCTGCGTCGTTTCGCGTCTCGACCGCGTTTGCCGGCTATGCGCGACGCCTGCAGGAGAGCCTGCAACGCGCGAGTGCGGACCTGCCCGACCCCGAACTCGCCTGACGCACCCAGACTCGAGCGAATCCACCTGCCGTGACTCCCGCCGCCTTCACCTCCCCAGCCACGCGCGCGACACCGCGCGTGCCCTGGCTGCGCCGCCCCGACGCGCAGCGCGTGCTCTGGCCGGCGCTGGTGGCGGTGGTGTTGCTCGTGCTGTGGCAGGCGCTGGTGGTGGGCTTTGACGTGCAGCCCTTCCTTGTGCCCAGCCCGTGGCGCGTGGCCGTGGTCATGGTCGCCGATGCCGGGCTGCTCTTCGGCTCGCTGCTGACGACGCTGAAGATCACGCTGTTCGCGTTCGTCTGCGCCACGCTGCTCGGCGTGCTCGTCGCCTTCGCCTTCGTCCAGAGCCGCGTCATCGAGACCGCCTTCTTCCCCTACGCCGTGCTGCTGCAGGTGACGCCGATCGTCGCGATCGCGCCGCTCATCATCATCTGGGTGCGCAATCCGACGGCCTCGCTCGTCATCTGCGCGACGCTGGTGGCGCTGTTCCCGATCATCGCCAACACCACGCTCGGGCTGCGCAGCGTGAATCCGGGTTTGATGAGCTACTTCAAGCTGAACCGCGCCACCAGACGCCAGACGCTGCTGCGGCTGCGCATTCCGTCGGCGCTGCCCTATTTCTTCGGTGGCCTGCGCATCAGCTCGGGCCTTGCGCTGATCGGCGCCGTGGTCGCTGAATTCGTCGCCGGCACCGGCGGCACCGGCACCGGGTTGGCCTACCAGATCCTGCAGGCAGGCTACCAGTTGAACATCCCGCGCATGTTCGCCGCGCTGCTGCTCATCACGCTCACCGGCGTGCTGTTGTTCGCTTCGATGTCGATCTTGTCACGCTGGGCGCTGGGCAGCTGGCATGAGAGCGAGGTGCACCATGACTGAGGCCGGTGCAGCCGCCGGCCCTGACCTGCTCGTGCGCGGCGCTTCGCACCTGTGGACCGGCCGATCCGGCGCGGCGATGCGCGCCGTCGGCGGCACCGATGTGCGCGTGCGTGGCGGGCGCATCGCCGCGATCGGCACGCTCGCCGCCGAGCCCGGCGAGCGCATCGTGAACGCCGCGGGTTGCGTCATCTACCCGGGCTGGGTGAATACCCACCATCACCTGTTCCAGAGCCTGCTCAAGGGCGTGCCCGCCGGCATCAACCTGCCGCTCGTGCCGTGGCTCGCGGCGGTGCCGGTGCCTTACCGCCGCTACTTCGACGGCGAAGAGTCGCTGCGCCTGGCGGCGCGCATCGGCCTGGTCGAGCTGTTGCTGTCGGGTTGCACGACCGTGGCCGACCATCAATACCTCTACTGGCCCGGCATGCCTTTCGACGCCTCGGCCGCGGTGTTCGAGGAAGCGCAGCATCTGGGAATGCGCTTCGTGCTGTGCCGCGGCGGCCAGACCCAGGCGCGCGCGATGACCGACGCGCTGGCACCACCGCAGGTGGCGCCCGAGACGCTGGACCAGTTTCTCGCCGCGGTGGAGCGCGACGTGCAGCGTTTTCACGACCCGTCGCCGTATGCGATGCGCCGCGTCGTGAGCGCCATCACGACGCCGAGCTGGAGTTGCCGCGCCGATGAGCTCAAGCCCATGGCACGCCAGGCGCGCAAGCTCGGCATCCGCTTGCACAGCCACCTCTCGGAGAGCTTTGACTACGTGCGCTGGGCGCGCGAAGTGCACGGCTGCACGCCGCTGCAGTTCGTCGCCGAACACGAGTGGGTCGGGCCCGACGTCTGGTTCGCGCACATGGTGCATCTCGACGACGCCGAGCTCAAGCTGTGCGCCGACACCGGCACCGGCATTGCGCATTGCCCACAGAGCAACGCGCGCCTGGGGTCGGGCATCGCGCGCATCCCCGAGGCGCTGGCGCTCGGCGTACCTGTAGGCCTGGCGGTGGACGGCGCGGCGTCGAACGAAGCCGCCGACATGGCGAGCGAGGCGCACGCATGCTGGATGCTGCACCGGGCCGACCCGCGCGCGGGCCTGGCGAACTTCGCGAACCCGCTGGCCGACCCCCGCGCCGGTCAGGCGAACTTCGCCAGCCCGCTGGCCGACCCCCGCGCCGCGCTGCGCGCCACGCAGCCCGGCGGCCTGGCCAGCGCGATCACGGTCGAGGACGTGGTGCACATCGGCACCGCAGGCGGCGCGCGGTTGCTCGGCCTCGAGGGCGTGGGCACGCTCGAAGTCGGCCAGGCGGCCGACCTGGCCGTGTACGACCTCGACCAGCCGCGCTACTTCGGCCTGCACGACCCGGCCATCGGCCCGGTGGCCAGTGGCGGGCGGCCGACACTGCGCGCCTTGCTGGTGCAGGGGCGCGTGGTGGTGGAGAACGACACGATCCCGGGGCTCGACCTGGCGCAGCTGCGGCACGATGCGCAGGCTTTCGTCGAGCACGTGATCGCACGCGTAAACTCGGGCGACGTGGCGCGGCCCGGCAGCGTGGCGCGGCCCGGCGCCGTGGCGCAGCCCGAGACGCCCGCCAGGAGAGTCTGATGATTCACGGCTACAACCCGCCCGAGCGCTTCCTGCCCTACCTGAGCTGGACCGAGATCGCGGCCCTGCCCGACCGCGAGCACACCGTCATCGTCTTGCCCACCGGTTCCACCGAGCAGCATGGGCCCCATCTGCCCTGTGCAGTGGACACGGTGATCTGCGCCGGAGTCGTCGGCCACGCGCTCGCGCGGCTGCCGAAAGAGGTGCGCGCCTATGCGCTGCCGCCGGTGACCTACGGCAAGAGTGAAGAACACCTGCACTTCCCGGGCACGATCACGCTCGACGGCGAGACGCTGCTGGCGACGATGGTGCAGATCGGCGAATCGGTGTATCGCTCGGGCTTTCGGCGCCTGCTCATCGTCAACGGCCACGGCGGGCAGCCGCAGGTGATGGAGATCGCCGCGCGCGAGTTGCGCCTGCGCCATGGCGACTTCATCGTCGTGCCGCAACACACCTGGCGCTTGCCGCACGTGGCCGGGCGCTACATGAGCGAACGCGAGAAGAAGCTCGCGATGCATGCCGGCCATGCCGAGACCGCGATCATGCTGGCGCTCGCGCCCGACACCGTGCACATGGAGCGCGCGGTCGCCAACTACCCTCCCGAGTTCCCGTCGAAACTGCTTTCGCCCGACGGCCGCCCGGCCTGCGCCTGGACCGCGCGCGACTTCGGCAGCAGCGGCGTGATCGGCGACCCGCTGCCGGCGACGCTCGAGCAAGGCGTGGCGATCCTCGAATCGCTGGCCACGAGTTGGGCGCAGGCGATCACCGAACTGCACGCGCTGCACTGGCCCGCGCGCGCCGAGGCCACGTGGGGCAAGTCGCAGCACACCGGTCATATCGAGGGCGCGCCGGGCTGAAGGGCTCCGGCGCCGGGGGCGAGCACGCGGCGGCGATCAGTTGCTGCCGTGGAACAGCGCTCGGCGCGACGCCGAACGACATAAGGAGACCTGAGCATGGCGACCAAGATAGCGCGGATCAAAGCGGCCACAGGCATGCTGCAATTGCACATCGAACTCAAACACCTCAGGCCCAAGGTCTGGCGGCGCGTGCTGGTGCCCGAGACGATTACGCTGGCAAAACTGCATCAGATCATCCAGGCCCTGTTCCAGTGGAGCGGCGCGCACTTGCACGAGTTCAACGCCGGTGAAGAGCGCTACGGCAGCCCGGACCCCGATTTCGACCTCCCCGGTTCGATCGGCAGCGAGCGCACCAAGCTGCTGAACGCGCTCACGCCCTCGCGCACGATCGACTATGTGTATGACTTCGGCGACTCCTGGGACCACCGTGTCAAGGTCGAGAAGGTCTTCCCGCCCAGCGGGCTGAAGCTGCCGATGTGCATGGGCGGCGCGAATGCGACGCCGCCCGACGACTGCGGCGGTGTGCCGGGCTACGCAGACCTGGTCCAGGCCATGGCCGACCCCGATCACCCCGAGCACGACGAGATGAAGGTATGGATCGGAGGCGGCTGGGATCCCGCCGAATTCGATATCGACAAAGTCAATCGCAGGCTCGCCGCGATCAAGCTCTGATGGAACATGTGCTGACCCACGGCGCGCCATACACGACGCCATGCTGCGACTGACAATTGCCTGGGTAGCACCATCTGCTGCTACATCGCAGATCGGTCCAGAGAGGTGACGCATGTCGACGACGACGATTCGCATCGAAGACGATCTCAAAGCACGCGTGGCCGCGGCAGCAGAGCGCGCCGGCACGACCGCCCACGCCTTCATGCTCGACGCCATCGCGCAGACCGTGGAGCAGGTCGAGTTCGACGCTGAGTTTCAGCGTGTCGCCGGTGAGCGCTGGGCGAAAGTCCTGAGCACCGGGAAGACTGTGCCGTGGGACGACGCGAAGGCCTATCTCGAGGCCCGTGTGCGCGGGGAGCGCCCGCGCAAGCCGCTGCCGCGCATGCACAGGCGCTGACGCTGCGTTGCCGCCCAGACCGCATCGAACCGCAGGCGGAACTGCCGGCCGCGCGCTGCACGCCGCAGCGCGCGTCGGCGCCGCGATGGCATCGAAGTCCGCGAGCATCTCCTGAGGAAACGCACGGCCGCCCCAAGTTCCCGCACTGCCGACACACTGTTGCTTCGCGCTTGACAAGGATTCCGAGGTTCTCGATCATCGCTTGCAACGCAAGACCCTTTGATTCACAACAGCGCCGGCGTTGACCGGCGCACCGAGACTGCCATGACCCAACCCCGATGTTTCCCCACCTTCATCCGCGCCCTGGGGGTCGCCAGCCTGGCCGCTGCCGCTGCCGCCGGCGCCTCGGCACAAGAGAACTTCACCTACGTCACCAACTGGTACGCGCAGGCCGAGCATGGCGGCTACTACCAGGCGGTGGCCACCGGCATCTACAAGAAGTACGGCCTCGACGTGACGATCCGCATGGGCGGGCCCCAGGTCAACATCTACCAGATCATGGGGGCGGGCCAGGCCGATTGCGTGATGGGCTCGAGCGACCTGCAGGCGATCCAGATGCGCGAGAGCGGGCTGCCGATCGTGACCGTGGCGGCGAGTTTCCAGAAAGACCCACAGGTGCTGATCGCGCACGAAGGCGTGAAGGGTTTCGAGGACATGAAGGACAAGACGATCCTCATCAGCTCGCTTGCGCACCGCGGTTTCTGGCCTTGGCTGAAGGCCAAGTACGGCTTCACCGATGAACAGGTGCGGCCCTACACCTTCAACATCCAGCCCTTCATGGCCGACAAGAACGTCGTGCAGCAGGGCTACCTGACGAGCGAACCGTTCGCGATCCAGCGCGCCGGCGGCAAGGCGAATGCCTTCATGTTCAGCGACTTCGGCTTCCCGGCCTACGCCAACACGGTGGCCTGCCTGGAAAACACGATCAAGGCGCGCAACAAGGCCGTGGCGGCGTTCGTGCGCGGTACGGCCGAGGGCTGGAAGAGCTACTTCGAGAACCCGGCACCGGGGAACACACTGATCAAACGCGACAACCCGAACATGACCGACGAGCAACTCGCCTACAGCCTGGTCAAGCTCAAGGAGATGGGCATCGTCACCAGCGGCGACGCGTCGCGCCAGGGCATCGGCATCATCACCGACGCGCGCGCCAAGGCGAGCTGGGATTTCCTGGTCTCGGCGAAGCTGGTCGACCCGACAAAGGTCGATCTCGCCAAGACCTACAGCACCGAGTTCGTGCGCGACCTGAAGGTCATGCCCTGATCCAATAGGTATCAGCACGACCCATCACCTGGCCCGCATGCGCGCCGACAGCACCGCCCTCGGCGCCTTGCAGCAGGAGTTGCCGGAACTCGACTGGACCACCGATCCGGTGCGCCTGGCGCAGTTGTCGCAAGACTACTCCTGGTTCAGCCCGGTGCTGAAGCGCCAGTTGCAAGACAAATGCGCCGACCTCGCGGTGCGCCCGCGTGACGAAAACGAAATCCGGCGCGTCGTCGCTGCCTGCGCGAGGCAGCGCGTGCCGATCACGGTGCGTGGCGCCGGGACCGGCAACTACGGCCAGATCGTGCCCTTGCACGGCGGCGTCTTGCTCGACATGGGCGGCTGCAACGCCTTCAGCTGGGCGCGCGGCGGCGTCGGGCGGGCACAAGCCGGCATTCGGCTGGCCGAGTTCGACCGCCAGGCGCAGCCGCTGGGCTGGGAGCTGCGCTGGCTGCCATCGACGTTCCGCGCGGCCACGCTCGGCGGCCTGTTCGGCGGTGGCTTCGGCGGCGCCGGGTCGATCACTTACGGGCCTGTCGCGGCGGCCGGCAGCGTGCTCGGGGCGCGCGTGATGTCGGTCGAGACGGAGCCGCAAATTGTGGAACTGCGCGGCCCCGACGCCATGCTGCTGCACCACAAGTGGGGCACGCACGGCATCGTGCTCGAACTGGAAGTGGCGCTGGCGCCGGCCTTGCCGTGGCTGGAGATGATCGCCACTTTCGACTCGTTCGACGCCGGCCTCGACTTCTGCCGTGTGCTGCACGCCGACTCGCCCGGCATCGTGAAGAAACAACTCGCGTTCATGGCGGCGCCGATTCCGGACTACTTCACCTCCCTCGCCGAGCACCTGCCGCAGGGCTGCCACGCGGCGTTGATGCTGGTGCTGGAAGCGTCGGAAGACGCGGTGCGCGAACTGATCGCTGCCCATGGCGGCGTGGTCACCTACCGCAAGACGATGGCCGAGGCCAAAGCCAGCAAGCGCACGCTCGTCGAGTACTGCTGGAACCACACCACGCTGCAGGCGCTCAAGGTCGACAAGAACCTGACCTACATCCAGAGCCGTTTCGACCCGGCGCGCGCACTCGAACAGGTGCGCGCGCTCGAGGGTGCGCTCGCGCCCGAGGTCATGATGCACGTCGAATTCATCCGCCTGACGAACGGGGCCTACACCTGCAGCGGGCTGCAGATCGTGCGCTACACGAACGAAGCGCGGCTCGAGCAGATCATGCAGATCTACCGCGACCACGGCGCGATCATCAACAACCCGCATGTCTACATCCTGGAAGACGGTGGCAAGCTGCGCGACATGGACCGCGCGACGCTCTCGGCCGCGCAGCGTTTGGCCACCGATTCCGCGTTGGCGATGAAGCAGCGCTTCGACCCTCAGGGTTTGCTCAACCCCGGCAAGCTGCGCTCCTGGGCGGGTTGACGCCGGCGGCGGGCGCCCACGCTGAGATACCCAGAGCTTCCTGCCGATGCTCGTCACGCGCCAACCCGTGTTCCGCCGCTTCTGGCACGCGGTGCTGCCGCTGACGTTGCTGCAGGAGGGCCGGCCATTGCCGTTTACGCTGCTCGGCGAGAACATCGTGTTGTTCCTCGGGCCCGATGGCCAGCCCGCGGCGCTGAAGGACCGCTGCTGCCACCGCACGGCCAAGCTGAGCAAGGGGCGTTGCGTGAACGGTGCGCTGGAGTGCGGCTATCACGGCTGGACCTACGACGCGCAGGGGCGCGTCATCCGCATCCCGCAATATCACCCCGAGCGGCCGATCCCGGCCGATTACCGCACGCCCGCCTACCGTTGCGTGGCGCGCTATGGCTACGCCTGGGTCGCGCTGGAAGAGCCGATCGCACCTATCCCCGATCTGCCCGAGTTCGGCGCCCCGGGCTGGCGCACGATCTTCCAGTTCTACGAGCCGTGGGGCACGAGCCCGCTGCGGGTGCTGGAGAACAGCTTCGACAACGCGCATTTCAGCTTCGTGCATCGCGCCACTTTCGGCGTGGCCGCGCAGCCGCAACCGAGCCGCTATGAATTGATCGAGCGCGAAGGCGGCTTCTACGCCGAGACCGTGGTCGCCGCGAGCAACCCTGCGGCATTTCAGCGCGTCAGCGGCAGTACCGAGCCGATCACGCAGCGCCACATGCGCAACGCCTACTACCTGCCGTTCTCGCGGCGCCTGGACATCGAGTACCCGAGCGGCGTGCGCCACGTCATCGTCAATGCCTTCACGCCGATCGACGACGGCAACCTGCAGCTCTGCCAATGGCTGTTCCGCAACGACCGCGAAGAAGACTGCCCGGCGCAGCTGCTCATCGACTTCGACCACGTCATCACGCGCGAAGACAAGGACATCCTGGAAGCGACCGACCCTGACGCCCTGGTCGATACCCGACGCCGAGGCGTCGAGTTCAGCATGGACAGCGACCGCCC
>JAEMQF010000064.1 GCA_022758925.1 Burkholderiales bacterium | reverse complement strand
CTGAGAGGCTGAGAGGCTGAGAGGCAATCCCATGCACCCGCGTAAGCCCCCCAAACAGGCCCAATCTAGGCGCAAAGCGCAGCCGGGCCGGTGGCCCGGCGAGCATTTGCAACGACGAGTGGGCCTGTTTGGGGGGCTTACCCGGAGGGCCGGGGTGGCCAAGGGCGCTGGCGGGCGTTGCGCTGCTTGCCCGGGCGCAGGCCCGGGCTGCGCATCGCGCCTACTCCAGCGCCCTTGGCCACCCCGGCGCGGGCGCATGGGATTGCCTCTCAGCCTCTGAGCTCTGGCCGGCAGACTCAATCCGGCGCCGTGAGCAAGGTCAGCAGCATCTCGATGCGTGCCTGCACCGGGGTGAGCGAACCCGCCGACGCAAACGGCACGCCGGGTTCATCGAACACCGGCCCGTCGGCGCAGCGCGTGCAGCGCCAGATCAGCAGGCCCCGCTGTTGTGCGAAACGCAGCGCGGCTTCGAGTTTGTGGTGCACGCTGCCATTGCCGGGGCCGGCGACGATGAGCCCGCGCACGCCTTGGCCGATGGCCGCCTGCACCAACGCACCGCCGACTCCGGCGTGACCCGTGATGATCTCGACCAGCGGCCAGGCCGTGACGTCCAGGCCCAGACGATCGAGCCCGATCGGCGTGCCCGAAGGCCAGTCGCGCAGGCGCCGCAAATGCCCTTCTTCGATCCGCCCCAACACGCCGGCGTCGCCTGAGCCGAAAGCGTCGACCCGATAGCTGTGCACCTTGCGCACGTCGAGCGCACCATGCACGGCGCCGGCGAGCACGGCGACCACGCCTTGCGCGCAATCGATGCGCGCCACGCCCACGGCATCGAACAGATTCTGCGGCCCGTCGCGAAGCATGGCGTTGGCGGGGCGCATCGCCGCGGTGAATACGACCGGCTTGCGCGGCGCGAGCACGCGCTGCAGGAAGTAAGCGGTTTCCTCGAGCGTATCGGTGCCATGCGTCACCACCACACCGGCAACGTCGTCGCGCCGCAGGTGGAACTCGATGCGTTGCGCCAGCTTCAGCCAGACGTCGTAGTCCATGTCCTTGCTGTCGAGCTGTGCCACCTGTTCGGCTTCGAGCGACTCGCCGGCCAGGGCCGGCACTGCATCGAGCAACTGCTGCACGCCGATCTGCGCCGCGCTGTAGTGCACGTTGTCGGCGGGGGTTTGCGCGATCCCGGCGATTGTTCCGCCGGTGCCCAGCACCACCACTTTCAATCCGGATCGCTGCAAATTTGTTTGCATTCTTGATTGAGCTGGATGAAAATACAGCTACTGGATATAACTTCAGACCGGACCCGACGTGAACGAATCCCCCAAACTCACCGACCGCCAGCAGCAGATTCTCGAGCTGGTGCAAAGCGCGATCGAACGCACTGGCGCTCCTCCCACCCGCGCTGAAATCGCCGCCGAACTCGGCTTTCGCTCAGCGAATGCCGCCGAAGAACACCTGCAGGCCCTGGCACGCAAAGGCGTGATCGAGCTTGTGAGCGGCACGTCGCGCGGAATTCGCTTGAAGTCTGACACATTGCGCAGGCTCAACGAATCGCGTGGCAAACAGTTCAGCTTGCCGTTACTGGCCCAGCTCTCATTGCCGCTGGTGGGCAGGGTTGCAGCGGGCAGCCCGATCCTTGCGCTCGAACACGTCGACCATACCTATACGGTGGAAGCGACCATGTTCCCGCGCCGACCCGACTACCTGCTCAAAGTGCGCGGCATGAGCATGCGTGACGCCGGCATCATGGACGGCGACTTGCTCGCTGTGCAAAAAGCCAAGGAGGCGAAGAACGGCCAGATCGTCGTGGCGCGCCTCGGTGACGAAGTCACGGTCAAGCGCTATCGCAAAACGCGCGCCGGCATCGAGCTCATCCCCGAGAACCCCGACTTCAAAACCCTGCTCGTGACGCCCGACCAGGGCGATTTCGAACTCGAAGGTCTGGCCGTCGGCCTGATCCGCAACAACATGCTGATGTAGCCGCGGCTCGCGGATTGCAGCCGGTGGCTTGCTGCCGCCGGGGCTCCTGGCCTGCGCCCACAAACAGGCCGAACGCGGGCCCGACCCAAAGCCCGACAGGCTTCTACTGCCGCGGCGCCAGGGTCAAGCTGTGGTGCGGCGTCTGCGACCACAGCGGCACGTAGTCAACGCGTTCCCATGCCGCGACAAAGCTGCGGTACAGCGGCGAAAAGGCGATGCCCGACTGCCCGCTCGAATGCATGACACGCGACTTCGAGGGGTCCCCCAGGTCGTACAGCGCTCGCAGCGACGGACCGTGTTCATCGAGGTACAACTCGCCGGTCCTGGCCAGTGGCCGCAGGCTGACGCGCGAGACGTTGACGGTGAAGGTGTCGCCACCGACCGGCGTGCGCAATTCGAACCATGGTGCGAGCAACGCCACACTGCTGAGCGGCCGGTGTTCGCTGCGGGCAAGATGGGCCGCTCCCCATTTCCATTTGCCGATGTCGGTGCCATGCTGCGCCGCCAACTCATCGAGCGCGCGCGTGAACGCGGCGTCGACTTGCTGCGCACAGGTTTCGATTTCAGGCGTGTCTTGCCGATCACACCAGCGCTCGTCGCCGCGCTCCAGCACACCCTCCAGCGCATCGCGAAAGCTGCGGTTCTCCAAGGTGCGCTCGAACATCGCGGGGCCGACGTCGTCGCCGAACAAGGCAATCGTCAATTGCCGCGCCCAGGCCCAGAAGATCAACGGCGCCGCGGCGTCAGCACGCATCGTGCCGTCGAACCCGGCAAGCTGCTGCTGCGCGGCGACCGCCAGCACATGATCCGACCTGGCGCGCCGGATCGTGGGCAGGAGGCGCTGCGTCGCGAGTGACACGACGTCGGCCTGCATCTCGCGCAGGCTGTCCAGGCTGTGGCGCGGTTTGGCGGCAAGCAATTGTTCGATGCGTTGCTGGCGATAAGGCGCCGCCCACTCGTTCGTGATGTAGTGCGGATACTCCGGGGCGTGGATGCGCTGGTTCGCGGTCGCGATCCAGCCACGTGGCGGGTCGACTTCACGCGGGGTCAACGCCGGGTCGAGAAACCCGTCCCAGTCGTAGCGCGCGTCCCAACCCGGTGCCGGCACCTGGCCTTTCAAGTCATTGCCTGGCTTGCGCAGCGGCACGCGTCCGGCCGAGACCATGCCGATGTGTCCGTCGCGATCGGCGACGACCATGTTTTGCATCGGCGCGACGTAGCGCGCCAAGGCTTGCACGAACTGGGTGACCGTCTTCGCGCCATTCAACTCGATTGACGCTTCCAGCGTGCCGGGGTCCGCGTCGAGCGCCGTCCAGCGCAGCGCCAGCGCATAGCCCGGTCTTTCTTTCGGCCCGGTCAGGCCCTGCGCAATCCCGGCGTCGGAAATCACTGGTCCATGGCGCGTGGCACGCACCGTCAACGCCAGGTCGGGCTGGCCCTTGACCTTGAGAATTTCGGTGAAGGTCTCGAAGCGGGACCAGCCTTGCGGCGTCTGGTACAGCGTCGGGTCGTCGGGCTTGATGCGCTCGATGTACAGATCCTGAACGTCCGGGCCGGTATTCGTGAAACCCCAGGCCAGGGATTCGTTTTGACCGAGCACGATGTTCGGCAAGCCCGGCATCGTGGCGCCGGCGACGTGCAGGCCAGGCGCCTGCAGGCGCGCGAAATACCAGAGTGCCGGCGCGCTGAGCTTCAGATGCGGGTCATTCGCGAGCAGCGGCTTGCCCGACTCGGTGTTGCTGCCGCTCACGACCCAGTTGTTCGAGCCCACACCTTCCACGCCAGAAGGCGGCGCGTGCAGCCATGCCTGCTCGCCAAGTTTGCCGTCCAGGCGCAGGCCGCGAAACAACGCTGCGTAGTCGGCGGTGGGCAGGGGCTTCTCACCCGGATAGGGTGGAATCAGCTCGTTGATGCGCTCCACGGGCATCTTCAACGCCAGGCGCATGCGCAGCATCTCGGTGCGCCAGTTTCCCCCCAGGTCCCAGGCCATCATGATGGCCCAGGCGAAGCTGTCTTGTGGGGTCCAGGGCTCGAACTGCAAACCGAGCAGCAAGAATTCGGGTGGCCTGGCCTGCATCGCCTGCGTCGCGAAGGCGTTGATCCCTGCGGCATAAGCGTTCATCGTTGCGCGCAATTGCGGGCTTGCTCTTTCCCACTGGGCCAACGCGGCGCGCTTCACGCCCAGAGCGCGCAGGAACTTGTCGGACTCGAGCGCCGGCGCACCAAAGGCCTCGGCGAGCCGACCCGAACCGATGCGCCGGTGCGTCTCGAGCTGCCAGAGCCGGTCTTGGGCGTGCGCGAAACCGAGGCCGAAAACAGCGTCTTCGCTGGAATTGGCGCGTATCGTCGGAATGCCATGCACATCGCGTTCGATACGCACCACGTCGTGCAGACTTGTCACCTGCAGCGAACCGTCGACCTTCGGCAGTACCAGGAAGGCGTAACCGCCGGCCACGATGGCACCGGCGAGCGCCAACAAGCCGACGCTCGCGCCGACCCACTTCAGGGTCTTCATCGTCCTGGCCTGCACCGAAGCCAGCATGGGCGGACCGGCGCGGTCAGGACAATGCGCCGAGGAAGTCGCCCTTGCCGAGATCCACGCCGTTGTGGCGCAGCAGCGCGTAGGCCGTCGTGACATGAAAGAAGACGTTGGGCAGCACATAGTGCTTCAGGTAGAACTCGCCCTTGAGCGTCATCGAGCCGTCGCGGCGCGGGACGACGATGTCTTTGTCTTCGGTGCCCTCCAGGCGCTGCGCCGGCACCGAACGGATGTACTCCAGCGTCTTGGCGATGCGCTGGCGCAGATCGGCCAGGCTGACTTCGGTGTCGTCGAACTTCGGCGCTTCCACGCCCGACAGGCGCGCCACGCCGAATTTCGCGCTGTCGCAGGCGATCTGCACCTGCTTCGTGAACGGCAGCATGTCGGGCGCGAGGCGCGCCGCGAGCAAGACCTGGGGGTCGAATTTCCTCGCCGCCGCGAACGCTTCGGCCTTGTCGAACCATGACTGAAGGTTGTCAAGGGCGCGCACAAGGATCGGCACGCTGGCCGAGTACATCGAGATGGACATGAAGTCTCCTGCAAATTTTTTGACGAAGTGGCCATGCTACACAATGGCGCCTGGCCCCGCTGGGCATTGCCCGATTTCGTGAACCCGATGTGAACATCTTCATCCTCGACGACTACCAGGACGCGGTGCGCAAGTTGAGTTGCGCAACGCTGCTGGCGTCGCTGAACGCCAAGGTGTTCACCAACACCGTGAAGGGCACCGGCCACCTTTCAGCGCGGCTGCGCGATGCCGACATCCTGGTGTTGATTCGCGAGCGCAGCCACTTCCCGCGTGCCTTGCTCGAACGGCTGCCCCGGCTGAAACTGATCTCGCAGACGGGGCGGGTTGGGCCTCACATCGACATTGAGGCCTGCACGCGCCAGGGCATCGCCGTCGCCGAAGGCGTGGGCTCGCCCCACGCTGCGGCGGAATTGACCTGGGCCCTGGTGCTGGCGGCCGCGCGCCGCCTGCCCCAGTACATCGCGAACCTGAAACATGGCGTGTGGCAGCAGTCGGGCCTGAAGGCCGCGTCGCTGCCGCCGAATTTGTGCCTGGGCCACCAGCTCCGCGGGCGCACGCTGGGCGTGTGGGGCTACGGCAAGATCGGCCACATCGTTGCCGGTTACGGCCGAGCGTTCGGCATGCAGGTCATGGTCTGGGGCAGCGAGGGCTCGCGCCAACGCGCGCTCGCAGACGGCCTGACCGCGGCGCCGAGTTGCGAGGCCTTCTTCGAAAGCTGCGACGTCCTGAGTCTGCACCTGCGCCTGAACGACACCACGCGCGGCATCGTCACGCTCGACGCCTTGTCGCGCATGAAGCCGACCGCGTTGATCGTGAATACCTCGCGCGCCGAATTGTTTGAAGACGGGGCGCTCGTCGCGGCACTGAACCTGGGCCGCCCCGGCATCGCGGCGGTCGACGTTTTCGAGAGCGAACCGATCGGGCAAGGCCACCCGCTGTTGCGCCTGGAAAACGCGATCTGCACTCCACACCTCGGCTACGTCGAGCAAGACAGCTACGAGCTGTACTTCCGCAGTGCGTTTGAGAACGTCCTCAATTTCATCGACCACCACCCCAGCAACATCGTCAATCCCGAGGCCTTGCGTGCGCTGCAATGAGGCGCCGGGCTCGACGCCTCGACCGGCGAACCCCCTTGAGCTGTTCTGGGCCTGCAACAACCTGGCACTGCAAGGCTTTGGTGGTGTGCTCGCCGTCGCGCAGCGCGAGTTGGTGGAACGCAAACGCTGGCTGACGCGCGAACAGTTCGTCGAGATGTTGTCGATCAGCCAGATCCTGCCTGGGCCGAACATCGTGAACCTGGCCCTCGGACTGGGTCACGGCTACTTCGGCCTGCGTGGTGCATTCGCGGCTTGTGCCGGCCTGCTCGCGCTGCCGCTGCTGATCGTGTTGATTCTGGCCGCGCTGTACAGCGAGTTCGCGCACGAACCGATGCTGGCCGGGGCGTTGCGCGGCATGGGTGCGGTTGCCGCCGGGCTGGTGCTGGCCACTGCCGCCAAGCTGGCGAGCACGCTGAAAGTCAACCCGCTCGGCCTGCCTCTGTGCCTGGGCCTGGCCGGGCTGGCGTTGGTGGCGATCGCATGGCTGCGCTGGCCGCTTGTCGCCGTGCTCGGACTGCTTGGCAGCGCCGCGGTGGCGCTGGCCTGGTCCAGGCTGGCCCGCTGAGCGTTCGTCCGCGCCGGATTGATTGCGCTCATGGCTGCGTTCACGAGTGCCCTGAGCCTGCCCGAGCTGCTTGCGCTGACGCTGCATTTCATGTTGCTCAGCCTGCTCGCTGTGGGCGGCGCCATCACCACCGCACCCGACATGCAGCGCTATGTCGTGCTTGACAACGGCTGGATCACGCAGAGCCAGTTCAGTGCATCGATCGCGATTGCCCAGGCCGCGCCGGGCCCGAACGTGTTGTTCGTCGCCGTCATCGGCTGGAACATCGCCGGCCTGTGGGGCGTCGCCGCGACCATGCTCGGCTGCCTGCTGCCTTCCACGGTGCTGACGCTGTACTTCGCGCGTTGGGGCGCACGCCGTCGCGACTCGCGATTGCTGCGCGCCTTCACGAGCGGCATGACGCCGCTCACGCTCGGTCTGCTCGCCGCCACCGGCTGGGTGCTTGCCGAACCGTTTGTGCGCGAACCGACGCAGCGCAGCGGCGCGGTCGCACTCGTGAGCATCACGCTCTGGTCGATGTTGCGCAGCAAACTCAGCCCGATGTGGCTGGTCGCGCTGGGAGCCGCCGTGGGCGTGTTCGGCGGAATTTGACGATTCGGCGCCGCCTGCCGGCGGCGGCTCAGCGCTGCATCACGTCAGCGCGCGATCAACCCACTTCGGCAGCGCCGCGAGGTCGTCGGTGACCTGCGCCGGAAGATCGGCCCAATCGGACTCGGAATCCCGCGCCGCGTCGGCGAGCAGCACTTCCGCGCCGCCGCCCGCGCGCTGGCGCACACCCAGACTCAATGGAATCGCGGGTCGCGAGTCGGCGCGGTCCATCACCACCGGCGTGCCGCCGATCGACGAACCGAACACGATCACGGGCTCGGTGCCATTCAGCTCAGCCAACACCGACAAGCCTTGCTGGCGGGCCTCGGCCTCGATGCGTTGCACCGTTTCGCCCACACCGTAGGGGCTTTGCCGAACCGTGCGCCCGGCGCCACCAGCGAACTCCCGCACCGGGCTCAATGCCGCCATCAGAACCGCAAAGCTCTCCGTCATCCACAGTCGATGCGGCTTGTGAAACTCCTGCCTCTCGCCCAGTTGTTGTTTGTTCATGGCGCAAGCGTGAAAGGTCGGGTAGTTTGGAGCGTGACCATATTCGCGTGAGCTGCGGGAACCCTTGGAGTCACACGTATTTTCTCGGGACCTGCGTGAACTTTTCACGTTTGCAGCGAGTTGCTCGCGGGTTGCTCGTGGGTTGCTCGCGGGTTGCTCGCGGGTTGCCCGCGGGTTGCCCGCGGGTTGCTCGCGCGTAACCCGATCGATCCGATCCGAAAGCGATCACTCGCCCTGAGCGCCAGCGCGCTGGCGCAGCGCCTCGTACAGGCAGATACCGCTGGCCACCGAGACATTCAGGCTGTCCACTGCGCCGAGCATCGGCAGATGCACCAGCGCGTCGCAGGTCTTGCGTGTCAACTGGCGCAAGCCGCTGCCTTCGGCGCCGAGCACGAACGCCAGCGGGCCCCGCAAGTCCCGCGCATAGAGCGACTCGCCGGCATCGTCGGCGAGCCCGACAATGCGTATTTCGCGCTCCTTCAGTTCAGCGAGCGTTCGCGCCAGGTTCGTCACCATGAAGTAGGGCACCGTCTCGGCAGCGCCGCTGGCCACCTTGGCCACCGTCGCGTTCACGCCCACAGCATGGTCCTTGGGTGCGATCACGGCGCACGCGCCCGCGCCGTCGGCCACGCGCAGGCAAGCGCCAAGGTTGTGCGGATCGGTGACGCCGTCCAGTACCAGCAGCAGCGGTTCGCCGCTTACCGCGTCGAGCGTATCGTCCAGAGAATGGCTGACGGGCAGCGGCTGCACGCGAGCCACCACGCCTTGGTGACGCGGCGTACCGCAAGTCTTGGTCAAGAGTGCGTCGTTGCTTGGGAGGATGCGAATCCCCGCCTCTTGCGCGCGTTGCGCGAACTGGCGCATGCGCTGGTCGCGCCGCGCGCTGTCGATCTGGATCTCGAGCACGGTTTGCGGATGAACCTTGATGCGCACGCCCACCGCATGGAAGCCGATCAGCAGTTTGTGGTTCATGCGCCGATGCTATCTGCCGCTGGCCGCAGCGGCCCGGGTTTCAGGCGCGCACGTGCAGCAAGGCACCGGCCGTGGCCGCGGTCGCATAGCCCGTTGTCCGGGCGACGTGCATGGCGTTGGCCAGGCGTCGCAACAGCGCCGCGAGCGCTGGCCGCGTGTCGCTTGCCGGCGTCAGCAAGGCAGGGTCGCCGTGAATTGCACGCAACACGCTCGTGTAGCCGAGCACCAGGCGCGGCGAGAGGCCGAACTCCGCCGCTTCGGCGCTGCTGCCGGGCGCCGGCGGTGATGCGGCCGCAATGCGGCTCGCCAACAGATCGAGGCGCTCGCCGAACGCGCTGCGGCTGCCCGCGGCGGCGCTGCCCGATGCCGGCACGCGATAGGCCAAGGTCGGTTCGGCGTCGTCGATTTGATCCAGGGCGTGGAACAAGGCGTACATGAACTCGATCACCGCCTGTTCCAGCTCCGGGTTGCGAAGCGGCTGCGGCGCCGTGGCGGCGTCTTGCGTCGGGGCCGGATCGGCCTCTCGCAACGGCTCACCGCCCCCGGACTCGCCTTCGACTTCGAACACACCGACGATCAGCCGCGCCAGAGCCTGGCGCTGTTCATCGAGCTCACGTTCTTCGCGTGGACGCTGCTGCTGCCCATGGCCCTCGGCGTCCTGCGGGTCCCGCGTCGCATTCGCTTGACCCGGCAACTCAACACCCTTGGAGGGGCTGACCGCGCGCCCGCTCATCGCCACCGGCTCGGCGGGACCGGCAACATCGCGAGTGCGCGAAGTCGACAAAGGCTTCATCGCCATGGGACTCCCCTCGCCGCCAACCGATCGACCCCGTGCAAAGCGAGGCATGGCGGTGGCCGGCAACGCCAATGGTAGCGAAACGCCTGGGTTACCATCCCGGCCGGCAGTTGAGATGCAGCGTTCGCTGCGCGGCGGTCGTTGTACATCACTCCTTGGAGCCGGCGCGATGCAGGTGGTTTGCCTCGATCTGGAGGGCGTGCTGGTCCCCGAAATCTGGATCGAGTTCTCGCAACGCACCGGGATCGCCGAGTTCGCGCGCACCACGCGCGACGAACCCGATTACGACAAGCTGATGCGGCAACGGCTGGCGCTGCTGGCCCGACATGGGTTGAAACTGGCCGACATCCAGCG
This sequence comes from Burkholderiales bacterium, assembly GCA_022758925.1. Classification (GTDB taxonomy): domain Bacteria; phylum Pseudomonadota; class Gammaproteobacteria; order Burkholderiales; family Burkholderiaceae_C; genus JAEMQF01. Next base: position 755 of record JAEMQF010000064.1, on the reverse strand, counting down.
CGTGATCGAAGGCATGGGCGCGCTGCCCGGCGCACGCGAATTCCTCGATGAGTTGCGTTCCCGGTTTCAGGTCTTCATCCTGTCCGACACGTTCTACGAATTCGCCGATCCTTTGATGCGCCAACTCGCACGCCCCACACTGCTGTGTCACCGGCTCGTGGTCGATGCTCAGGGATTCGTGCGTGGCTACCGGCTGCGACAAGTGGACCAGAAGCGCATGGCCGTGAATGCGTTGAAGGGCCTGAACTATCAGGTGATCGCCGCCGGGGATTCGTTCAACGATATCGGCATGCTCGAGGCTGCGCATGCCGGCTTCTTCATCCACGCGCCGCAGCCCATCGTCGCCACCTATCCGCAGTTTCCGGCGATGCACAACTACGCTGAGCTGGCCGCAGCCATCGAACAGGCTGGCGCGCGGCTCCAAGCTGCTGCCTGAGCCCATGCGCGACGCGCTGGTCGAGCCCTTCTTCGCCACCCTGGCGGCTGCCAACCCCGCGCCGCGCTCCGAACTCGAATACACGAGCGTGTTTGAGCTGCTCGCAGCCGTGTTGCTGTCGGCGCAGGCCACCGACGTCGGCGTCAACAAGGCGACGCGCGTCCTGTTCGCGGTGGCGAACACACCGCACAAGCTGCTGGCGTTGGGACTGCCCGGGGTAGAGGAAAAGATTCGCAGCATCGGCCTGTACCGCAGCAAGGCGCGACACCTGATGCAGACCTGCGAGATCCTCGTGCGCGACCATGGTGGCGAGGTGCCG
>JAEMQF010000194.1 GCA_022758925.1 Burkholderiales bacterium | reverse complement strand
GCCAGCGGTAGCGCCGCAAATAGGGTCGCAAACCACTCAGGGAACGGATGTTTTTCGAGGGCAGGGCAGCAGTCATGGTGGCAAGTCTATGGGGGTTTGATTGCGGCGCTTCAAGACACGCCGCGTTGTACCCAGACGCGCCGCGCTACAAACGCAGCGCCCCGGCGTAGCCAGTCATTTCGAGATAGCCCAGGCCGATGCGCCGGCCGCTGGCATCGAGCAACTCGCTCAGGCCTTCCCAATAGATGGCCCCGGTGCTGGCGCGGCTGTCGAGTTCCTGGTCGTCGAGCAAGGCGCGCACTTCAAAGCTCCCGCTCGAGGTTTCAATCGCCCACTGCACCGGGTAGCGCGCGGCGGAATGTGGGCTGGTCCACCAGCGTTTCGGCGTGAACCTGACGGACTGCGCAGCATCGATCCGCGGCGCGCCGCCGGAGGGGCGAAAACTGCCGCCAGCGTAGAGCGTGTGGCCGTCGGCGCGGCGCAGCCGAAACGCGGCCAACGCCGAGCCGTCGTGCAGATTCATTCCGATCCAGTCCCAGCCGACGGCCAGCGGGTCGAGCAGTGCATCGGCCCATTCATGGTCGAGCCAGGCCCGACCTTGCACCGCGATTTCGCGCGCGTCGAGCTGCAAGTTGCCGTTCACGCTGAGTTGCGGCTGGCTGTAGTACAGGCTTGCCTGCGCGGCGTTCGGGCCTTTGCGCGACCAGCCGTTGTCACCCTGGAGCAGCACCGGCTGCGTCGCCTCGCACTGCAAGCGCATTCCAAACGCCGCCGCCGGGCTGCGGACTTGCGTCGCGTATCGGCTCATGTGGGCTGGTCCGCTGCGCGCCAGGTTCCAATCGTGCAGGGTCAGGTTCGTGTCGGCGGGGTCGAACCCGGCGCGCGCAAAGCCGGTGCGCGCGATGCGCTGGTCATGGCGCATGCGCCGCTGTTCGACGTCGGTCAGCGCGACATGCGCAAACAGCAGTTGGCTTGCAGCAAAGCGGCTCGGGTGTGCAGGATCGACCTGGGTGCGTGAGCGAAAGAACGTCACCTGGAAGCCGAACTGTGGCGGCGCCGTCGTGTCCACGCTCGCAGCTGCGGCCGATGCCCAGAGCTGTCCGGTGAGGTACCACCATTCGATGCGCTGTTGCGGGTGTGCACCGAAGTCGGCAGGAAACACGAGGCTGCGCGGCGCCAGATTCGCCGCGCCCGGCGCGCCGGCGCTGAACGCGCCGACCCACGAAAGCATGAAGCTGCGCCGATGCATGGCGCGAGCATCGCACAGCGCCGGTGCGGGCCGCAGCGGCTCGCCGAACGAGCCTCTCAAGGAAAGGCCAGGCCACCCCAAGTACCCTTGACCCCAAGGGCAGTGAAGGGGCCCTCCGTGGTCCTTGGGGTGGCTGCCGCGCAGCGGCGGCCTGGGGCACTCAGAACTTGCGCTCTTCCGCTTCGACGACGCGCATGAAGTCGGACAGGCTGGATTCAGTCACGTCGACGTTGTCGACGGTCACATCGGTCGACCGTCGCGCCGGTCTCACCGGGGCGGGCGGGGCGGGCGGGGCGGCCGCGTCTTCTTCGCGGGCCAAGAGCGCCCTCGAGAGCCACGCGCGAAGCTCGGTCATGCCTTCGCTCAGCGGCTCGGACAAAACGCCGAGCAATTGCGTCGTGGCACGTGTCAGGACTCGCGGCGGCAGGCCATCGAGCGCATCCACGCCATGCGACTTCAGCGCATGTTCCAAAACCGCCAGGTGCGGCAGCACTTCGCGTGCGCCTGGGGAACGGTTCAGCAATTCCTTCAGCTCATTGCGGATTCGCTTCAACGATTCATCGGCGTCTTGCGATAGCTGATCGGGCTTGCCCATGCTCTGCCTCAATGCTTGGTTCCTGACCGTTCAGGTATCGGCAGCGTCGGGCGCGTTTGAAGCCCGACCCCGGCGCATGCGCGCCCGCATCCCGGCACAAGACGTGCCGAACGACACGGAAGAGGCGCTTCACCAGTCCTGCTTCACGAGCAGGGCCTGGTTCGCGCCGGCGCAGGCGCGCGCCGCGCACCAGGCGGTCAGGGTGGCGCTGGCGACCACGCCCAGCATCAACAGCGCGAGCCGCGCCCACGGCACGGCAAGGTCCATGCTCCAGTGAAAACTTTGCGGATTCACGACCTTGACCAGGATCACGCTGACGCCCAGGCCGAGGGCGGTGCCCAAGAGTGCGGCGGCGCAGGACCAGAGCGCGCCTTCCAGGGCGACCATTCGCAGCACCTGGGCGCGCGTCAAGCCCAGGTGCAGCAGCACGCCGAATTCCTTGCGCCGGGCCAGCACCTGCGCGGCGAAGCTCGCGGCGATGCCGAACAAGCCGATACCGATCGCGACAGCTTGCAACCAATAGGTGACGGCAAAGCTGCGGTCGAAGATGCGCAACGAAGTCGCGCGCAATTCAGCGGCGGAGGCGAATTCGAGTGCCATGCCGGCTCCTGCAGCCGCGCCGGCGTCAAGCAGGCCGGCAATCTGCGCCTGAACCTCGCCGGGCTTGCTGCCTGTCTTCAGCCACAGCGACAGGTCATTGATGCGCGTGTCACCGCTCGCGGCCTGGTAGTCCGCGGCATCGATTGCGATCGCGCCGTGCTGGCGTGCGTAGTCGCGCCAGATGCCGCGCACATAGGCGGCCCGGGTTTGACCGTCCGCAAGTGGCAATTCGAAACGCGCTCCGGCGCCGCTGCGATACAGGCTGGCGAAGGCTTCGCTGACGTAGACGTTCAGCGCATCGGATACGCTCGGCCGCAGTTCGCCCAGCAGCGGCAGGCTCGCCGCTGCGTCGCCCAGCGGCCGCGCCAGCACCGCCACGCTGGGGCGCGCCGGATCGAATTGCGCCGCGTAGACCCGCTGCCCAAGCGCGCGCTCGATTGAGGGCAGGGCGCGCACCCGTTGCAGGATGTCGCCGGGCAGGTACAGCGTATCGGCAGCGGCGCTGCCCGTCGCGGTGCGCGCATAGAGGTCGGCGGGCAGGATCTGGCCGAGCCATGCCGTCACTGAGCCGCGAAAACTCCCGACCATGACGGTCAGCGCAACCGCAAAGGCGAGACTGGCGACGATTCCGGCCACCGCTGTCGTCGCCTGGTGCCGCTGCTGTCGGGCGCGCTCCAGCGCCAACAGAGCCAGCGGCCGGCGCGGCGGCGCGAGGCCGCGCAACAGCCAGGCAACGCCGGCCGGAATCGCGGCGATACCGCCGATCAGCAGCAGGGCCACCGAGGCGTACGCCGCCAGCGGCAGGCCGAACCAAGGTGGGGCCAGCGCCAGCATGACTGCAGCGGCCATCGAGCCGAACGCCCATACCGCTGACGAGGCGCCGCTGCTCACCGGCATCAAGCCCTTCAACGCCGGTGCCGGGGCGATGCGTTGCGCCGCTCGTGCCGGAAACCAGCCACCGGCCAGGGCTGCTGCAACGCCGAGCAGCGCGTACAGCAGCAGCGCCGCAACGCCACTTTGCAGCTGCGGCGCGACGCCCGGAAAGTAGCCGCCCCCCAGGTCGCCCGCGAGCAGCTTCAGCGCAATTGCGGCGAGACCGAAGCCCAACACCAGCCCTGCCGCGCTGCCGGCGATGCCGAGCACGGCCGACTCGGCGAGCACGAGGCCCAGTCGTTCGCGGGCGCTCAGGCCGAGCACGCCGAGCAGCGCGAACTCGGGCGTGCGCTGCGCGACCGACAGCGACAGGATCGAATAGACCAGGAACGCCCCGGTGAAAAGCGCGACCAGGGCCAGCACCGTGAGGTTGACACGATAAGCACGCGACAGGTTCGACACGCGCAGCGTTGACTCGTCCGGCGACGCAGCGCGCAATGAAGCGGGCAATGCGAGATCGCGCAATACGGCGTCGGCCGAGGCGCCGCTGGCCAGGCGCACGTCGATGCGGCTGATGCGGCCGAGCTTGCCGAACGCGGCCTGCGCCCCGGCGATATCGATCACCGCCAGCGGCGACCCGGGTGCGGCGACGCTGCCCTTGACCTCAAGTCCAACCTGGGACGCGCCGCTGCCGAATCGAACCACGCCGGATGCACCGAGTTCATGCGCAGCCGCGGCGTTGAGAAACACCGCGCCCGGGTCGAGCACGCTGAGCCGATCGGCGCTCGCCGCGGGCCTTGGCATCAACTGCGGCGACAGCGAAGCGGCGACCAGTGCGTCGAGTCCGATCACACGCAACGTGACGCGGCGGCCGGCGATGTTCAAGGCGTAGGTCTCGAGTTCCAGCACCGGGCTCGCGAGCGCGACCCCCGGGTGCGCCGCAACGCGGGCATAGATGCCTTCGTCGAAACCGCCGCCGAAGCTTCGATGCGACTCGCGCAACTCGAAATCGGGCTGGCCGTTGACGCTGCGCACCGCGGCGCTGAACTCGGCCAGCGCAGACTGATTGATCAAGTGCACGGCAAACGCCAACGCCACGCCGAGCACCACGGCGAACCAGGCGCTCAGGTGGCGCCACGCATGGTGGCGCAGCTCGGGCCACGAGAGTTCGCGCAGCAGCCTCAGCATGTCAGTTGCGGCGGGCCGTCCGAAGGGATCGGCGCGCCCGAGGGAATGCGAAGCGGCCCCGGCAGCGACCAGAGGGCAACGCACGAAGCAAGCGCCGGCGCAGCTTCACACTCGCGGCCTCAGCCCGTTTGCGTCAAGCACCAGCACCCGGTCGGCATGCGCTGCGGCAGCCGGCGAATGCGTGACGAGAACGCAAGCCGCAGCAGCGATGTGCACCTGTTCGCGAAATGTTTCGAGCACGCGTTGCGCGGTTTTCGGGTCGAGGTTGCCGGTGGGTTCGTCGGCGAGGATGAGTTTGGGGGAATGCACCATCGCGCGCGCGATCGCGACGCGCTGCAATTCGCCGCCCGACAGCGTTTGCGGCATGCGTGGCCCCAACCCCTGCAGGCCCACCGCGCCGAGCAGCTGCTCGACGCGGCCCGGTTCGTCGCGCCCGAGCAGCAACAGCGGCAGCGCGACGTTGCGCGCCACGCTCAGGTAGGGCAGCACGTGGAACGCCTGGAACACGAAGCCGAGCAGGCGGCGCCGCAGCAATGCCTGCTCGCTTTCAGGCAAAGCGCTCATCGCCGCGCCGTCGATGTGCACCGTGCCCGAGTCGATGTTGTCCAGACCGGCGATGCAATTGAGCAGCGTCGATTTGCCGACCCCCGATTCGCCGACGATGGCAACGAATTCGCCGGCGGCGACGTCGAGGTCGACGCTGCCGAACACCGGACTTGCTGCGTAGCCTTTGGCCAGGCCGCGCAGCCGCAGCAGGGGAAGCGGTGAATTCATCGCCGCGATTGAACCATGGCGCGCCGAGATTCGCGCCCCCAGCGAGGGATGGCGCAAGTTCAGGCCGCAGCCGCGCGGCGTGCGAGGGCGATCACGCGCTGCTCGGCGTCGGCTGCGTCGCACGCCACGCGGGCGCGCAGGGGCATGGCGCGCAACCAGGTGAGCTGGCGCTTGGCGAGCTGGCGCGTCGCGGCAATCGCGCGTTCGGCGAGCGTGCCAAGGTCGCCGCGCTCCAGCGCTTCCCAGGTTTGGCGGTAACCGACGCAGCGCATTGCCGGCAAGGCAGCGTGCAGGTCGCCGCGTGCGCGCAAGGCGCGAACTTCGTCGACCAGGCCAGCCGCGAGCATCGAGTGAAAGCGATTCGCGATGCGCGCGTGCAGCCAGGCCCGGTCCAGCGGTTCGAGGGCGACCAACAACGGTGCGATGCCGGCCCTCGCGGCGCTGCCGTGCAGCGACGAGATGGGCCGGCCCGCGAGGTGAAACACCTCCAGCGCACGCTGGATGCGTTGCGCATCGGTCGGCGCCAGCCGCGCCGCGGTGATCGGATCGATGCGCGCCAATTCGGCGTGCATTTCAGGCCAGCCGCGGGCTGCCGCCTGGGAGTCGAGCTCTGCACGCAGCGCGGGGTCGGCCGGGGGCAGGAGATCCAGGCCTTCGATCAGCGCCTTGAAATAAAGCATCGTGCCGCCGACGAGCAACGCCACATGTTCGCGCGCATTGATTTCGGCGATGAGGCGCTGCGCATCGCTGACGAAGCGCGCCGCCGAAAAACTTTGGCTCGGCTCGATGATGTCGATCAGGTGGTGCGGCACGGCAGCGCGTTGCGCCGCGCTGGGCTTGGCGGTGCCGATGTCCATGCCGCGGTACACGAGCGCCGAGTCGACGCTGACAATCTCCACCGGCCTCGGCAGCGACTCGGCCAAGGCCAACGCGATCGCGCTCTTGCCCGAAGCCGTGGGCCCCGCCAGACAGATGACACAGGGCTCCATATCAACGTGTCAAAGCGGTTGCACCAGGGCAGGTTGTGCCGGTTCGCCGTGCCGTTGCACCGAGGTCCAGGCGACGCACGCGACGCCGATCCCGAATCCACCCAAACCCAGCGTCATCGGGAACACCGTGCCGTTCAGATAGCGCCCCAGCAGCAGGCCGACGCCGAACGCAACCAGCATCATCAGAAAACCCGATACCGACGCCGCCGTGCCGGCCTTGTCGGGAAACGGCCCGATGGCACCGGCCTGGGCGCAGGGCTGGTGCATGCCGTGGCCGACCATGAACAGCCAGCTCGGGACGATGATGCTCCACACCGAGACCTCGTGGGCCCCGGCCAGCGACAGCAGCGCCGTGAGCAATCCGCCACTCAAACTGAACGCGCCGCCGATCGCCACCGTGGGGCGCAAGCCGTGGTGTTTGAGCAGGCGCCGGCACAACACAGTGCCGATCACATAGAACAGCGAGTTCACTGCGAGGATCGCGCCGCAAGCCAGGCGCGAGACGCCGAGCACGCCGATGTAGACGAACGAGCTTGCCGCAAGCAAGGTGAACAGGCCTGCATAGGTCAGGCACAGCAGCGCGGCGTAGGCGCGAAACGTCGGGTGCGCGACGATCATCGACCAGTTGCGCAGCAGCGGCACGAGCCGCGTGGCGTGCGGGTTGCGATTCGGAATCGTCTCTTCAAAGCGCAGCGCGATGAAGGCCAGGCTGGCGCCACCGAACAGCGCCGGCACGAGCAGCGTGGCGTGCCAATCGAGGACATGCACGATGGCGCCACCGAGCAGGGGGGCTGCGAACGCGAGCAGTCCCAGGCCGCCCAGGCCGCGCGCCAGCACGCGCGCACCTTGCTGCGGCCGGTACAGGTCACGCACGATGGAGCGCCCGCAAGTCACCGCCGCAGCCATTGCCACGCCCTGCAGTGCGCGCCAAACGACCAGCCATTCGATGCTCGGCGCGAGCGCGGCGAGCAGGCTGGCCACGCTATAGAACGCCAGGCCGGCCAACAGCACAGGGCGCCTGCCGAAGCGGTCAGCCAACGGGCCGCAGATGAGCTGCGCGAGCCCGAAACCGATGATCAGCGCCGACAGCGTCAGCTGTGTTGCCGCGACGCTGGCGCCCAGGTCCTGCTGCAGGTTGGGCAGCGCCGGGAGGTACAGGTCGGTCGTGATCGGCTGAATTCCCAGCAGCAACACCAAAGCGGTGACGACGGTGCCGGGCGTCATGGCGAGCCTGGCGGCAGGCGCGCGGCGCATTGCGCAAGCGCGCAATTGCAGGCGGTGCCGGGAGCCTGGGCCCCAAAGCAGACCCAACGCGGGCACGACCCCATGCCCGACACGCTCCTAGGCAAAGGTTTCGTCGGCGGCGAGGTAACGCCACTGGCCGGCGGGCAGATCGCCGAGCACGACCTTGCCGATGCGCACGCGTTTCAGACCCAACACGCGCAAGCCCACGGCTTCGCACATGCGGCGAATCTGGCGTTTCTTGCCTTGCTGCAGCACGAAGCGCAGTTGGTCCTGGTTCAGCCAGTCGACACGCGCCGGGCGCAGCTCTTCGCCGTCGAGCGAAAGACCCTGGCGCAAGAGTTCGAGGGTGGTGGCGGGCACGGGGCCGGGCTCGGCGGCTTGAACTCGCACCAGGTATTCCTTTTCGATGCTGCCGCCCTCGCCGATGAGCTGTTTCGCCAGGCGGCCGTCTTGTGTCAGCACCAGCAGGCCCACCGAGTCGATGTCCAGGCGCCCGGCGGGCACCAGGTGACGCACGTGTTCCAGTTTGAATTGGAGTGTGCTTGGGTCATCGCGCCAGCGGTTTTGCGGCGTCACCAGGACGAGTGCCGGCTCATGGCCGTCTTCGGCCTGGCCGCTGACATAGCCGATCGGCTTGTTCACGAGCACGGTGACGCGCCGTGCCTGTTCCCCCTTTGCGCGCGGATCGAGCGTCACGGCCTGGCCGGGCATGACGCGAGAGCCAAGTTCACTGATCACGCGGCCGTCGACCCGCACCCAGCCCTTGGCGATCCAGTCGTCGGCTTCGCGGCGCGATGCCAGGCCGAGTTCGCTCATGCGTTTGGACAGGCGCATCGAGCCAGGCGCATGGTTCGGTTGATGCGCTGCTGCAGGCGCAGGCGGCGCTTGCCGTTCGCCCCGCGCTTGCGGGATGGGCTTGGCGCTCTGCGGTGGCGGCGCCGGGCGCGCCTGGGCCGCGCTGCGCACGAGGCCGCTGCCGCCGCGAATGGGCGGGCGCCTGCGCAGCGCCGAACCCGGCTGCGGCGGACGCGGCGCGCCCGCCTTCAACTTCAATGTGACCATGTCGTTCGCAATGATGATCTGCCAGGGATCGCGATCTACGTGCCCAGTCCGAACAGCTCGCGCATGGCGTCTCGGTAATGTTGCTGGCCCAAGCCGTTGGTGCTGTAGTGGGTGCCGCCTTCAACCAGGACGAAGCGCTTGGGCAGGGGCGCGAGCTCGTACAGCGCGCGGCCCAGCTCGGGGCTCACCAACGCGTCGTTCGCGCCGTGCACGACGAGCATCGGCATGCGCACGCGGCCGACCTTGCCGGCCGAGTCAAAGCGCTGCGTGATCAGAGGCGTGATCGGCAGCCAGCCCCAGCGCATCGACTCGAACACGTCGGGGATCGAGGTGAACGTGCCTTCGACGATCACGCCTTTCGCGTCGTCGACTTCGGTCGCGAGTTGCACCGCAATCGCGCCGCCGAGAGAATGGCCGAAGATGCAGCGTTGTTGTGTCGGGTGCTCGCGCGCGAGCCAGGCCCATGCAGCACGTGCGTCTTCATAGACCAGTTCCTCGGAGGGCAACTCGTCGCTGCTCTTGCCGAAGCCGCGGTAGTCCACGGCAAGCACGCTGAACCCCAGTTGCTGCATCTGGCGAATCCGAAACGCACTGCCCGCCACGTTGCGCCGCGCGCCGTGCAGGTAGAGCAACAGCGGGGCCTGCGCATCCGGGGCCGCGTACCACAGGGCATGCAGTTTGACGTGGGTTCCACTTGCTGCGGATTGATGCTCGATCCACACGTCGTCCATGCCCAGAGTCTGCGTCTCGGACCAGGGCTGTGCCTGTGACGGCATGAAGATCCACTTGCGCTGCTGAATCTCGAGGCTTTGGCAGCCCGCGAGCATCGCCACAGCGAGCAGGCCTGCCGTCAGCCAGGGCCAGAGGCGACGCTCGGAACGTGAACGGTGCGGCATGAGGGGTCTCCCGGTTCGAGCCATGCACTCACTGGCCGCGCCAGAACATGCGATCCAATTCCTTCATGCCGATCCGGCGCCACGTGGGCCGCCCGTGGTTGCATTGATCGGCGCGTTCCGTGCTTTCCATGTCGCGCAACAGCGCGTTCATTTCTTCGAGCGTGAGTTTGCGATTCGCGCGCACTGCGCCGTGGCAGGCCATCGTCGAGAGAATGCGGTCGCGGGCGCGCTGCACGACGTGGCTGGCGTCAAACTGGGCGAGTTCGGCGAGCACGCTGCGCGCGAGTTCGACCGTGTCGCTGCCGGCCAGCGCCGCGGGCTGCGAGCGCACCGCGAGCGTGCTGGCACTCAGGGGCGCGATGTCGAACCCAAGTTGCAGCAGTTCTTCGGCTTGCGACTGCGCGGTGGCGATTTCTTGCGCGGTGGCGCTGAAGGTGACCGGAATCAGCAGCGGCTGGGAAACGATCCCCGTCGCGGCACGGCTCGCCTTCAGGCGCTCATAGACGATGCGCTCGTGCGCTGCGTGCATGTCCACGATCACCAGGCCTTGCGCGCTTTCCGCAAGCACGTAGGTGCCGGCGATTTGCGCGATGGCTCGACCGAGCGGCCAAGCCTGCGGGTCGGAGTCGTCCGACGCTTCGGGCCCGGGCTCGGCACGATTCGCGCGCCATGGCGCGGGCGGTTCTGAAACACGCAGCGCCGAGAGTTGCTGCAGGGACAGCGTCGCTTGCGCCGCGGTCGCGCCCCAGGCACTGGCACTGACCCCGGGCCAAGCCGCCGGCCGCTGGCCGGTGGCTGCGTCAACGTTGACGAGCCCGTTGCTTGCAGCTCGGGATGCGGGGGCCAGGCCGGGATGAAGTTGCGCATCGGCTGGTCGCCGCAGTGCGCCCGCGCGCGACGCGGCGAGTGCGCTGCTGACAGCGCTGCGCACCGCGTGGTGAATTTCGCGTGAGTCGCGAAAGCGCACTTCCACCTTGGTCGGGTGCACGTTCACGTCGACACGTTCCGGCGCGATTCCGATGCACAGCACGTAGCTCGGTTGGCGCTCGCCGTGCAACACGTCTTCATAGGCCGAACGCACCGCGTGGGCGATGAGGCGGTCGCGCACGTAGCGGCCGTTGACGTAGACATATTGCTGGTCGGCACGCGCGCGTGCGGCTTCGGGCAGGCCGGCGAATCCACCCACGCTCAGCGCCCCGGTGTCCAACTCGAGTGGCACACTTTGGGCGATGAACTCGGCGCCAAGCACGTCGAGCACGCGCTGGCGTGCCGGCGCGCGACGCCAGTGCAGCAGCGCCTTGCCGTCATGCCAGGCTGCGAACTCGACGTCAGGGCGCGCCAGGGCGTGGCGCCGCACCGCTTCCAGGCAGTGTGCGAGTTCGGTCGCGTCGGTCTTGAGGAACTTTCGGCGTGCCGGGGTGCTGAAGAACAACTCGCGTACCTCCAGCGTCGTGCCTGGTGCGCGCGCCGCGGCCTGCAACTCGCCGCTGCGCGCGTCCAGGCGGTGCGCATGTGCGGCGTGGGCGGTGCGGCTCGTCAGTTGAACCTCCGCCACGGAGCAGATGGCGGCCAAGGCCTCACCGCGAAAACCCATGGTCGCCACCGATTCGAGATCGCCGAGCGAGGCGATCTTGCTCGTCGCGTGGCGCCGCAGCGCGAGCGCCAGTTCAGTGGGTTCGATGCCCTCGCCGTTGTCTTCGACGACGATAGCGCGCACCCCGCCGCCGCTGAGTTTGATGCCGATCTCGATCGCCCCTGCGTCGAGGGCGTTGTCCACGAGTTCACGCACCACGGAGGCCGGCCGCTCCACGACCTCGCCGGCCGCGATCTGGCTCACCAGTTCGTCGTCGAGTTCGCGGATCGGCCGGCGCGCGCCGGGCTGGAGGTCATGCTGCATGCCGCCATTGTAGGAAGCGGCGCAGCTCTCATGTTTGCGCCGGGGATAATGATTCGCATGGAACTGTTCGCCCTGCTGCTCGACTTCGTTCTGCACATCGATGTGCACCTCGCCAGCTTCGTGCAGAACCATGGCCAATGGGTGTACGCGTTGCTGTTCCTGATCATCTTCGTCGAGACCGGCGTCGTCGTCATGCCGTTCCTGCCCGGCGATTCGCTGTTGTTCGTGGTCGGCGCAATGTGCGGCGCGGGGCTGATGGACCTGCCCTTGTCGATAGGCCTGTTGACCGCGGCCGCGATCCTGGGCAATCAGAGCAACTACACGATCGGCCGCTTTTTCGGGCCGAAGGTGTTCCAGTGGGAAGACTCGCGCTGGTTCAACCGACGCGCTTTCAACCAGGCGCATGAGTTCTACGAAAAATATGGCGGCATCATGATCGTGCTGGCGCGTTTCATGCCCTTCGTGCGCACCTTCGCGCCCTTCGTCGCGGGTGTGGCGCAAATGACGCGGCGCAAGTTCACGCTCTACGACGTCACGGGCGGCGCGTTCTGGGTCGGCTCTCTGACGCTTGCGGGTTACCTGTTCGGCAACATTCCCTGGGTCAAGGAGAACCTGGACAAGATCATCTGGGCTGCGATCCTCTTGCCCGGTCTGGTCGTCATGGTCGGCGCGTGGCGGGCGCAGAACAAGGCATCGGTATGAACCCATGCAGCACGAAGGGGCTGGCTGGACCCGGTTTCGAAGACTGTGTATATTCACAGTATGCCGAGCCAGAGTCCACAGCCGATTCATCTTCATCGCCCAGGCCCGGCGAAAGGGCGCGGCACGGCCTGGCTGATCCAGCACCGCTTCACCCGCAACACCAGCGAATCGTTCGATGACGGCTGGGGCACGCTCGAGCAGCATGCCCACGAAGAACATCTGCCCGAGCGCACTCAGGTCATCGAAGAGCAGGCGAAGGCGATCCTGGCGAGCAACGATTCACCCGACATCGCGTTTGACCTGTCGATCAACCCCTATCGAGGCTGCGAACACGGCTGTGTCTACTGTTTCGCGCGGCCGACGCACAGCTACCTCAACCTGTCGCCGGGCTTGGACTTCGAGACCCGAATCATTGCGAAGGTAAACGCGGCGCAGCGCTTGCGCGAGGCTTTCGCGAGCCGCGCCTACGAGCCGGCCATGCTCAATCTCGGCTCGGCCACCGACGCCTATCAACCCGTGGAGCGCAAACT
>JAEMQF010000226.1 GCA_022758925.1 Burkholderiales bacterium | reverse complement strand
CCGATTCCCAGGCGCAGGCGCCAATAGTCCGGCGTTCCCAGGTTCGCATGCACATCGCGCAGGCCGTTGTGGCCGCCATGGCCGCCACCGAACTTGAGTTTGACGTGACCCGGCGCGAGGTCGAGATCATCGTGGATCACCAGGATCTGGGCAGGCTCGATCCGGAAATAGCGCGCCACCGAGGCCACCGATTCGCCGCAGAGGTTCATGAACGTCGTCGGCTCGAGCAGCCAGACGGGAGCGTCGGCCGCATTCAATCGGCCCAGGTTGCCCCGATGGCTGCGATCCGGCCGCAGAGTCACCGAGAGCTGGCGCGCTGCGCCATCGAGCCACCAGAAGCCCGCGTTGTGGCGTGTGGCAGCATACTCGACGCCCGGGTTCCCCAGGCCAACCAACAGGCGGATCATCCTAGAAACCGCAGTTGGACGCGCCCGAGTGGGCCGTGATGCGGTGCGCTGGCAAGGCGCGACGACGCGGCGGGCTCATGCCCGCGAGGAGGAGCAACGCGGCCAGCGTGCCGCAGCGCGGCTCAATCGGGCGCGTAGCGCTCTCACCCAAGTGGAGAGGGTGGTCGTGGGTAAATGTCTCAGTGCTCATGCGGTGTAGCCAGCGCAGGGAAGCGGTCAACTGCGGTTTCTAGGATCATGCGCGGATTATCGGCGCTCGACGGGCCTCGTCGGCACGGCGCTGGGTCAAGCCAGGGCGTCGCGCGAGGCTCCAGCATGAAAAAAGCCCCGCGCGGGCGGGGCTTGTTGGCAAACGAGCAGCCCTTACTTCTTGTTTTGCTTTTCGGTTTTCTTCGCTTTCACCGGCGCTGCGGCGGGCACGGCCACCACCACCGGCGCAGCCACGACCTCTTCTTCAGCCGCCTGCACCGACACCGAGACGATCACGGGGTTGGTTTTGCCATGCGTGATGAGTTTGATGCCTTCGGGCAGATTGATGTCGTTGGCGTTCAGCGACTGCCCCTTGGCCAGTGAACTCAGATCGACCGTGATGAATTCCGGCAACTGCGAGGCCTGACACTGAATCATGAGTTCGGTGACGACGTGGTTGACCAGGCACTTGTCGGTCTTGACCGCAGGCGAATTCTCTTCGTTGATGAAGTGCAGCGGCACGCGCTTGGTAACCTTGGTCGTGGCGTCGACGCGCTGAAAGTCGATGTGCAGCACGATCGGCTGAAACGGATGCATCTGGTAGTCGCGCAACAGCACGTTTTGGGTCTTGCCGGCAAGCTCCATTTCCAGGATCGAGGAGTGGAAAGACTCCTTCTTCAACGCGAAGAACAGCGCGTTGTGATCGAGCTCGATCATGGCAGAGGCGCCCCCGCCGTAAACGATGCCTGGTACCTTGTGCGCATCGCGCAGGCGGCGGCTCGCTCCGGTCCCCTGCAGCGTGCGCTCATAAGCGACGAATTTCATGTTTTCACTCCATTGATGCGAAGCCCCGCGACCAGGTGCTTCAATAAAGGCCCTTCGGCCCAGCTTGCGCCGGCCCGCACGGGCCGGCTTTCGAACCCTGCACTAGACGTTGCTGTTTTGCTCCGCGAACAGCGAGGTGACCGACTCGCCGTCCGAAATCCGGCGAATCGTCTCGGCAAACAGGAACGCCACCGACAGTTGCCGCACCTTGGGGCAGTTCTGCCCGGAATCGCGAAGTGGAATCGTGTTCGTGATGACCACTTCGTCAAGCATCGAGCCCGCGATGCGTTCAATCGCCGGTCCGGAAAAAACAGCGTGCGTGCAATAGGCGTAGACGCTCTTCGCGCCGCGTTCCTTCAGCACTTCGGCGGCTTTGACCAGCGTGCCGGCAGTGTCGATCATGTCGTCCATGATGACGCAGTTGCGCGCCTCGATGTCGCCGATCACATGCATCACTTCCGACACGTTGGCGCGCGGCCGGCGCTTGTCGATGATGGCCAACTCGCAACCCAACTGCTTCGCCAGCGCGCGTGCCCGGACCACGCCGCCGACGTCGGGTGAGACCACGACCAGGTCGGTGTAGCGCTTCGAATGAAGATCGGACAGCAGGACCGGCGAGGCGTAGATGTTGTCCACCGGGATATTGAAGAAGCCCTGGATCTGGTCGGCGTGCAAATCCATGGTCAGCAGGCGTTCGACGCCGACTGCTTCGAGCATGTTGGCGACCACTTTGGCGCTGATCGGCACGCGCGTCGAGCGCGGCCGGCGGTCCTGCCGCGCATAGCCGAAATAGGGGATGACAGCGGTGACGCGGCGCGCCGACGCGCGCTTGAGTGCATCGACCATGATGCACAGCTCCATCAGGTGCTCGTTGGTCGGCGCGCAGGTCGGCTGGATCACGAAGATGTCGCGAGCGCGCACGTTCTGGTGGATCTCGACGTCGACCTCGCCGTCGGAAAAGCGCGCGACTTTGGCCTTGCCGATCTCGATGCCGAGCTGCGACGCGATTTCATCCGCCAATTCGGGGTTGGCGTTTCCGGTGAACAGCAGGGTATTGAACAGCATGCTTGCTCCGACCAGGCTCAGCGCGCGTCAGCGCCGGTGCCCACCAAGGCCACACATCGGGCCGTTGCAGGAAACTCGAATTGACTTTGGCAGGGGAGGAAGGACTCGAACCCTCGCATGTCGGAATCAAAATCCGATGCCTTAACCAACTTGGCGACTCCCCTACACAGGTTCGCGGCTTCGCAGCCGCAACCCTCGCAACCTGTCAGTCCCGAGCCCACCCCAACAGCGGGTGATGCTCCAGACTGCGGCACATTCGCCCTACCCATCCCGGCGCCAACGGCGCCGGCAGTGCCGCCACGGGTTGGGCGTCTGTGCCAGCCCTGGCGAAAACCGCGCTGCCCGAGCCCGTCATGCGACTGTTGCCGAAACGGGCCTGGAGCAATTCAGCGGCCCGGGCGACTTCAACGCATTGTGCTTGCGCAGCACGTTGCAGATCGTTGCGCCCAAATCCGCCGAGCAGGCCTGCAATTCCCGACTCGCCCAAGCCTTGGCCGGGCGGGACTTGCGTGCCTGACGAGGCTCTCCCAGGAAAGCTTTCGACTATAACAGCGCCGCTGTCGCGCACCAGCAGCGGACTGGCAAAAACCGCCCGTGTCGCGAGGCTCGCGCTCGGTTTGATCACCGCGAGCCAGTGGCCAGGAATGGTCACCGGCGTGAGCCGCTCGCCCACGCCTTGGACAAACGCATTCGTGCCCGCCAGGAAGAAGGGCACGTCAGCGCCGAGTTCCAGACCCAGATCCAACAGGCGCGAAAGTGGCCAACCCACGCCCCACAGCCGATTCAGCGCAAGCAGTACCGAGGCTGCGTTCGAACTGCCACCGCCCAGGCCCGCGCCCCAGGGAATCTGTTTGTCGATCGAAATGTCGACCCCGTGGCGCACGCCGGTTCGTGCTTGAAACGCCTTCGCGGCGCGCAGGCACAAGTCATCGTCGGGCAGCGCAGCCGCGAGGTCGTGCCGTGTCAGGCGTGCGTCATCGCGCAATTCGAAGTGCAGCACATCAACCCAATCGATCAGGACAAAGATCGACTGCAGCAGGTGGTAGCCATCGGCGCGCCTGCCGATCACGTGCAGGAACAGGTTGAGCTTGGCCGGCGCGGCCAGGTCGTAGAGTGCACGCAACGCCATGGCGTTCAGGGCCGGTCCAGTTTGGCGCGAACGGTCACGACCGGCGCCCGTTCACGCCTTGCCGACACCAGGGCGTCGGTGAAGTCCGCGAGGCTGACGTCCCAGCCCAGTTGCACAAATCCGGGTCCGGCGGTTGCCGGATTGGGCTGGCTCGCCGCAGCAGGCCAGGGGCGCCCGCGCAGCCAGTCGAACAGCGCAGCCACCGGCACGCTCTCTCCCAGCAAGCGCGCGGTCAGGCTGTCCAGGTCGGCATACGGCACGCGTTCTTCGGGTGTCACGAGCAGGGCCTGGCCCGGTGACCAGCTCACCTGCGCCAGCACCGTGCCAAGCGGCGTGGAGAGATTGAGCCTGCCGAACTGCGGATTGCCCTCGAGCTCGAAAGCGGCGTTCATGGCCCGGGAATCGGCATGATCGGAGGCGTCGACCCGAATCGAGATCCGGCCCGAGATCAAGCCGCCGGGCAGTCGCTCCCCCGATCCCGCAGGCGTGGCACAGCCCGCAAGAATGATCGATCCTGCCGCCAGCGAAACCGCAAGCAGCCAGGCTGCCCGCGTTGACTCCATCACAGGTCGACTCGCAAGCGGCCCAAGGTTTCGCGCAACACATCGTTCGCGTTGTCGCGCTTCTGTCCTTCGCGCCAGATTCGCCGCGCCTCGTCTTTTTGACCCAGGGACCACAGGACTTCGCCCAGATGGGCCGCGATCTCGGGATCGGGCCGCGACTTGTACGCACTGCGCAGCAGGCGCAAGGCTTCATCCCGATTGCCCAGGCGAAATTCGACCCAACCGAGACTGTCGGTGATGAACGGCTCACCCGGGCTCAGCGCAAGCGCCTTCTGGATCAACTGCTTGGCCTCCGGAAGGCGCAAGTTGCGATCGGCCAGCGAATACCCGAGCGCGTTGTAGGCGTGGTGATGATCGGGTTTGATCTTGATCACACGTCGCAACAGGCGCTCCATATCGGCCACACGATTGAGTTTTTCAGCCGTCATCGACTGTTCGTAGAGCAGATCGGCGTCGTTCTCGAACTGTTGATTCGCCTGCACGAGGACGGCGTTGGCGTCACCCCAACGTTTCACGTCGCGCAGCACCTGCGCCTCCGCCAGCAACTTGGCTCGCGCATCTTCCGGCGCGCGTTCCGGGACGCGCCGAATCAGCTCGCGCGCCTGGGCAATCTTGCCCTGACGTGCAAGCAGCGTGGCGCGGCGCGTTTGCACTTCGAGCGCCCGCTGCGGGTTGTCGATCTTGCTCAGCCATGACTCGGCAGCCTTGAAATCGCCCAGTTGCTCGGCGCATTGCGCGAGCAACAGCCAGGCTTGCGTAAGGTCTTGCTCCGGCGTGACTGCTGAGCCTTCTTCTTCGGCGTCGGGGGCCCGGGCACCGGCGCTTGCCTCGACGAGTTGGACGTATGTCTGCAGTGCCTGCGCGGCCTCGGCCGGCTGTTTCAGCTCAAGCTGCAACGCGCCCAAGGTCAACCACGGAGGCGCGAGCTGCGGCTGATTCAGGGTCGAGATTTTCAGCTGCGCAACGGCGTCGGCATAGCGCTGCGTGCTGGCCAGGGTGCGCACGTAGACCAGCCGCACGCCATGGCTGTCGGGCTTGGCGGCGAGGTGCCCTTGCACGATGGCTTCGGCCGTTTCCAACTCCGCCATCAGTTCGATGGCGAATACGGCGGGGCCCTCGGCGGCCGGATCGAGCGCGTGTGCCGCGCGCGTCAACTCGAGGGCCTTGGCTGCGTCCTGTGCCGCAAACCATGCCCGCGCCATGGCCACTCGCGAAACGACCTCGGTTTCGGTGTTCGACAGGTAGGGCTGCAATGCCTGCTCGATGAGCACCGCACTCTGGCGCCGATCCGCATTCGAGCCGAAGAACCTTGGCATTGAATTGATCAGCACCACGCGTTCGGCTGAACTGGCGCGCGCCAACATCGAGCGCAGCGGCTCGGCCGTTTCAGGCGCACGGTTCAGCGACACCAGCAACTGCACCACATAACGATGCGCCTGCATCGAGTCCGGCAGGGCGCTGCGCCAGGCCTTGGCCGTGGCAAGGGCCTGCTCCAAGGCCCGAGCTTCGACGGCAACTTCGGTGACACGGCGGAAGAGCTGTTCATCCTTGGTTCGGCGCGCGGCGTCGAGAAGCACTTCGTAGGCCGTGCCTGCCTGACCGCTGCGCAGTTCGATCTCTCCGATCAGCAGTTGATAAAACAACTGCGAGTCGAGGTTCGAGTTCTCCGGTTTCGGGGTCGGGCTGCCGGCGGCGCTTGCGATGTCGGCGCAGGCGGCGCTGCACATGAGCACAAGGCCGACGCAATGCGCAGAGTAGCGAAATCGTCGTGCCGCCATCGTGAACTCCTGATCCTTTGGACCTAGAAACCGCAGTTGACCGCTTCCCCCCGCTGGCCACACCGCATGAACACTGAGATCTCTACCCACGACCACCCTCACCGTTTGGGTGAGAGCGCTACGCACCCGATTGAGCCGCGCTGCGGCACGCTGGCGGCGTTGCTCCTCCTCGCGGGCATGAGCCCGCCGCGTCGTCGCGCCTTGCCAGCGCACCGCATCACGGCCCACTCGGGCGCGTCCAACT
>JAEMQF010000404.1 GCA_022758925.1 Burkholderiales bacterium | reverse complement strand
GATGCTCGACACCTTCCCGTACAACGCCGGCACCACCGCCAACGACGCGCTGTGGATGGGCCTGCCGATCCTCACCTGCGCCGGCCGCAGCTACATCTCGCGCATGGCGGGCAGCCTGCTGCATGCGGTGGGCCTGCCCGACCTCGTCACCGAATCATTCGCCGACTACGAACGCCTGGGCGTGCAGCTGGGGACGAACCCGCAGCGGGTCGCGTCGTACAAACGCTTCCTGGCCGAACATGGGCGCGGATCGCGTCTGTTCGATGTGCCTGGATTGGTGCGCGCCATCGAGAGTGAATTCGAGCGGCTGGCGCTGCAGCATCGGGCTCAGGAGCCGGGCATCCGGCGTGTGCCGGGATCGAGTGCGTCGCAGGGCTGATTCGTTGATATCGAGACGCAGTGCAAGGCAGGGCAACGCAGTGCAAAGCGACTGCCGTGTCACGCGCGGCATGTGGTTTCGCGCTTGAGATCGCGCTTCGCCTGCCACCCTGGGCGCTGCCAGCCACAGGGCCGAACGAGCGGCCCGACGTCGACGAGGTGACCTTTGCCGACGAGCAAAGCCAGGTGCACGCGCGCCGATGTTCAGGCGCCGATGAGCCTCATGCCGGCTGATCGCGCCGCGCCGGCGTCGAAGGTCATGGTGTCGGTGCAGCCTGCGCCGGCGGCGATGCGCTCGATCAGGCAATCGGCGAAATCCGCCCCACCTGTGCTGAACCGTCGCAGCGCCTGCATGACGACGTCGGCACGGTCCAGACGCAGCTCCTTGCTGCGCAACAAGCCGTCCAAGGCCTCGGACACCTGGGCACGACCAAGACCATAGCTGCCGGACAGCACCCACACCAGTTCGACTGTCGCGACCAGGGGCACGAAGCCGGGGTCTTCGCCGCTCAGGGCTTCTATCAGGCGTGTTGCCCGGGGCGACTGCTTCGGATCGTCCTGCATCATGTAGCGGACGAGCACGTTGGTGTCGAGCGCGATCATCGCGCGGCGGCACCCCGGCGCGCGATAGCCGCGTTCATCTGCTCGATGCTCACCCTGCGCTTGGGTTTGCCGAACATGCCCTTGAGGGACTGCACCGACCGGGTGGCCGGGATCACCTCGAATCGACCGGGCTCGACCTGGACGAACTCGACCCGATCCCCGGCCTCGACGTTCAACGCGCGCCGCACGTCGGCTGGAATCGTGATCTGGCCCTTGCTGGTGAGGGTGGCGGTGGACATTGTGGATGCTCCTGTTGCCTTACTGCATTGTAAGGCGAGTGCCAGATTTCGCTGAACCATGGAGCGGCGTGGGAACTCGCGGCTCAATCGGGCGTTGGGTGTGGATGCAACTCGGCGCCCTGTTGCCGATTGCCTGGGGTCACACCGCCCTGCGCCCGGACCCGGCGCTGCTCACTCCAACCAAGCCGATATTCCCAAGCCCAGCGATCGCAGCAGCGCCGACGCCTGCTGCCCGTCGTGCAGCGCATTGATGTAGTTCACGCGCAGGTTGTAGTGCTCGCCTTCGGCCGCCATCACGTCGAACAGCGAGCGCCTTGCGAGTTGTTGCCATTGCTGCAGCGTGAAGTTGCGCACCTGGTTGCTGTCGCGCACGATGGCGCTCGTCTGTCTGGCGCGGTCGAACGATGAGGCAGCCTGCTCGTGGACTTCGGCGATGCGCGACCTGCGTGCTTCGAGCGCGTCGATGCTCTGCAGGCGCGCTGCTTCGGCACGCTTTTGCGCTGCGGCAATGCCGTAGTCGGCGCCTTGGTTGATGAGCGGCATGCTGAAACTGACGCCTGCCAGCAGCGCTGCCGGGTGGTTGTTGGCGACCGCCTTGGAGCCCGTGAGTAGCCAGTTGAGCTGCGGTTTTTGGCCGGCGACGAGGGCCTGCGAGTAGCTCTCGAGTGCCTTGGCTTGTGCCTGCAGCTGGATCGTTTCGTTCGCGCGTGCGGCGAGCGCCTGCATCTCAGCCAACGGTGGAACGTCGAGCAACAACGCCGTCATGCCTTCGCTGCTGGGCATGCCGTCGCCGATGAAACGCTTCAAGCGCGTCTCGGCCTGGCGCACCTGCGATACCGATTGCGACTGCGCGAGTTCGGCCTGTTGCAGCGTCTTGCGCGCTTGCACGAGTTCGCTGGTGCGGCCGCGATCGGCCTTGACGATCTGGTCCAACACCTCGACCAGGCACGCCATCTTGCGCGCGTATTGTTGGTAGACACGCACCTGCTGGCGGTGCCGGCTGCGCTCCAGCGCCAGCGAAACGGTCTGAAACGCGACTTGGTCCTGTGCCGTCAACTGCCCCAGGCGCGCGGCTTCCGACAGGCTCGTGCGCCAGCCGGTGAGCGACGCGATACGCCCCGCGTCATACAGCGGCGCACCGATGTTGATGCCCAACTGCGCCTGGCCACCCGATTCGGTCTCGGCAAACTTCGCCGATGTCGTGGCATGGCCCAGCGCGCCTGAGACCGAGGCTTGAATCAGACGCGCGGCGCGCGCTTCCTCGACCTCGCTCGCTGCAGCTTCGGCGAGCAGCGTCGCGGCGCCCACGGCGTTGCTGCGCCGGATCGCTTCCTTCACCATCGCCTGCAGGGTCAGGCGCGGTGCATTCGCGTCGCTGAGCACCGCGCCGGGTGTGCCGGCCATCGCCGGCAGCGAGCTGTCGGGCGCCTCCTCGTCAACGCAGCGTTGTGCGTGGGCGGGCAGCGCCAGCGCGATCGACATCGCAAGCGTCACAGTGCAGCGGTGCAGGCCGCAAGAGGGCAGGGTGTGAATGCTCATGGTCAGGGTCGTGGCGCCGGCGCAGCGAGTGCCGCGCCGAGCGGTTTTCGAAGAGACGCAACCTTAACCGTGGGGCTTGGCGGGGGCGCCGCAGCCTTGCCGCGGAACGTGCTCGAACCAACCCGAAGGCGTGTCAAAGTGCCGAAACCTGAACTGCAGTTCTCGGCTGCGCTGCGGTGCGCAGGGGCGCGGTGACGGGACGCTGCCAACCCGGCGCACGCCGCCATCGGCGCCAGGCCGCAGCGCCTCGCGATGCATGGGATGCCGGCACGCGCCGGCATGACAACAGGCTCACCCATCCTGAAACGCTTCCTTGGACTTCAACATCGGCCGCAACAAATAGCTCATCACGCTGCGCTCGCCGGTGCGCACCTCGACCGAGCCCGTCATGCCCGGTATCACGGGCAGCGCCTTGCCGTGGGCGATCAGGCTCGAGGAGTCGGTTCGCACCAGGGCGCGGTAGTAGGTGGCGTCGGCCGCGGCGCCACGCTCCGCGTCGCCCAATGCGTCGGGGCTGATGGTCTCGATGCGGCCTTTCAAGCCGCCGTACATCGTGTAGTCGTAGGCGGAGAGTTTGATCTCGACCTGTTGGCCGACACGCACGAAGCCGATCGACGACGGCTTGATGCGCGCTTCGATCAGGATCCGATTCCCGATCGGCACGATTTCCATCACCGGCGCACCGGGCGCGATGACGCCGCCGATGGTGGCGATGCGGATGTTCTTCACCAGGCCGCGCACCGGCGACTTGAGGACGGTGCGGCGCAGCACGTCGGCGCGGCCGCTGAGTTGTTCGTTGATCTGCGCCATCTCGGTCTGCACCCGAACCAGTTCCGTGCTTGCCTCCTGGCGAAACCGGTTCTCGCGCTCCTGCACCTGCAAATTCAAGTCGTTCTCCTGGCGCAGCAGGCGAATCACTTCCATGTTGGAGATCAGGCCTTTTGCCGCCATCTTTTCCGACACGTCGATCTCGCGCCGCAACAGCGCGACGCTGCGCTGGGTCGAGCCCACCGCCTCTTGAAGGGAGCGTTTGCGCGCCTCGAACGACGCGGTTTCGCCGGCCACCATGTCGGGCAGCGCCGCCACCTCGGAGGGGAAGCGCAACTCGGTGCCGGTGGCCTCGGCATTCAGGCGCGCGATCGTCGCCTTCAACGCCAGGCGCTTCGCCTGGCCTTCGTTTTGCTGCGCCTCGAAGCGCGTCGGGTCGATCAGCGCGAGGTCCTGGCCGGCCTCGACCTGCATGCCTTCGCGCACGTTCAACTCGCGCAGGATGCCGCCCTCCAGACTCGCGATCACCTGTTCGCGGCCATCGGGGATCACGCGCGCGTCGGCACGCGTGATGTCGTCGACCCGCGTCAGGCTGGCCCAGGCCAAGGCCGCGCTCACCACCAGCGCCAGCAGGTACAACGCGAGACTCGTGCCCGGCGTCGCATCGACCACCTGCGCCGCACGCAGCGGTGACATGTAGGCCGAGTCGCCGCGCGATGGGGCGCGTGCTGCGTCGGGTTCACTGCGTCCGAACATGCTCAGGCCATTGCCTCACGAGGAAACGCCGGGCCGCCCCAAGTTTCCTTGACCCCCTCGGGGGGCGGACGACGTATGTCGTCGGCCTGGGGGCGCTCATGGGGAAACGCCGAGCCTGCCTGCATCGGTATCGTTGCCGGCCGACGCGCTTGCGGCACCTGGGCCGCCGGCGCGCTTGCAGCGGCGGCCGGTGGCGTGCCTGACAACGCCGCAAGCACCAGATGCTTCGGTCCGTCCAGGGCCACTGTCCCGGCGTCGACCACAACCACGCGCTGCACCAGCTCGAGCACGGCGGGCCGATGCGTGACGACGATCAAGGTGCGGGTTCCCACCGCCTCTTTCAACTGGCGCAGGAACTGCGCTTCCGACTGCGCGTCCATCGAACTTGTCGGTTCGTCCATCAACAGGATTTGCGGCTGCGTCACCAGGCAGCGCGCCAACGCGACGAGCTGGCGCTGCCCGCCCGACAACATGCCACCCATCTCGCCCACCGACAACTCCCAGCCCTTGGGGTGGGCTGCGACCACCCGGTCCAGGCCGGTGAGCCGCGCCACCTGGGCGAGCTGCGTCGGATCGACGTTGGCGCGGCCCATCAGCACGTTGTCGCGCAAGCTGCCGTTGAACAGGCGCGGCTCTTGCGAGACGAAACCGACGCGTCCGCGAAAGTCGGCCGGGTCGATCTGGCGCAGGTCAATGCCGTCGACCTGCACCATGCCCTCGGTGGGTTGGTAGAGCGACGCCAGGAGTCGCAGCACCGTGGACTTGCCGCTGCCGATACGCCCCAGGATCGCAACCCGCTCGCCGGCCGCGAACGCGATCGTGACGTCTTTCAGCACCCGCGGCGAAGCGTCGCCGCCGACGTCGGGGTAGGCAAAACTCAGGTTCTGCAGCGCGATGCGCCCGCTGACCTGGTGCTGCGCAAGATAGGTCTTGCCGGGCTCGCGCTCGGTGGGAAGCTGCATCATGTGGTCCAGCGCCAGCATCGCCGCGCGTGCACCTTGGTAGCGTGTGGCCAGGCTCACGACGCTGCCCAGCGGCGCGACGGCACGGCCGGCGAACATCACGGCGCCGATCAGCGCGCCACCCGTGACGACGCCGTCGCGAATCAGGTACACGCCCCACACCAGCATCACGAGCGTCACGAGCTGCTGCGCCGCCGCCGACAAATTGTTGGTCCAGCTCGACAGCGCGCGCGCGCGCAGCGCCGTTTGTGCCGCTGCCGCGGTCGCGTTCTCATAGCGTTGCAGAAAACGCCCCTGTGCGCCGGCTGCCTTCAGGTCTTCCAGGCCTTCCACGGCTTCGACCAGCACGCCTTGCAAATCGGCCTGCTGCGCCATGTTCGCGCTCATGGTGCGGCGCAGCCGCCCCTGGATCACCGCGGCCAGCCCGAGGATCAGCGGTATCGCCACCACCATCACCCAGCCGAGCGGCCCGCCGGTGGCGAAGATCATCGCGACGAACAGCACGACGAAGGGCAGGTCGCTGATCGCCGACAGCGTCGCCGAGGCGAAGAACTCGCGCACCACTTCAACCTGCGCCAGTTGGTGCGCATACGAACCGGCCGAGGCCGGCCGGTGTTCCATGCGAACCGCCAGCGTCTGGCGGAACAGCAGCGAGCCGATGATGAGGTCGGCCTTGCGCCCGGCCAGGTCGATCAGGTGGCTGCGCAGCTGGCGCGCCAGCAGGTCGAACAGCAACGCGAGCAGCGCGCCGCTGGCCAGCGCCCAGAGCGTGACGAAGGCCTGGTGCGGAATCACCTTGTCGAACACGACGGAAGTGACCAGGCCGATCACGAGCATCAGCACGTTGCTCATCAGCGCCGAGAGCATGGCCGAGCGGTAGTAGGGAAGGAAGCGCCGCAACGTGCCCCACAGCCAATGGCTGTTCGGGTCGCGCAGATGGGCATCGTCGAAGGCACTGCTCGGCGCGGCCACGATCGGTGTGGCGACAAAGGCGAAGCCCGTGTATTCGGCTTCCAGTTCCGATTCATGGGCCTCGACGGCGACATACTGTGCGCCCGGCATCACCACTTCATAGCGGTCCGGAGAATCGAGACGGCGCACGAGAACGCACGCGTCGCCGTTTCTCAGCAGCAACACGGCCGGCAACAGCAAGGTATGGATCTCGCCGATGCGGCGCTGGATCAGGCCCGCATTGAAGCCGATGTCGCGCATCACCCGCATCGCCTGGTCCGGGCCCATCGGTCCTGCCAGCGGCAAATCGGCGAGCAACGACTGCGCGGAACGCTCGCGCCCGTGGTGACGCGTCAGCCAGACCACGGAATGCAGCAGCGCGTCGTCGATCCCGCCCGGCGGCGGGCCGGTGCTGGGATTGGACGGCGCAGCGTCGTGCACCGCGGGACTAACCATGGAGGGGGTGGAGCGCATGAATCTCGCACGATTCTGGGCGCCATGCCCATCGCGCGGCGCCTGCATTTGCGGGGTGTTTGGTGCGCTGTTCGGCAGTGCGCGGCAGCGCGTGGGGCAGCGCGCTGCCGGCACGACATGCTGGCGCGGCGTCGCCGGCGTGCGTGACATCCGCTTACGGCCTTAAGCGAATCGCGGCGTCGCGCCGTGCAGCGCGTCACGCGTCTTGGCAGATGTAGGAAGTTGCCTGACACAGCGCGCAGAGCAGTATGGACTGTAGCGACGGAACTGGCCTGATGTTGCAGCCCAGTTCCGCGCCGCAGAATTCACCTCAGGTTGCAGCGAGCGGCCAAAGACCTGACGCTGCACCACCGTCCCTCGCGACGAGGGCCCATGAACGCAAGAGGAAGCCGACATGAATTCACAACAAATCCTGAGCGAAATCCGCGAAGCGAATCTGTCCTACCTGATGCTCGCGCAGAACCTGATCCGGGCCGACCGTGAACAGGCGATGTACCGCCTGGGCGTTTCGGAAGAAGGTGCGCGTTTGATCGAGCTGCTGTCGCCGGCACAGATGATGCGGATCTCCTCAGGCAACACCTTGTTGTGCCGCTTCCGAATGGACGACGACCTCGTCTGGGGCCTGCTCACGAACCATGGCCGTGTTGCCGCGAACGACACGACGAGCCGTCTGCACGCAAGCATCCTCATCGCCGGCCGGCACCACGAAGCGGCCTGAGCGCTGTGCCATCCCGGCGCAAGCCGGGATCCACGGCTTCGCAAGGCGCCAGTCGCTGCGCTTGGCTCCCCCCGCGCGACGGGATCACACATCGAGTGGCACGGGCGACGTGTCACGCAACAGGAAATGTCCCAATGCGCAACAAGAGCATCCTCATCGAAGCGACGCAAATCCAGCGCGCCGTCACGCTCATCAACCTCGGCGCGCGGCTGCAGGTGCTGGAGTCGGAGACCGATCTGTCGTATGAGCGGCTGCTTCGCCTGTACAAGGAGGTGGCAGGAAAGTCGCCGAGCAAGGGCCAGTTGCCGTTTTCGACCGATTGGTTCATGACCTGGCAGCCCAACATCCACGCCACGCTGTTCCTCAACATCCATGAGTACCTGAACAAGGTGGCCGAAATCGAGGAGATCGACGCCGTCATCAAGGCCTATCAGTTGTACCGGGAGCAGACGCGCGCCCAGGGCCTGGAAGAGTTGCTGTCGGTGACGCGTGCGTGGCGGCTCGTGAAGTTCGTCGACACCGGCATGCTGACATTGACCAAGTGCTCCAAGTGTGCCGGCAAGTTCGTCACGCATCCGCATGAAATTGCCAAGCACTACGTGTGCGGCCTGTGCCGCCCGCCGGCGCGCGCCGGCAAAGGCAAGCTCGCGGGTGGGATTCGGATGCACTGAATTGCGTTGGCAGGGACCGGCTCGGCTTTGGTGCCGAGCTTTCACGAAGTGGCACAATCCGGGCCCTTGCCGGTGCATACCGCAGCGGTGGGTCCGGAAAATGGGGTCGTGCTCCATGGGCGCTGGTCGCCGCTGTCTTCACCGTCGACGCTGGTGCGGCGTTTCCCGCGTCGCACAGCTCGTGTTGCTGCTGCTTTGTGCGCCGGCCACGGGCGCTGACTTCAAGGCGCTGGTCAGCCTCGACCCGGCCGACAGCGCGCGCGGATTTTTCAGCACGGCGGCACCTGCCGCGGCGTTGTCGAAGGCTGTCAACACCAACGTGCGTTTGCTGGTGTCGAAGGATCTGAAAGACTGCATGCGTGCCACGCGCACCGGTGAGAACCAGATCCTCATCGGCCCGGCCCACGTGGTTGCTTCGGCGCTGAGCCATGGTTACGTGCTGCTGGCCGTCTCGGGTTCCGCGGCCAAGTACGCCCTGGTGGCGCGCAACGGTGTCGCGCGGGTGCCCGATCTGGCCGGCGCGCGCCTTTACCTGCCGCAGCAAGACTCAATGCGGTCCTATGTGGCGCGGGCCTTGCCCGAACAGGACGGCTTGTCGTTGAAGTCGATGAAGAGCGTCGAGTACCGAAACACCAGCGGCGCCGGGTTGGTCGCCGTCGGCCTGGGCATGACCGACGCCACGGTGGCCGAACTGCCGGAGGCGCAGGAGTGGATTCAAGGCAACCCGGGAAAGGCTTCGATCCTGAGCATGAGCCAGGACGTCCCGGGCGGATTTGGGCTGGCCGTTCATGCCTCGCTTCCCGCTGCCGACCGCGAGCGCATCGCGCGCCTGGCGACCGAGCCGAACTCGCCGCTGCTGCCGATCGCTGAATTTCGCCGTGCCGTGGCCTCGAGCGAGAAGGCTTACGCCTATGTGGCGTCGCTCGGCATCGTGACTCCGGAAAGCCTGACCGGTGCGCAAGTCGTCGGCGCCGAGCAGGTGTTCGAGTTGATCGCCAAGGGTGCGGTGGTGGTCGACACCAGATCCGCCAAGGAATATGCCGCCGAGCGCATTGCCCAGGCGCTGTGGGCGCCGTATGGCGAGAAGAGCCTGAAAGAGCGCGACTACAACTCGGCGCTGGACGATTTTTCGGCATTTGCCAAACTCGATCGCAACAAGCCCACGGTATTCTTGTGCAATGGCCCCGAGTGCTGGAAGTCGTACAAGGCTTCGCGCGAGGCGCTGGCGATGGGCTTCAAGACTGTGTACTGGTTCCGAGGCGGTATGCCGGAGTGGCGTTCGCTTGGCTTGCCGACCTCGCGTGGTGAGATTGCTGCCGTGGCTGAAAGGCGCTAGGAGCCTGGGCGGTAGAAGGCGCTAGAGCGAAACGCGCGAAAAACGAGGCCAGCTTGGTAGTACCGACAAGCCCATAGCCGAAGCTATGGGCGCAGGAGGTAATGCCGAGATGGACCGTTTTCTCGCGCGTTGCAGCCAGCGGCTTTCTGCCGCCCAGGCTCCAGGGAGCCTGGGCGCTACGGGCTGGTGCGCATGGTGCGGCGCAGAACTGCAATCTGCCGCGAAGAATCGCCACAATTTCACGACGCCCAAGCTTTCGCGAGCACGCCCACCCTCCAACACGCGAGCGCCGGGCCGAAACTAAAGGCTGACACTTCGGTGTCGAATTGTCTCCTCCTGGCACTTCAAAAGTGCTTTCAAACGGGTCCTGCTGGACCCGTTTTTTTTTGGCAGGGCGTCACACCACGCCCGGGTCAAGGCTCAAGTGGCCAAGCCCAGCGGCCGATATGAACGCGTAAGGCCGCCCACAACGGGCCAGTCACGAATAGGCAAGGGAATCGAGCCACCACCATGCTCGTGATCGTCGGCTACGTCGTGGCGCTGGGATGCATCTTCGGCGCGTACATCATGCACGGTGGCAACATCGCGGTGATCATCCACGCCTTGCCCACCGAACTGGTTGCGATCATTGGTGGGGCGCTCGGCGCCTTCGTCGTCAACAACCAACCCAAGGTGTTGAAAGCCACGCTCGGCGCGCTGCCGAACCTGTTGCGGGGCTCCAAGCACTCGAAGGCGCGCTACATGGAACTGATGGCGCTGTTGTACGACATTCTGCAAAAGGCGCGCAAGGAAGGTCTGATGGCGATCGAGGACGACGTCGAAACGCCGCAAGACTCAGCGCTGTTCCAGAAGTATCCCGCGATCGGTGGCGACCACCATGTGATGGTGTTCATCACCGACTACCTGCGCATGATGGTCTCGGGCAACCTCAACGCCCACGAGATCGAAAGCCTGATGGACAGCGAGATCGAAACCCATCATCACGAGGCGAATGGGCCGGCTGCGGCACTCGCGCGCCTGGCCGGCGCACTGCCGGCGTTCGGCATCATCGCCGCGGTGCTGGGGGTCGTGAACACCATGGGTTCGGTCGGTCAGGCGCCGGCCATTCTGGGCGCAATGATCGGCTCGGCCCTGGTCGGAACCTTCCTCGGCATCCTGCTTGCCTACGCCGTGGTCGAGCCGCTCGCCGGCCTGCTCGAGCAGAAGAACGACGAGAACGGCAAGGAACTGCAGTGCATCAAGACCACGCTGCTGGCCAGCATGCAAGGCTACGCGCCGCAAGTCGCGGTCGAGTTCGGACGCAAGGTGCTCTATTCGGGTGACCGGCCGACGTTCGCCGAACTCGAAAGCCACGTGAAGGGCAAGAAGTGACCGGCTCGCGAACCCGGCCGGTGATCCCGGCCCTTGCCGCAATCCAGCGCTGGGCACGTCAAGACAGTGGCCAGGAGCACAAGCATGGCCGGTGACTCAAAGAAGCTGCAGCCCATCATCATCAAGCGCATGATGAAGCGTGCGCATGGCGTGCACGGCGGCGCCTGGAAGATTGCCTATGCCGACTTCGTGACGGCGATGATGGCGTTCTTCCTGCTGATGTGGTTGCTCGGGTCGGTGACCGACGGCGACAAGAAAGGCATTGCCGACTATTTCAATACGCCGCTCAAGGTGGCGTTGTTGAGTACCGGGTCCGGTTCAGGCGACGCCTCGCATGTCATCAAGGGGGGTGGCAAGGACTTCTCACGCACCGCCGGCCAGGTGAAGAGCGGCGAAGTCCCTCCCGAGCTGAAGAAGATCAACCTGGCGGCGTTGCAAGCCGAACACCGGCGCAAGGAGATGGAGCGCTTGAAGGGCTTGCGTGAGAAGGTCGATGACATCCTCGCGCGCAACCCCAAGCTCGCAGCGATGCGCTCGCAGATCCGGCTGGACATGATCCGCGACGGGCTGCGCATCCAGATCGTCGACGAAAACGGCCGGCCCATGTTCGACACCGGCAGCGCCCTGGTCAAATCGTACATGCGCGACTTTCTTGCCGAACTTGGCAGCGTGCTTTCTGCAGTGCCGAATCGTCTGACGCTGGAAGGCCACACCGACGCCACGCCCTACGGTGGGGGCGAGGGCGGATACAGCAATTGGGAGTTGTCGAGTGACCGGGCGAACGCGTCGCGGCGCGAACTCATCCACGGCGGCTTGCCGCAGGAGCGTGTGATGCGCGTGCAGGGCATGGCGTCGATCTCGCTGTACGAGCCGCAAAACCCGCACAGCGCGGCGAACCGGCGCATCGCCATCATCGTCATGAACCAAGAAGCCGAGGCCCGAATCACCGCTGGCGATCCGCCCGAGTCCGACCTGGCCGCGCCGGCCACAGAGTTGCCCGCGTCCGCACCCGAGCCTGTCCGATAAGCCTGCGGCAACAACGCCTGCGCCCCAAGGCAGACCCAACCCGAACACGCCGGCGCCGGCGCTTGTTTCAACCGCTTGCCGGCTGCGCGAGCCAATCCGGACTGGTGTCGATCAGCAGTTCGTAGACCTTGAGTGCGTACCTGCCGTTCGACAAGCCGTAGTGGCAGTCGAACAAGGGGACTCCACACACTTGAACCTGAATCAAGGCTTTCAGGTCGAGTTCAAAGAAATCACCCGGCTCGAGTGCCAGCAATTGCGCCACCGTCGCCGGGGCCTGTGCCAGCGCGGCCACGAGTTCCACTTCAGCGGGCTGGATTTGCTCCTTGAGCAGGTTCACCCAACGTCGGTCGGGCTCGTTCGAGTCGCCCAGGGTGGTGGAATACAGCACGTCGCGGATCGGCTCGAGCGTCGCATACGGGATGCACAAGTGGATCGTGCCGCTGGTTTCACCGATCTCCAGCGTGAACGAGGTCGAAACCACGATCTCGCTTGGCGAAGCGATGTTGGCGAATTGCGCCAGCATCTCGGAGCGCTGGTATTCCAGCTCGAGTGGGTAGATTCCCTGCCAGGCCTTTTTGTAATCGGCGCAGATCGTGTCAACCAGGCGCTGGATGACGCGCTGCTCGGTCGATGAGAAGTCGCGTCCTTCGATGCGCGTGGGGTACTTGCCCGATCCGCCGAAGAGTGAGTCGACGACAGCGAACACGAGAGTCGGTTCGCACACGATCAGACCCGAGCCGCGCAGCGGCCGCACACTCATGATGTTGAAATTCGTCGGCACCACGATCTCGCGCAGGAAGTCGCTGTACTTATGCACTTTTGTGCCGTTGATCGAGATTTCCGGGTTCTTGCGAATCAGGTTGAATACGCCGATGCGGATGTTGCGCGCAAATCGCTCGTTGACGATCTCCAGCGTGGGCATGCGCCCACGCACGATGCGTTCCTGACTGCTCAAGTTGTAGTCGCGCACCTCGCCATCTGGAATCCCGTCTCCCTGCGCCTTCTGGCTTTCGCCGGTGATGCCCTGCAGCAGGGCATCGACTTCGTCTTGCGAAAGGGCCTGATCGCTCATGGGGTTGGCTCGCAGTGCGAGCCCGGTTTCTGCCGTATCGCCGGCACGAGGTTCTCAAGACGCGAGCGCGGCCCGGGGGCCGCCAGCGCGTGGCATGGGTCGAAGTATCGAATCGGCGCAGCGCCGGGATGCGCGAAATAGGCGGGCGTTTCACCGCCACGCGGTCCCTTCTGCGCTGCCCCGGCGTCGCTGCTCTTGAGGAAACGCACGGCCGCCCGAAGTTTCCTCAACCCCCACGGGGGGCGGACGACGTATGTCGTCGGCCTGGGGGCGCTTTCACGGGCTGCGCAGCGCGATGCGATCGAACCGTCACCGCTGCGCTCGATGCCCGAAGCCGTCACGCCGCGCGGCGTGACGGCGCAGCCGGCCAGGGCCGGGATCGCACCCGCCACTGCCGGTTGATCGGTGCAGGTTGCGCCCGCGCGCGGGGCGGTGGACTCGGGTCCACTTTGTCTCGTCACAGGGGATGCAGGCTGCGCCCGCACGCGGGGCGGTGGCGCAGCAAGGCGTGACCTGCGTCACGGCCAGACTCCGGCAAGTTCGAGGCGCGGCCAACGCAGGTGCCGATATGGGGCGCCTTCACCCTGCTGATTCGACTCAAGTTCAGCCGGGGTCTCGGAACAATGACCGGGCGCATCTTCCGCGCTCGCTTCAATGGCCGACGCCGACTCGCAGAACCGCAATCTACCCGCGTCGCAGCGCAAACTGCAAAAGGCCCGCGCCGAAGGCCAGGTGCCGCGTTCGCGCGACCTCGGGCATTTCGCGGCCCTGGCCGCCGGCAGTTTGGCACTGGCCGCGCTGCTGCCGGGCGTGGCCGTCTGGTTGCAGCAACAGTTGGCCAACGCCATGCGGCTGCGCCCCGGCGCGGGCAGCGACCCGGCATTCATGGCACAACGCCTGGCCGAGTGGGCGCAGGTCCTGTTGTGGGTCGCGGTGCCGGCCGGTGCCCTGATGGCGGTGGTCGCGTTCGCTGCCAGCCTGGGGCTTGGCGGCTGGAACTGGACGAGCAAACCGCTGCTGCCCGATTTCGGCAAGCTCAATCCGTTGACCGGCCTGCCGCGCATCTTTTCGAAAGCCCAATTCGTCGATGCACTGAAGGCCGGAGGCCTGGCGCTGATTCTGGGAATCGTGGGCGCGGTCTATCTGCGCAGTCACGCTGACGCCTTTGTCGGACTGCTCGGCATGCCGCTGCCCACGGCTCTGGGCCGGGCGAGCCAACAGGTGCTCGGCGGTCTCTGGTTCCTGGTGCTGGTGCTGGCACTGTTCGCGGCGATTGACGCACCGCTGCAACGCCATTGGTACGCGCAGCGCTTGAAGATGAGCCCGCTGGAGGCGCGCCAGGAGTACAAGGAGATGGAAGGCAACCCCGAGCTCAAGCACCGCATCAAGTCGCGCATGCGTGAAATGAGCAACCGCCGCATGTTGGCCGCCGTGCCCAAGGCCGACCTGGTGGTGATGAACCCGAGCCACTACGCGGTGGCGTTGAAGTACGAAGAAACGCGCATGCGCGCGCCCACGGTGGTGGCCAAGGGTGCTGACCTGATGGCGCTGCGCATTCGCGACGCCGCGCGCGGCGCCGAGGTGCCGGTGCTGGAGTCGCCGGTGCTGGCGCGGGCGCTGTACGCCCACGCAGAGCTCGACCGTGAAGTGCCGGCGGCACTGTTTGCCGCCGTGGCCCAGGTGCTGGCCTATGTGTACCAGTTGCGCGCGTCGCTTGCGGGGCAGGGCGCTGCGCCGGGCGAACTGCCGCCGCTGGATATTCCCGCCGAACTCGACCCGCACCACGGCCGTGACGTGGCTGAACCCGGAACTGCGCGATGACGCCGCAGCAGATCCTGGCTTGCGTGCTAGGAGCCTGGCGGGCTTTGGATCGGGCCCGCGCCGGGGCGAATTGCGGCGCCAATCTAGGCGCCGGCGACGCCGTGTGGCGTGCCACACAAGGAGCCGGCAACGACGAGTGGCGCCGCAAT
>JAEMQF010000308.1 GCA_022758925.1 Burkholderiales bacterium | reverse complement strand
TTGCTCCACCTTGCAGGCCGCGCCAAGCCGGGGGCTTGGCCCTTCGCCAGGCACAGCCAGTCCACAGGACTGTCTGTGTCCGGGCTCAGCCTCGCGGGCATGAGCCCGCCGCGTCGTCGCGCCTTGCCAGCGTACCGCATCGCGGCTCACTCGGGCGCGTCCAACTGCGGTTTCTAGGTTCAATTGAATGCGAGCTTCTATCAGCCGGCGCGATGCTCCAGGTGATGGTGGGCACCGGCGTATTGCCCGAGCGCCTGCGTCAGAAACGGCAAAACCGTCTTCAACTGCGCGTGCAAGGTGTGCGGCGGATTGATCACGACCACACCGCTGCCGTTCAGGCCGAAGCCGGGTTGATTGGACTCCTGCACCGTCAGGCTCGCGTGCAGCCAGCCCTTCGGCGCGAGCGCGATAAGGCGCTTGGGCAGTTGCGCCGCTTCAAGTTTGTTCACCTGCGGGTACCAGACGATGTAGACGCCTTCGGCGAAGCGCGAGATCGCATCGCGCAATGTCGCGATCACACGCCCATAGTCGCCGCGCCCTTCATAGCTGGGGTCGATCAAGACCACGGCGCGGCGCGTGGACGGCGGCACCTGACTCTTCAGGCCTTCGAAGCCGTCGCGGTCCATCACTTCGACATGCTTCGCATCGGCCAGGTAAGCGGCGAGGATGCGGTGTTCGGTCGGATGGATTTCGAACAACCGGTGCTGGTCACCCGGACGCAGCAAGAAGCGCGCGAGCGCGGGCGAACCGGGGTACTGTTCGAGCTTGCCGGCGGCGTTGAACTGCTTCACCAAACCGACATAGTCGGCCACCGCGGGCGGCAAGTCGTCGCGCTCCATCAGGCGCGCGATGCCTTGCTCGAACTCGCGCTTCTTGCGCGCGTGATCGCCTTGCAGCGAGTAGCCGCCGGCACCGGCGTGGGTGTCGATCAGCCGGTACGGCTTGGGCTTGTCGTTCATGTGGCGCAGCACGAGCGACAGCACAATGTGCTTGAGCACGTCGGCATGGTTGCCGGCGTGGAAGGCGTGGCGGTAGGCCAGCATGAATGGGGGGTGCGACGGCTCGGCAGCGCCCAGGTGGCGTCGCGCAAATGTAGCGTGCGCCGCGGTTCAGGCGCGGCGTTCGTCACCCTGGGCGAAGTGGAACGAGGCGACGGTGCGGCCTGTCCCTGGGCGCAGGGCTGGTTCGCGCGGATGAAGGCGCTGTAGAAAGCTGGAAGCTGGTGAGCGCGGTGCTCGACGGCCTTGCGGCCGCGCACAAAGGCGAATCGTTTGTGTGGGTCTTAAGGGGTGTGGTTCTACGGGGGCACGGCGCAGCGCCGGGCGGGGTCGCCGGCGGTGCCGCAGACCGGGGCGACCCGATGTAGTGATGTAGATACAATGAATTCGAGGAGGCGCAACATGAGCATCACCACCCTTTCCAGTCGAGAATTCAACCAGGACACCGCCAAGGCGAAGCAGGCCGCGAAACGTGGCCCTGTGTTCATCACAAACCGCGGCCGCCCGGCCCATGTGTTGATCAGCATCGAGCAATACCAGTCGCTTGCGGGCTCCAACAGCAGCATCGTCGATCTTCTCGCCTCGCCCGGTGCCGAGAAGATCGAGTTCACGGCACCGCGGGTCGGCAAGCTCACGCGCCCCGCAAAGCTGAAGTGATGTTCGTCCTCGACACGAACGTCGTTTCCGAACTGCGCAAGGCCAAGGCCGGCAAGGCCAACCCGAAAGTCGAGGCCTGGGCGCGCAAGGTACCTGTGGGCGGCCTGTATCTCTCGGCTATCACGCTGCTTGAGCTGGAGACAGGCGTGCTGCTGATCGAGCGCCGGGACACAGCGCAAGGGGCCGTGATGCGCAGGTGGCTCGATGAACATGTGCTGCCCGCATTCGCGCACCGAATCCTCCCCATCGACGCTGCCGTGGCCCTGCGCTGCGCGCGGCTGCATGTCCCTGACCGGATGAGCGAGCGTGACGCCCTGATCGCTGCGACGGCGCTCGTGCACGGCATGACCGTGGTCACGCGCAACGTGGCCGACTTCGAACCCAGCCAGGTTGCGATCGTCGACCCTTGGCGCTGAGCGCGACTGCGGGGCGCCCGATCGGGTTGGTCAGGGTCGCATGCTGCATCGCGCCCGACAGGCAACTGTGCAGATCACGGTTTCATTGCCCTGCATCCGTGGTTGGATGGCGGTCCAGCGCAGCGCCGGCTTCGTCAGTGTGTTCGAAACAACGCGCAAGCGACCTTGGTCTTATCAAGCTCCGCCACTGTCCGCCGCGATGCGCCGGCAATGCACGAGCGCAGCCTCGACCAGGTTGATGCTGGCCTCCGGCGTGCGAAAGGCCGAGTGTGCCGACAGCGTGACGTTCGACAGGAGCGTGAATGGGTGCTGCGCCGGCAGCGGCTCGACCGTGAAGACGTCCAGGCCGGCGTGCGCGAGCTTGCCCGAGGCGAGCGCGTCGATCAGCGCCGGCTCGTCCAGCAGCGCACCGCGCGCGGTGTTGATCAGGACGGCACCGTCGCGCATCGCCGCGATGCGCACGCGCGACAGGAAGCCGCGCGTTTGATCGGTCAGCAGCAGGTGGAGCGAGACCACGTGGCTCGCGGCAAGCAGCGCATCGATAGCGACGAACTCGACGTCTGGATGCTCTCGCGACGAGCGATTCCACGCGACGACGCGCATGCCGGCGCCCAGCGCCAGACGCGCCAGTTCTTGCGCAATGCCGCCGAAGCCGATCAATCCGAGCGTCTTGCCGCGCAGCTGCATGCCTTCGCTACGTGGCCAGCGGCCTGCGCGCAGCTCGCGGTCCATCCTGGCAAGCCCCCTGGCGGCAGCCCACATCAGCGCGAAGGCGCACTCGGCCACCGCGGTGTCGCCGTAACCCTTGATCGTGTGCACCGCGATGCCGAGCGCGGCCAGTGCCTCGGGGTCCATGTAGCTGCGCGCGCCGGTGCCGAGAAAGACGACGTGCTTCAGGCCGAGGCAGCGCGCCGCCACGGCGGTCGGCATCGAGGTGTGGTCGATGATCGCGATCGGCGCACCATCGAGCACGGCGGGCAACTCGTCCGGCTTCACGTCGGCTTGCCGGTTCACATGCAGCGGCGGGTCGTGCGCGCGGTGCAGACGCTCGAAGAGGTCGGCCAGCGCCGGTTCGGCGTCGACAAAGCTCGCGCGCCATCGCGCGACCCTGGTGGTCGTGGATGGGACCGTTGAAGCGAGAGACGTCATGGAATGGCAGGCCCAGGCTCCTACTTGGCAAAGCTGTACGGCCCGCCGCGTTCGAGGGCGCGCCGGTACGCCGGCCGCGCATGGATGCGCTGCAGGAACGCCCACAGCCTGGGCCGGCCGGCATCAAGCCCGGCGCGCTGCGCCGCCGCCTCGAGCGGAAAACTCATCTGGATGTCGGCGGCGCTGAACTCGGCTCCGGCGAACCACTCGCTGCGACCCAGTTCGCTCTCCATGAAATCAAGCTGGCGCTTCAGGTTCGGCTCGACCATCAACGCGAGGACCTTGCCCGAGATTGCGCGCGCGATCGGCCGCACGAAGAACGGCATCGGTGCGCTGGCGATGCGATTGAAGATCAGCTTGAGCAGCAGCGGCGGCATTGCCGAACCTTCGGCGAAGTGCAGCCAGTAGCGGTAGCGCAGGTGCTCGTCGCTGCCGATCGGCGGCACGAGCCGCGCGCCGCCATGGCGTTCCACGAGGTACTCGATGATCGCGCCCGATTCGGCCACCGTCACCGCGCCATCCGTGATCACCGGCGACTTGCCGAGCGGATGCACTTTCAGCAACTCCGGCGGCGCGAGCATCGTTTGCGGGTCGCGCTTGTAGAGGCGGATGTCGTAGGCAACGCCGAGTTCCTCGAGCAGCCACAGCACGCGCTGCGAGCGCGAATTTTCCAGGTGGTGAACAGTAATCATGGGAGCATGGCCCGAGGCGGTGCGGCGCATTGTCGCGCAGGCCTCGGTCCGCCGAAGTCGGGAGTCTCAAGGCGAGGGGCCACGTTCCTTTGCCTGCCGGCGAGCGCAGCGTCTGGCTGGACGACGCCACCCGGCCGTTGCAAAATCGCTGCCGCACCGCAGCGGCGATGCATGCACCCATGACACCGTGGCGAAGGGAAGAACCATGGCGAGCAACACGAAGAAGCCGGCCCCTCGAACCGCGGCATCGGGTTCCGGTTCAACGCGACCCAAGCGCTCGACACCGGCGCGCCGCGTGGTCGTGCTGGTCGCGACGCGAAAGGGCGCGTGGCTGTTCCACGGCGACGCGCAGCGCAAGACCTGGCGCGCCGACGGGCCGCACTTCCTCGGCCACATCGTGAGTCACCTGATGCTCGATCCGCGCGACGGGCGCACGCTGCTCGCGGCAGCGAAAACCGGCCACCTCGGCCCCACCGTTTTTCGCTCGACCGACCTCGGCCGCAGCTGGAAGGAAGCGGCGCACCCACCGGCATTCGCGAAGGCCGCGGAAGGTCAACCCGGGCGCGCCGTCGATCACACCTTCTGGCTCACGCCGGGCCATGCGAGCGAGCCCGATGCCTGGTACGCAGGCACCTCGCCCCAGGGTTTGTTCCGCTCGGCCGACGGCGGAGTCAACTGGGAGCCGTTCTCCAGCGTCAACGACGACCCACAATACCGCGCGTGGATGGGCAGCGTGCAGGACGGCACGCCCGACGGGCCGAAACTGCACTCGTTCATCATCGACCCGCGCGATCCGGCGCACCTGTACTTCGCGATGTCGAGCGGCGGCGTGCACGAATCGGTGGATGGGGGGCGAAGCTTTTCGACCCTCGTGAAGGGGCTCGAAGTGGTCGAGGGCTTCGATGCTGCCAACCTCACTTTCCACGACCCGCATTGCGTGCGCATGTGCCCGAGCAACCCGGATCGCTTGTACCAGCAGAATCACTGCGGCATCTACCGCCTCGACCGGCCCTCGACCGAGTGGCAGCGCGTCGGCAGGAAGATGCCCAAGCGCGTCGGCGACATCGGATTCCCGCTGCTGGTGCACCCGCGCGACGCCGACACGGTTTGGGTGTTCCCGATGGACGGTGGCAGCGTCTGGCCGCGCACCAGCCCGCAGGGCGAACCGGCCGTATACGTCACCCGCAACGGCGGCAAGAGCTGGCAACGCCTCGATGCGGGCCTGCCGTCGAACCAGGCGTGGTGGACCGTGAAGCGCCAGGCGATGTGCGCCGATGCGCACGATCCGCTCGGCCTGTACTTCGGTACGACGAGCGGTGAACTCTGGATGAGCCGTGACGAAGGCGCGCGTTGGGCCTGCATCGCGCAGCATCTGCCGGAGATCTACGCGGTTGAAACAGCCGAGCTGGGCTGATCGCCGGCAAGCGCGAGACTGGCATTCAAGCGCCGACGAAGCGACGTCACGATGCGAGTGCTGATTCCCGGCCCACTGCGTTCCTACACCGCCCAGTCGTGGGTCACGGCAAACGGCGCGACGATCGGCGCGGTGCTTGCCGACCTGGAGCGGCAATACCCCGGCATCCGCTTTCGCATGATCGACGAACAGGATCGAATGCGTCCCAACATTCGATTCTTCGTCAATGGCGCGGCGACCTTCGATCTGGCGCGGCTGCTCCGCCCCACCGACGAGGTGCAGATCGTTCAGGCGCTGAGCGGCGGGTGATGCCCCGCCATGCTCAGGCCTGACTGCCGCGAAGCAGTCGTCACAGAGCCGGTAGCCGATAGCCGCGCTGCGCGGCCACCACGCTGCGCCCCTTGGGGCCGCTGACCCAAGTCGAAAACAGCTTGGCCACCTTGTGTTTCGATCGAAAGCTGCGCATCAGGTGGACCGGTACGCGCAGCAGCGGATCGCCTTGGACCAGCACCGCAAGCGGCGCGCCGCCGCGAGCCCCCCAGGCGCCGGCCTCGACCAAGGCGTAATCGCCCTGGTCGCGTGCTTGTTTGACAAAGCCAGACTCCGCGCCCGCCTGTCGATACCACGCACCCGCCGGTGCGAGCTTGGCCGCGCGCCACAAGGCTTGCTCGCAGGCGTGCGTTCCCGAGCCGTCATTCGGGGAAAGAAAGTGGATCGAATTGTCCGCGGCGCTTGCCTCAACGAGGCGTTGCAAGGCTTGTGCGACGCTGCCGGCGCCGAACAGGCGGGCTGGGTCGCGCGCTGCGGGCGGCCTGCCTGGCGTGGCCGGCTGCGACGACCCCGCGGATTTCGGTGCCTGGGCGGGCTTCGCTTGGGCGCCAGCTTGACGCAAGGGCCCGACGATCACGAACTCGCTCGCCGCCACCGTCACACGGTCGTGCGCAAAACCCAGCGCTTCGAGTTGAGCTTCGGCCAACGGCGAGTTGCACAGCGCGGCCTCGACGTCGCCGCGTTCGAGCGCCTGCAGCACGCTGCTCGCAGCGGCCGGAACCAGTTTCACGAGCAGGCCCGTGTCAGTCGCGAACCCGCGTTGCAGCGCCTGCGCAAGACCCGAATCGTGCAACGCCGAGTCGACCCCGCATCGCATCGGTTCGGTCGGTGCGCGCGGCGGTTGCGCCAGACCTTGCAGGGGCGAGGCGCTCAATCCTGAAAGCAACAAGGCGCGGCGGTTCAGCATGGGCGGGCCATCGTACCGAGCCGGCCCATGCAGGGCAACGCCGCAACCCGCCCAGCGCAGCAAGGGTTTGCCGCCTGGGTATGACAAAGTGCCGCATTTGCCTTGCACGCGCCATTCCTGGTGGTGCTCGGCCCAGAAGTACACTGCCCCGCAAGTGCGGGCGCCCGCAAATCAAACCAAGACCATGAACTCACTCGCCAACGAAGAGATGCGCTTGAATGTTCCAGCCCATCTGCAGCATGCGCGGCTCATCGATTGGGTGGGCAGGATGGCTGAGTTGACGCAAGCCCGCGATGTTTACTGGTGCGACGGCAGCGACGCGGAATACGACCGGCTGTGCGCCAAGTTGGTTGCGGCCGGAACGCTCGAGCGGCTCAACCCCGAAACCCGCCCGAACAGTTATTTGGCGCGCAGCAGCGCAAGCGATGTGGCGCGCGTCGAAGATCGCACCTTCATCTGCAGCGCGCGCAAGGAAGATGCGGGCCCCACCAACAACTGGATCGCGCCGCAGCAAATGCGCGAGTTGCTGCAAAGCGGCGACAAGGCTCTGTTCAAGGGCTGCATGCGCGGTCGCACGCTTTATGTGGTGCCGTTCAGCATGGGGCCGCTGGGCTCGCCCATCGCGCATCTCGGCGTCGAGCTTTCCGACAGCCCTTACGTCGTCGTCAACATGAAGATCATGACGCGCATGGGGCGCGCCGTGCTCGACGCGCTGGGCAGCGACGGCCACTTCGTGCCCTGCGTGCACAGCGTCGGCGCGCCGCTGCGCGATGGCCAGGCCGACACGAGCTGGCCCTGCAATCACACGAAGTACATCGTGCACTACCCCGAGACCCAGGAGATCTGGAGCTACGGCAGCGGCTATGGTGGCAACGCGCTGCTCGGCAAGAAATGCTTCGCGCTGCGCATCGCGAGCACGATGGGGCGCGACCAGGGTTGGCTCGCCGAACACATGCTGGTGATGGGAGTCACCTCGCCCGGCGGCAAGAAACTCCATGTCGCGGCGGCTTTCCCGAGCGCCTGCGGCAAGACCAACTTTTCGATGTTGATTCCGCCCGCCGCCCTGCAGGGCTGGAAAGTCACGACCGTGGGCGATGACATCGCCTGGATCAAGCCCGGCAAGGATGGACGCTTGTACGCCATCAACCCGGAGGCGGGCTATTTCGGCGTGGCGCCGGGCACGAATCTACACACGAACGCGAACTGCATGGCGACCCTGAAGCGCGACGTGATCTTCACCAACGTCGCCCGCACCGACGACGGCGATGTCTGGTGGGAGGGCATGACGCAAACGCCGCCGGCGCACCTGATCGACTGGCAAGGCAAGCACTGGACGCCCGAGATCGCGCGCCAGACCGGGGCCAAGGCGGCGCACCCGAACTCGCGTTTCACGGTGGCCGCGACGAACAACCCGGCGCTCGATCCGCAGTGGGACGACCCCGCCGGAGTACCGATCGACGCCTTCATCTTCGGTGGCCGGCGCTCGAGCACGGTGCCGCTCGTCACCGAAGCACGAAGCTGGATCGAAGGCATCTACATGGCAGCGACGATGGGCTCGGAAACGACCGCCGCTGCAAGCGGTGCACAGGGCGTGGTGCGGCGCGACCCGTTCGCGATGCTGCCCTTCATCGGCTACAACATGAGCGACTACTTCCAGCATTGGCTGGATCTGGGCGCGAAGCTCGAGGCGCAAGACATCGCCTTGCCGCGAAT
Organism: Burkholderiales bacterium; assembly: GCA_022758925.1. Taxonomy (GTDB): domain Bacteria; phylum Pseudomonadota; class Gammaproteobacteria; order Burkholderiales; family Burkholderiaceae_C; genus JAEMQF01. The sequence continues at coordinate 16,770 of JAEMQF010000308.1, read as the reverse complement.
CTATTGCGTGAACTGGTTCCGCAAAGGCGCCGACGGCAAGTTCATCTGGCCCGGCTACGGCGAAAACATGCGCGTGTTGCAGTGGATCGTGGGACGCATCCAGGGCCAGGCGAAGGCTGAAGACCATCTGATGGGCTTGAGCCCCGGTTACGCCGACTTGAACTGGAAGGGCCTGGATTTCACGCAAGCGCAGTATCGGCAGGTGACCGACATCGACGCCGCGGATTGGGCGCGCGAAGTCGCGTTGCATGCTGAACTGTTCGAGCAACTCGCCTATCACATGCCGGCACCGCTGCTGGCCACGATGGCGGACATTCGCAAGCGCCTCGCACGTTAGCGCGCGCACTGCGTCGCGAACGTGCCTTGAATCGACACGACCCATGGCCCTGTCGCCAGACCTGCTGATTCGCAATGTGCGTGTCGTGACCTGCGTCGACGACGCGTGCAGCGTTTCGGCACCGGCCTTTGTCACGGTGTCCAAGGGATTCATCGTCGGCATGGGCCCGATCGGCACGCTGGATCCCGGCATACACGTGCACCAAGAGCTCGACGCCGAAGGCGCGCTGTTGACCCCAGGCTTCATCGATTGCCACACGCACTTGGTCTACGCCGGCGACCGCGCGCAGGAATTCGAGATGCGCCAGCGCGGCGTCAGCTACGAAGAGATCGCACGCGCCGGCGGCGGAATCCTGTCGACGGTGGACCACACGCGCGAAGCGAATCCGCTGGAACTGTTCCGGCAGTCGGCGCGGCGTCTCAACGCAATGATCGACCATGGTGTCACGACCGTCGAGATCAAGAGCGGCTACGGCTTGTCGCTGAAGGCCGAGCTCAAGTCGCTGCGGGTCGCGCGCCTGCTCGGCAGCGAACTTCCGATCGACGTGCGCAGCACGCTGCTTTGCGCGCATGCCGTGCCGCCGGAATTCACGGGGCGCGCCGACGACTATGTCAGCCACATCGTCGAGCACATCCTTCCCGAGGCGGCGCGACTGAATCTGGCCGACGCGGTGGACGCGTTTTGCGAGAACATCGGATTCACGCCGGCGCAGACGCGGCGCATTTTCGAAGCCGCGCGCGCTTTCGGGTTGCCCGTGAAGCTGCACGCCGACCAGCTTTCGAACCAGGGTGGCGCGGCGCTGGCCGCCGAATTCGGCGCGCTTTCGGCCGACCACCTGGAGCACACCGACGAAGCCGGCGTCGCCGCGCTGGCGCGCGCCGGCACCGTGGCCGTGATGCTGCCGGGTGCCTACTACTTCCTGCGCGACACGCACCTGCCGCCGATCGCGTTGCTGCGCCGGCATGGCGTGCCGATGGCGGTGGCCACCGATTGCAACCCCGGCACGAGCCCGACGACGCACCTGCCATTGATGTTGAACATGGCCTGCGTGCTGTTTCGCATGACGACCAGCGAGGCCTTGCTCGGTGTCACGCGCAATGCCGCCATGGCGCTCGGGCTGGCCCAGACGTGCGGCACGATCCAGGTCGGCAAACACGCCGACCTGTGCCTGTGGAACGTGGAGCACCCGGCCGAACTCGCGCACGCCATCGGCGCCAGCCCACTGCGCGTGCGCCTGCGCCGCGGCGTCGCCCTCGAGCGGCGCCAAGCTCCGCACCGCTGAAACGCCGGTTCACCGGCGATGCGCCTGCAACTGCTGTCCGACCTGCATCTCGAGTCGGAACCCTTCGACCCCGTGCCCGCCCCCGGTGCGGAACTGCTCGTGCTGGCCGGCGACATCGACAGTTCCTGGGCCGGTTTCGAGCGCTTTCGCGGCTGGCCGGTGCCGGTGCTGTGTGTCGCCGGCAACCATGAATTCGATCGGCGCGAACTGCATCAAGCCTGGCCGGCCCTGGCGCAGCATTGCGCGCGATGCGGCATCCGGCTGCTGGAACGCGAGAGCCTGGTGCTGCGCGACGCGCGCGGGCGCAGCGTGCGTTTCGTGGCGACGATACGCTGGGCCGATTTCGACCTGTTCGGCATTGCGCAGCGCGCCAAGGCGATGCGCGCGGCGAGTTACTTCCAGCGCGTGATGCGCGCCACACAAGACGGTGCGCCGTTCGACGCTGCCGCCGTGCGCGGCGAAGCATTGGCGTGCCGCGCCTGGCTGCACAACGCGTTGACGCAACCCGGCGAGCCTGCTGACGCCACGGTCGTGATCACGCATTTCGCGCCGAGCCTGCGCAGCGGCGATCCGCGCTTCGGTTCGCAATCGACGACGGCGAGTTTCTGCAACGCCGACGACGACTTGCTGCCGCTGGCCGACCTTTGGCTGCACGGCCATGTGCATTCGCGGCACGACTACCACGTAGCGCATGCGCGAGGCCGGACGCGCGTCGTGTGCAACTCGCGCGGCCTTGAGTCGCGGGGTGAGGCGCGCAGCTTCGACCCGGTGCTGACGGTCGAGATCTGAAGCTTGTTCGGTGCTACGCGGTCGCGACGCCCGGCCGGCCGGCCTCGACGACGAAGCTTGCCTGTGGGCTCAGCTTTGCCTGAGGCTTGGCCGGGAACGGCGTGGCGCGGAATTCGCAACTCGTGGCGTCGGGCGTGACGTCGATCAGCGCGTAGCCGCGCTCGTCGCTGCGACCATGCACGATGTCCGGGTTGCTCGCACGCATCAATGCCATCACGGCTTCGGAAACGCCGCGGCTGGTGAGCGAACTGCAGACGAATTCAGCGGCGACGATCGGCGACTCGCGCTGATTGCCGTGGCTGCGCAGCTGCGCGGCGAGGTGGCGGTGCACGTCGCCGCTGAGGCACACGACGTTGCCGTTTCGGGCCTTGGCGATGGCATCCAGGAAGCGCTCGCGAGCGCGCGGATATCCGTCCCAACCGTCGCTATAGATGCGCCGTCCGAGCGGCGAATCGATGCCGCCGGGGCAGATCTGGCTGCCCTGGCCGAGCAGTTTCCAACGCCGCTCGCTGCCGGCCAGGCCGCGTGCCAGCCACTGCTCCTGTTCCGCGCCGAACAGGCTGCGTGACTCGAACCCGAGATCGTCGCAGCCTGACACCACGCGCCCACCGCCGCGGCCCGGCTCGCCGCAGGCTTGCACACTGCGATATTGGCGGCTGTCCAGGGTCCACAACTCGGCCAGGCGGCCCCACGTGAACTGGTCGTGAATGCGCATCGCCGCGCCGTGCGGCGCCATCGAGGGCGCCACCGGCATGTGTTCGAAGTAGGCTTTGTACGCCGCTGCGCGGCGCGCCAGAAATTCGTCCGACCGCATTCCCGATGGGCTCTGGTCATTCGCATAGTCGTTTTCGACTTCATGGTCGTCCCAGGTCAGGAGCCAGGGGTGGGCTGCGTGCGCGGCCTGCAAGTCGGCGTCGAGCTTGTAGGTCGCGTGGCGTGCGCGGTACGCGGCCAGCGTCTGCGGCGGCGGGCCCTCGTGCGGGCGCAACCGATAGCGCGGATTGCTCGATTCATAGATGTAGTCGCCGACGAACAGCACCACGTCCAGATCGTGTTCGGCGATATCACGGTGCGCCGCGAAAGCGCCCTGCTCGTAGTGTTGGCACGAGGCCAAGGCGATGCGCAGGCGCGCCACGGCGGCATCCGCGGCGGGCGCGGTGCGCGTGCGGCCCACGGCGCTCACCGCATCGCCCACCATGAATCGATAGAACCAGGCGCTGGCGCTGGCCAGGCCGCTCACCTGCACATGCACGCTGTGGCCATGTTCGGGACGAGCCGTGAACGTGCCGCTGCGAACGCCGCGCGAAAAGGCCTCGTCCGACGCCAGCTGCCAGCGCAAGTCGATCGGCGCGTCGGGCAGCCCACCCAGGGGCGCGTGCGGGCGCGGTGCGAGACGCGTCCACAGCACCACCGAGTCGGGCCGCGTCATGCCGCTGGCCACGCCCAGGGTAAAGGGGTACTCGCCGCGGGGCAGCGCGCTGGTAGCACGTGCCGGGCGCTGCACCGCGCCGAACAGGCTGCCCCAGGCCAACAAGGCGGCGCCGCGGCTGAGCGTTGCGAGCGTGTCGCGGCGATTCATCGCGCCTTCTGCGCCCCAGGCTTCTAGGGTGCCGCGACGTACTTGTTGCCCGCCGCCTTGTAGCGTGCCACGGCGTTTTTCAGATCGGTGTATTCGTCGCAGGGCATGAAACAAGCCTTGTCGAGCGCCGCCAGGCGTTGCTCGGCTCTGGCCAGGTCACCCAGAATCAGATACAGCTCGCCGGAGTATTCCAGCGCGCCGCGATGTTTGGGGTTCAGGCGCAGCGCCTCGTTGTAAAACTTCTCGGCGCCCACCAGGTCGGGGGTCTTTGACTTGCGAAGGCTGTAGCCCATCAAGTTGTTCCAGTCGGCGCTGCTCGGGTCGTTGATGCGCTTCAGTTCGTCGATCGCACCGGCCCAGTTCTTGGCGGCAATTTGCGTGCGCACCGGGGTCAGCGTGTCGTTCACCGTGTCGCTGGCCGAGTCGGCTGCCGCCGCTAGCCCGGACATTGCCAGTGGCAAGATCAGAAAGAGAAAGAGCTTGCTCCAGTACTGCATGACGTGGTTCCTTCGGATGGTTGTGACGAACCCAAAGATAGCAGGATATTGCGACGCCGCGCGCCCCTAGAATCTGAACGCCTTCGGCTGCCCTGCCCGATGTACTGCGCCATCGATTTCGGAACGTCAAACTCTGCAATCGGCGTTCCCGGTCCGGGCCAGGAAATGCTGCTCGTCGAACTCGAGCCGGGCTACCGCACCATGCCCACCGCCGTGTTCTATTTCGCCGGCGCGGCCACGGCCGGCGGCTCGAGCGCCACAGCGCGAAGTTTCGGTCGTGCCGCGATCGGCGCTTACGTCGATGGCATCGAGGGCCGTCTCATGCGCTCGATGAAAAGCATCCTGGGCAGCAGCCTGCTCGACCAGACCACCGACGTCGGCGCCGGCCGCGCGGTGCGATACCGCGACGTGGTGGCCGGTTATCTGCAGCATCTGAGACGCTGCGCCGAAGCGCATGCCGGGGCCCCGATTCGGCGCGCGATGCTCGGGCGGCCGGTGTTCTTCGTCGACGACGACCCCGCGCGCGACGCGCAAGCGCAGGCTGCGCTCGAAGCGGCGGCGCGGCAGGTGGGTTTCGACGAAGTGCATTTTCTGTACGAGCCGATCGCGGCGGCGCTCGACTTCGAGCGCAGCGTCGACGCCGAAACGCTGGTGCTCGTCGCCGACATCGGCGGCGGCACATCGGACTTCTCGGTGGTGAGGGTCGGCCCGAAGCGGCGCGAGCAGCTGGAACGCAAGGGCGACATCCTGGCCAACCATGGCGTGCACCTCGCCGGGACCGACTTCGACCGCCGCATCGAACTCGGCGCGATCCTGCCCGAATTCGGCCTCGGCTCGTACGGCCCGCCGCGCGGGGCAAACCCGCCGCGCGAAGTTCCAAGTCGGGTCTACTTCGACCTTGCGACCTGGCACCTGATCAATACCGTTTACACGCCGCAGCGCGTGGCCGAACTGCGCGCGATGAATCACTTCTACGCCAATCCGGTGCATCACGATCGCCTGCTCGGCGTCGTGCTCGGCCAGCTCGGCCATGACCTCGTGGCGCGTGCCGAAGCGGCCAAGATCGATGTCGCGCAGGGCGGTGACGCACAGATCGACCTCGGTCTGGCCGCACCGGGACTGAATGTTTCGCTGAGCGAACGGCAGGCGTTGCGAGCGATCCAGGCCGAGATCGATGCCATCGTCGTCGCTGCGCGGCACGCGGTCGCGCTCGCCGGGTTGCGCGCGGATCAGGTCGACGCGCTTTATTTCACCGGGGGTTCGACCGGGTTGCGGCCGCTGGCCGAGGCCATTGCTGCGCAGTTCGCAGCCGCGCGCATTGTCCGCGGCGACCGCTTCGCGAGCGTCGCCACCGGCTTGGGCGTGTACGCACGGCGCTGGTTCAGCTGATGACGTCCAAGTCTGCGAAACACGCGCCGCAGCGAGGCACAGGCTTGTCCTGAACCGAAGCGGTGGCCGCAGGGAAAGCCGATGCCTGAGCGGGCAATCGAAACGGGTTACAGGTTCGCGCTAAACCGAAACGCTGGCCGCCCTTCAGCTGTTTACGCGCCAAGCACCGCGGCCATCGCCACCGCAGTCGCCTCGACGTTGTGCGTGTTCAACCCGGCCACGCACATCCGGCCCGAGCGCACCAGGTAGACGGCGTACTGCTCGCGCAGGCGGTCCACCTGTGTGGGAGACAGGCCGGTGTAGCTGAACATGCCGCGCTGGGTCAGGAAGTAGTCGAAATTGCGCCCCGCAATCTTTGCCGTCAGCACCTTGTGCACCTGAGCGCGCATCGCAAGGATGCGCTCGCGCATCGCGCTCAGCTCGCGCTCCCAGAGCGCGCGCAAAGCGGGATCGGTGAGCACGGTGGCGACGATCTGCCCGCCGTGAATCGGTGGGCTCGAATAGTTGCGGCGCACTGCGAACTTGAGTTGGCCCAACACGTTCTCGGCCTGCGCCGCGTCCGGGCACACCACGCTGAGCGCGCCGCAGCGCTCGCCATACACGCTCATGCTTTTCGAGAACGAGTTGGCGACGAGGAAGCTCAGGCCGGCGGCTGCAAGCGCGCGCACCGCGTAGGCGTCTTGCTCGATGCCTTCGGCGAAGCCCTGGTACGCGAGGTCGAGATACGGCAGCAGCTCGCGTTCGCGCAGCAGCACGATCAAGCGCTCCCATTGCGCGCGCGTCAGGTCCACGCCGGTCGGGTTGTGGCAGCAAGCGTGCAGCAGCACCACGCTGCGCGGTGGCAGGCCGCTCAGCGTGGCGAGCATCGCATCGAATTTGAGCCCCCCGCTCGCGGCGTCGTAGTAGGGATAGGCGTGCACCGCCAGGCCCGCGCCTTCGAACATCGAGCGGTGATTTTCCCAGCTCGGGTCGCTGACCCAGACCGCGCTCTTCGGGAAGTGGCGCGCCAGGAAATCGGCGCCCACCCTCAAGCCTGCGCTGGAGCCGACCGATTGAATCGTCGCGACGCGGCGCGTGGCAATCACCTCATGCCTGGCGCCGAACAGCAGTTCCGCAACCGCGGCGCGGAAGTTCGCCGCGCCTTCGATCGGCAGGTAAGGCTTGGGCCCCCCCTTGGCGATGACCGCGTCCTGCGCGCGCCGCACCGATTCGAGCACCGGGATGCGTCCGGCGTCGTCGAAATAGATGCCGATGCTCAGGTTGATCTTGTGCGGGCGGGGGTCTTTCTGGAAATCCTCGTTCAGGCTCAGGATCGGGTCGCCGGCGTAGGGCGGAATGTGTTGAAACATGATGCGTTGGGTTGCGGCCAAGTCAGGGTCAGGCGCCGAGCGCGGCTTCGATGTCGGCGCGCAGCGCCTCGGGGGCGTCACTCGGGGCGTAGCGCTTGATCACGCGGCCGTCGCGACCGATGAGGAACTTGGTGAAGTTCCATTTGATTGCCTGGCTCCCCAGCAACCCCGGTGCTTCACGCGTCAGCCATTGCCACAGCGGGTGCGCGCCCGCGCCGTTCACGTCGACCTTGCTCATCATCGGGAACGTGACGCCATAGTTCAACTCGCAGAACGCTGCGATTTCGGAGTTGCTTCCGGAGTCCTGCGCGCCGAACTGGTTGCATGGGAAACCCACGATGACCAGGCCGCGCGCGCGAAAGTCCCGCCACAGACCCTCGAGCCCGGCGAACTGCGGCGTGAAGCCGCAGGCGCTTGCGGTGTTGACGATGAGCAGCACCTTGCCGCGCTGCGTCGACAGATGGGCCGGTTTGCCCTCGATCGACAGGGCTTCGAAATCGTAGACGCTGCTGGGTGTCTGGTTCATGGCGGGGCTCGGGAATGGGGTGCTGCGTGATGGTAGCGCGTGTGGCCAGGTTGCCTGCCGGATAAGGGTCAGGGCGCCGGTTCGAACGCAGACAGCACGGCGGCGAGCAGGATCATCGCACCCCCCAACAGCAATTGGGCCGTGAGCGTGCCGCCGCCCAGCGCCAGCGCCGACGCGGACGCGAACAGCACTTCGGTCAACATCACGACCGCCGTGACACTCGAGCGCAGCCGTGCCGCCCCGTACTGCAAGGCCAGATTGCCGAGCAGGAACAGCAGCGCCAGGCTCAGCGCCCAGGGTGCCAGTGACGAATTCAGCCCTGCCGGCCACGCGATCTCGCCGCTCCTGGCGAGCAGCGCACCGAGCACGCCCGCGACCACGGCGCCGCCCATGAACATCGCCAGCGCGCGGCCCGCTTCGGGACGGTGCGATTCGCGCCGCAGCATCACGTTGTTCAACGCGAACGAGAAGCCGCCGAGCACGCCCAGCCAGTCGGGCAGCGAGCGCGGCAGCGGCCAGCCTGCGCGCGAACCCTCGGGCCACAGCACCACCGCGGCGCCGGCCAGCGCCAAGGCGGCGCGCGCCGCCGCTGCCGGTGTCAACGCTTCATGCAGCAGCACGCGGGCGAGCAGCACGGCCCACAACGGCATCAGGTAGAACAACAGCACGACGCGCACCACGTCGCCGATGACGACGCCCCAGTTGAATGCGGCGTTGGTGGTCCCCGCGGCCAGCATCAGCACCCACAACGTGGGGGTTCGCACCAGCTGCATGAACGAGGCCGGGCGCCACGCCACGATCAACAGCACGCTCAGCGCATAGACGAACAGCGTGGTCCAAAGCGGGTGCAGGCCGCGCGCTTCGATCTGGCGAAAGGGCCACCAACTCGTGCCCCAGACCAGGGCGTTGAACATCAGCGCGAGGATGGGCAGGGCGGTGGCATGGCGGGCGATGGGCATGCGCTGATTCTCCGCGGCAGCCGCTGCATGCCCGCGCTGCGGCGCAGCCGCAGTAGCTTGGGCCCGACAGGCTCCTAGGGCCGCAGCGCCGCGCTCAATGCCGGTCGCTGCGAGCAATCGCCAGCAGCCGCTCGACCTCGTCGCGATGGTGCACGCAGTTGCGGGCGTGCCAGCGGCGGACCAATTCCATCACGCCCGCGACGACCATGCCGAACAAGGCGATCGCCGTGAACGCCGACAAACCCAGACGCGTCATGCCGGTGTAAAACGCACCCAGACCGAGGATGCAGGCCTGCTCGTTGAAGTTCTGGACAGCGATCGAGCGCCCCGCGCCCATCAGGTTGTGACCGCGGTGTTGCAGCAGCGCGTTCATCGGCACGACCAGAAAGCCACCGGCCAGGCCGAGCAGGATCAGGAACGGCACGGCGAGCCAGATGTCGCGGATCGCGTTCAAGCCGATGATGAGCAGACCCATCAAGATACCCAGCGGAATGACTGCGGTGGCGCGGTCCAGCCGCATGCGCATCGAAGCGAGCACGCAGCCGCAGGCCATGCCGATCGTCACCACGCCGGCCAGCGACGACGCCTGCGTCGTCGAGTAGCCCAGCGCCACGGCAGCCCAGGGGAACACGATGACGCGCAGGTTTCCTCCCACGCCCCAGAAGATGGTCGTCGTCGCCAGCGAAATCTGGCCCAGCTTGTCGTCCCACAGGCGCGCGTTGCAGGCGGAAAAATCGCGCACCAGGAATACCGCATTCCACGACAGGACTTGCAGCGGCGCATCGGTGCGCGGGATGTAGAGATTGAAGGCCGCAGCGATCATGTAGACGAAGATCAACGCCGCGATCGCCACCTCGGGGCTGGTATTGATGCTGGTCTCGATCCACGGCACGTCGATGCCGAGCAGGATCGGCGAGAGCTTCGGTCCGATCAGCTGGCCGCCGAGCAGGATGCCCAGGATGATCGAGCCGATCGTCAGGCCTTCGATCCAGCCGTTCGCCTTGACCAGCTGCGAAGGCGGCAGCAATTCGGTGAGGATGCCGTATTTGGCCGGGGAATACGCCGCAGCGCCCAGGCCGACCACGGCGTAGGCCAGCAGCGGGTGGGCGCCGAACAGCATCATCAAACAGCCGCCCACCTTGATCGCGTTCGAGATGAACATGACCTTGCCCTTGGGCACGGCGTCGGCGAAGGCGCCGACAAAGGGCGCGAGGATCACGTAGAACAGCGCAAACATCGGCGTCAACGCCGGCACCTCCCAGGCCGGCGCGCCGGTCGTCTTCAGCAGTTCGATCGCGGCCACGAGCAGAGCGTTGTCCGCAAGCGAACTGCAGAACTGCGCCGACATGATCGTGTAGAAGCCTTTTTTCATTCGCTCGTCGCTGCGCCCAAGGCTTCCTCGATGCTGGGCAGGCGTAGCCTGCGGCCGGGTTTATAGCACGCGGCGCTGCGCTGCCGCAGCAGCGCGGGCCCACATTTCAGGGGGTCGACTGGCAGAATCGACGCATGCCCCGACCGATTCAAGCCGTGATCCACCGCGAGGCGCTGGAGCACAACCTGGCACGCGCTCGCGCCGGCGCGCCGGGGGCGAAGGTCTGGGCCGTGGTCAAGGCGAATGCCTACGGCCATGGCATCGAGCGCGTCTACCCGGGCTTGCGCGGCGCCGACGGCTTTGCGCTGCTCGACCTGGCAGAAGCAGAGCGCTTGCGGGCGTTGGGCTGGCGCGGCCCGATCCTGCTGCTCGAAGGTTGTTTCGAGCCGCGCGACCTGGAAGCCTGTTCGCGCCTGGACCTGTGGCACACGGTGCACTGCGAGGCGCAAATCGATTGGCTCGCCGCGCACAAGACGGGCGCACCGCAGCATGTGCTTCTCAAGCTCAACAGTGGCATGAACCGACTCGGTTTCAGTGCCGCCGCCTACCGCGGCGCCTGGCAACGCTTGAGCGGTTTGGCCCAGGTCGATGCGATCGGGCTCATGACGCACTTTTCCGATGCCGATGGCAGCGCCGGGGTGTCGCACGCAATGGCCGAGTTCGATGCGGTGACGCGCGACCTGCCGGGCGAGCGTTCGCTGTGCAACAGCGCCGCGCTGCTGCGTTTCGGCGCCGAACGGCCGAGCGTGCGCGGCGACTGGGTGCGCCCCGGCATCATGCTGTACGGCTCGTCGCCCGACCATCCGGCGCACAGCGTCGCGCATTGGGATTTGAAACCCGCGATGACATTGAGCGCCAAGTTGATCGCGACCCGCGAGTTGCAGGTAGGGGACAGCGTCGGTTACGGCAGCAATTTCACCGCGCCCGTGCCAATGCGAATCGGCGTCGTGGCCTGCGGCTATGCCGATGGCTACCCGCGGGTCGCGCCGACCGGCACGCCGGTGCTGGTGGACGGCGTGCGCACGCGCACGGTCGGGCGCGTTTCCATGGACATGATCACGGTCGATCTCGGTCCTGCGATCAACGCGCAGGCCGGCGGCGCAGTCACGCTCTGGGGTCACGGCCCGCACGGCAGCGTTCTGGGCATCGACGAAGTGGCGCATGCCGCGGGCACATTGGGCTACGAGTTGATGTGCGCACTTGCACCCAGGGTGCCGGTGCGCATCGAGTGAGCCAGGCGCCGTCTTGCACGGCCGCCGACTGGCACAGGTGAACCGAATGCGAATCCCCTTTACTCTTGATCCGACCGAAGTCGAGATCAGCGCCATCCGCGCCCAGGGGGCAGGCGGGCAGAACGTGAACAAGGTGTCGAGCGCCGTGCACCTGCGCTTCGACGTGCCGGCGTCGTCGCTGCCCGAGGAGCTGAAAGCGCGGCTGCTGGCGCTGGCCGACTCGCGCGTTTCGAGCGACGGCGTCATCATCATCAAGGCCCAGCAGCACCGCAGCCAGGACCAGAACCGCGCCGATGCGAAGGAGCGCCTGCAGGAATTGCTGGAATCCGCAGCCGATGTGCCGAGGATTCGGCGGCCGACGAAGCCGACACGCGCCTCACGCGAACGGCGCCTCGAAGGCAAGGCCGTGCGCAGCGTGGTCAAGGCCAGTCGCGGCAAGGTGCAGGACTGACCGGGCTAACCTGGGAACGCGCGCCGCCCGCTACAGTCCTGGGGTGAACAAGGCCAAGTCTCTTTACACCTGCAACGAATGCGGCGGCGCCAGCCCAAAGTGGCTCGGCAAATGCCCGAGTTGCGACGCCTGGAACTCCCTGGTTGAGGGCATTGCCGAAACACCGGGCAAGCACCGCTTCCAGGCGTTGGTGGCGGCGCAACCGGTGGCCACGCTGTCCGACATCGATGCGAGCGAGCTCTCCCGCCTGCCCACCGGCATCGACGAACTCGACCGCGTGCTCGGCGGGGGCATCGTCGCCGGCGGTGTGGTGCTGATCGGCGGCGACCCGGGCATCGGCAAGTCGACGCTGTTGCTGCAAGCCCTTGACGCGATGTCGCGCAGCGCCCGAACCCTGTACGTGACCGGCGAAGAATCGGGCGCGCAAGTCGCGCTGCGCTCGCGCCGCCTCGGCCTGGAGAGCTCGCAGGTGCGCGTGATTGCGGAGATCCAGCTCGAGAAGATCGCGGCGACGATCATTGCCGAGCAGCCCGGCGTGTGCGTGATCGACAGCATCCAGACCGTCTACAGCGAAGAACTGACATCGGCGCCGGGCTCGGTGGCGCAGGTGCGCGAATGCGCTGCGCAACTGACGCGGCTCGCCAAGAGCAGCGGCGTGTCGATCGTGTTCGTCGGCCATGTCACGAAAGACGGCACGCTCGCCGGGCCGCGTGTGCTCGAACACATCGTCGACACCGTGCTCTATTTCGAGGGCGACCCGCACAGCAGTTTTCGCCTCGTGCGCGCGATCAAGAACCGTTTCGGCGCGGTGAACGAGATCGGCGTGTTCGCGATGACGGAACGCGGCCTGAAGGGGGTGTCGAACCCGAGCGCGATTTTTCTGTCGACCCATGGCGACCCGGTGCCGGGCTCGTGCGTGCTGGTCACGATCGAAGGCACACGCCCGTTGCTGGTGGAGGTGCAGGCGCTGGTGGATAGCGGCGGCCCGAGCCCGCGGCGCCTGAGTGTCGGGCTGGACCGCGACCGCCTGGCGATGATGCTCGCGGTATTGCACCGCCACGCCGGCATCGCCTGTCTGGACCAGGATGTGTTCGTCAACGCCGTCGGTGGCGTGCGCATCAGTGAACCTGCCGCCGACCTGGCGGTGATGCTGGCGATTCAAGGCAGCCTGCGTGGCCGGGCCCTGCCGCGCGGCTTCTTTGCGTTCGGCGAAGTCGGTCTCGCCGGTGAGGTGCGCCCGGCGCCGCGCGGGCAGGAGCGGCTCAAGGAAGCCGCGAAGCTGGGGTTCAGCGTCGCCATCGTGCCCAAGGCAAATGCGCCGCGCCGCGCGATCGAAGGCTTGACGGTGCACGCGGTGGAGCGCATCGAGCAGGCGATCGACCTGGCGCGGGGCTTGTGAGCGAGGTCGCCGCAGTGAGCCCCCGCCCGGCCGTTCCGAAGGGGGCTCGCACCGCAGTGCGAAGCACGGAGGTTACCCAGTGAACCCCACCGTCGGCTGGGCCCTGGCCGGCGCCGCGCTGTTCGCCGGCTGGCAGGGCTATGGCTGGCAAGGCCTGGTATTTGCAATCACCTTGATCGTGTTCTGGCTGGTGCTGCAGTTCAACCGCGCGTTGCGCATCATGAAGAACGCGGCAAGCGCACCGGTGGGCCATGTCGACAGCGCCGTGATGCTGCAGTCCAGGTTGCAGCCGCGAATGACGTTGATGCAGGTCGTGGCGTTGACGCGCAGCCTGGGCCGCAAATTGAGCGACGAGCCCCAGACCTGGGCCTGGAGCGACGCCGGCGGGGCTAGCGTGACGCTGGTGTTTCGCGGCGCCAAGCTCGAACGCTGGGCACTGAGCCGCGCGCCGGCGGCGAGCGTTTCCGACACACTCCTAGAATCGCCGGATTGAACACACGCAGGAGCCGGGCCATGTCGATGGAAGACCGCGACGGAAAAATCTGGATGGATGGCGAGCTGGTGGAATGGCGCGACGCCAAGATCCACGTCCTCAGCCACACCTTGCACTACGGCTGCGGCGCGTTCGAAGGCGTGCGCGCCTACAACACGTCGCGCGGCACGGCGATCTTCCGCCTGCGCGAACACACCGAGCGCCTGTTCAACAGCGCGAAGATCCTGCGCATGAAGATCCCGTTCAGCTTCGAGCAGGTGTGTGAAGCGCAGCGCAGCGTGGTGCGCGAGAACAAGCTCGTCTCGTGTTACCTGCGCCCGCTGACCTGGATCGGCTCGGAAAAGCTCGGCGTCTCGCCCAGGGGCAACAAGATCCACCTGATGGTCGCGGCCTGGGCCTGGGGCGCGTATCTCGGCGAAGACGGGATGAAGCGCGGGATTCGGGTCAAGACCTCGAGCTATACGCGGCACCATGTCAACATCACGATGACGCAGGCGAAGGCGGTGAGCAACTACACGAACTCGATCCTGGCCAACATGGAGGCGCTGGACGACGGCTACGACGAGGCGCTGCTGCTCGACGCGTCGGGTTTCGTCAGCGAAGGCGCGGGTGAAAACCTGTTCGTCATCAAGAACGGGGTGGTGTACACGCCCGACCTGTCGGCCGGTGCGCTGAACGGCATCACGCGCAACACGGTGTTCGCGATTTGCGCCGATCTCGGTTTGAAGCTCGTGGAAAAACGCATCACGCGCGACGAGGTCTATATCTGCGATGAAGCCTTCTTCACCGGCACCGCGGCTGAAGTGACGCCGATTCGCGAGCTCGACCGCCTCGAGCTCGGTGCCGGTTCGCGCGGGCCCATCACGGAAAAGATCCAGAGTGCGTTCTTCGACATCGTGAATGGGCGCAACCCCAAGTACAGCGAATGGTTGACGCCGGTATGAGCGGCGACGCCGTCGAAGTTCTGGCCACGGACTTGCAGGGGCCGGGCGTCGTGTTCTGCCCGAATCCGAAGATGGCGTTGTGGAGCAGCCACCCGAAGGTGTTCATCGACGTGGTCACCACCGGCCAGGGCCGGTGCCCGTACTGCGGCACGACGTATCGGTTGAAGGCCGGCGAAAAGGTGCACGCGCACTGAGCCTGGAAACCGCAGTTGACCGCTTCCCTGCGCTGGCGATACCGCATGAACACTGAGGGTTGAACCCATGGTGCAGCGCACCCTGGTGGTCGCGCCGCAGTGGATCGGCGACGCGGTGATGAGCGAGCCGTTGCTCGCAGCGCTGGCAGCGCGCGGCGAACAACTCACGGTGGCGGCGCTGCCCTGGGTCGCGCCGGTGTACCGCGCGATGCCGCAGGTCGGCGCGGTGCTGGAATGGCCGTTTGCCCATGGCCGGCTCGACTGGACGAAGCGGCGGCGCATCGCGACGCAGCTTCGTGGCCGGTTCGACAGCGCCTATGTGCTGCCGAATTCACTCAAGTCGGCGTTGATACCGTTCTTCGCGCGAATTGCCCAGCGCCACGGCTACCTCGGCGAAGGGCGCTTCTTGCTGTTGAATCGGCGCCTGCCCAACGCCCAAGACCGGCGCCCGCCGATGGTCGAGTTTTACCTCGCGCTGGCGGGTGCGCGCAGCGCGCCGGTGCCTGCGCCGCGCTTGAGCCTGGACGCGCAGGCACGAACCGAGGCGACGCAGCGCGCGAACGTGAGCCCAGGCGCGTACTGGGTGTTCGCGCCGGGCGCTGAATACGGCCCGGCCAAGTGCTGGCCGGCCGCTCACTACGCGGCGCTGGCGCGCTCCCTGTTCGAATCCGATGGCGCGCCGGTGCTGTTGCTCGGCTCGCCGAAAGAGGCAGCGTTGTGCGAAGCGATTGCGGCCAGCGCCACCCCCGCGTGCCGCGTGCTTGCCGGCAAGACGACGCTGATCGAAGCGATGGCGCTGATCGCTGCGGCGCGCGGCGTGGTCAGCAACGACTCCGGACTCATGCATGTCGCCGCGGCGTTCGGGGTCGCGCAAGCTGCGCTGTTCGGCTCGACCAGCCCGCTGCATACGCCGCCGCTGAATTCGCGTGCCCGAGTGCTGTGGCTGAAGGACGAATTGAAGCTCGACTGCGCGCCGTGCTTCGAGCGCAGCTGCCGCTTCGGCCATACGCGCTGCCTGGTGGAAATCGAGCCGAAGCGGGTCGAAGCGGCGCTGCTGCAGGCGCTGACCGGCGCCACCAGACCTGGAAGCCGCAGCTGACCGCTTCCCTGCGCTGGCTGCACTGCATCCCGGCCCTGTCGGGCGCGTCCAACTGCGGTTTGCAGGTTAAACCTAGAAACCGCAGTTGACCGCTTCCCCCCCGCTGGCTACACCGCATGAACGCTGAGATCTCTACCCACGACCACCCTCACCGCTTGGGTGAGAGCGCTACGCGCCCGATTGAGCCGCGCTGCGGCACGCTGGCGGCGTTGCTCCTCCTCGCGGGCATGAGCCCGCCGCGTCGTCGCGCCTTGCCAGCGCAGCGCATCGCGGCCCACTCGGGCGCGTCCAACTGCGGTTTCTAGGTTAAAGCGTGAGCTTGCCGACAAAAAGCACCGGCCCGGTCGGCGCCCCGGTCGGCGAGCCGCCCGCAGGCTCGAGGCTCACCGCGAGCGCCGTCGCACCTTGCAAAGCCGCCTGCTTTTGCACCACGGTGGCCGTGCTCGAAGAGATCAGGCCGAGCGATCGCGGTGCGCCGTCGCCGGGCAGTGCCCACAGTTCAAGCGCGCGATCCGGCCGCAGCGCGACGTTCAAGATCGGCCGTGTCACGACGGCCCGGCCGTCGCCACTGATGCTCGCGACAAAGGTGCCGGCGACGCTGCCGCCCGGCGCGTCGGCGCCGGTCGCGTTCAACACGATCACGACCGGCGGCAATACCGGGCTGGGCAGCGCGAGCAGAACTCCGAGCGTGATCGCGGCGACGCTGGCGAAAGCCGCCAGACCACGCCAGAACGCCAGGCGCGGCGCGGCGCGGGTCGTGCGCGCAGCGCCCGCCAGGTTCGAACTGCCCGAAATGCGGGCTTCGATGCGCTGCCAGACCTGCGGCGAAGGCTGAACCGGCTCGACGCTGGAGGTCAGCGGCATCAGGCGTGCCTGCCA
>JAEMQF010000128.1 GCA_022758925.1 Burkholderiales bacterium | reverse complement strand
ACAGCGGCACGGATCGGGGCTACACGGGGCATGAGCACCTGGACGACATCGGGCTGATCCACATGAACGGGCGGATATTCGATCCGCGCTTGGGGGTGTTCTTGCAGGGCGATCCGTTCATCCAGGACCCCACCAATCTGCAGAACTACAACCGCTATGGGTACTGCCTGAACAACCCGATGACTTGCACGGACCCGAGTGGGTTCTCGTTTTGGAAAAGTCTCCTGGGTGCAGTCACCGGGACTGGGAAGAGTTTCCTCAATGCAGTCACAGGCCGCCAACTCCTCTCGAGGATTGCGCACACCAAGTATGGGTACATGGTTGGCTCGATTGTCATCGGTGTGGCATCGCTATATTGCGAGGGAGCAGCTGCGGCTTGCAATGGAGCTGGCCAAGCGGCATGGGCGGGCTTCTCGGGGCGCTCGTTTGGGGAATCGGTAAAGACCGGTGTCATTGCTGGGGCGACGTCGTATGCGTTCACGCAGGTCGGGGATTGGACCACCTCGACATATGCCGATGGGGTCACCGGCGAGACATGGACAAGCCAGACCACTGGCCAGCACTTCGCGAATGTCGCCGGGCATGCGGCCGTTGGATGTGCATCGGCAGCAGCCAGTGGAGGGAGTTGTAGCAACGGGGCAATTTCGGCGGGGGTGTCTGCGGCGTATACGAATGTCACGGATGGCGGTGCGTTCAAGGGTCAGGTGGTCATGGGGACCATCGAACATGCCATGCTCGGCGGGTTCGCATCGGTCGCCAGCGGAGGAAAGTTTGCGGATGGGGCACAGCAGGGGGCGTTTGGGTACCTCTTTAATCAGCTGCAACACCTTGAGCGCGGGAATCAGATTCACGAACTGTTTGGTGCAGCGCTTTCGACCAAGTTTGGTCCGGAGAACGTGCGGCTCGAGACGAGCTTCTCATGGGGCGAGTTCCGCTTCCGTACCGACGTCATCCTCTTCAATCAGGATGTGTTCGAGTTGAAGCCGAGCACGTATCAGTTGGCCGAAAATTCGGGTCGCTACTACGACGCCTTGAACAAAGTGCTCGACAACTATGTTCCGGGCTTAAATGCCAAGTACGAGACGACGCAGTTCCGCGCGGGCGACTTCCGGAACTACGCGACCAACGGAAACATGTTCGTGTTGACGGTGGGCGAGATCACGGGGCGACCTGTCCTCTCGGTAACGTTCTTTGCTGATCCGGCCAGACGCAATAGTGGCTTGGTCTTCTACCGACCGACCGACAAGAACGGCCCACACTAGAGCGGCCAAGGCATGAAGACAACCAGCGCCCTTGCACGGTTCGCTTCCCTTCTGGAGCAGCGTCTTCCGTTGATCGATGAGGTTCATCGAGGTTTGCGCGAATCAGGCTTTGCGGCCTGGCAAGTCTTCGTTGATGAGCGCGTGGCTCTTGTCGGTGAATCAGAGAGAGAAGCGGAGTTCAGAAACTTGCTTCTCTCCTGCAGGGAAGAGTTCTGCAACTTCGCCCGCTATACCCGTGACACAGGCGGTGATGCTCTTGAACTGCCGACGCTTGCAGAGCGGAGACGGCAAGCACGATCGGCAATACCAGCCGGGGCAATCTACCTGCTTCGGTCAGATGCGCTAATGCGGGCAGACCCCTCGCTCGCCGTGTGCTATGCGAACGTCACCCGACAAGCAGCGTCCGTTGGACTCGCGGCCGAACGAAATCGATACCTTGAGCCGCTCGCCACGTTAATCGAGTCGCGTCCACCGGCGTCAGTGCGGGAGCATGCGGTTGCCGCCCTCGAACAGCGATTCTCTGACGCGGGATTTGCCTTGCGGGCCGCCAACAACTCGGCAGTGTGCTTCGAAAAGTCACTGGCGACTTCAGCATCGATACTTGCCTGCCTAGAGGATGTTGATAGTTTGGGTGCGGTGGGTTGGCGTGGCGATGTTCGTCTGTCGTTCTATGTTCGACCCGGTGGCGGTCTTGAAGGGCTCTATGCCAAGACCTGCTGCAAAGACTTTGCCGGACTGCCGCTGCGTGTTGGTGCGTTGGTGCCCGGCGCCGACGCATACAAGAGCGCTGGCTACCTGCTGCCATCGAGCAGTCACACGGCCGCCGCCGGCGATGTGATCACGCTTGCTGCATACGAGTGCGCACCAACGTCGCCGAGGGATCAAGCCGTCGTGGTGGCGCAGGCCATCTTGGCTGTCGATTGCTTCTTGACGATCCTCGCGCGTATCGAATCTGCCTTGCTCGCAGCCATCACCGACCTTCATCGCTCAGCTTGAGGAGCTTGGCGCAACGCTGGGGTCACGCAACGCTGGGGTCAGGTCTTGCAGCGCAACACACGGACGCTGGGGTCAGGTCTTGCAGCGCAACAAGCCACCAGCCACCCTATAGAGTTGCGTGATGTCCCGCCCGCTGGGGGAACAATCAGGCGCTGCTTCTTGCCTCGATCCTGTCGACTACCTCACGCGGGGAGTTCGGGGTCAGGTCTCAAATCTGAACCCCGCTGTCCAGAACTCGATGCTCGGAGCGGCTACCGTGCCGCCTCGATCAGCTCGATGTTCTTCTTGAGCAGCTCGTTGACGAGTTGAGCGACCTCGATGCCGCGGGCCTTGGCGCGCTCGGCGAGATAGGCCTGAACCTCGGCCTCCAGGTACACCGGCAGAGTGATTGCCGCGCCGGCCTTGAAGAACTTTCCCCGCGCGCCCTTCGAGAAGTCGATCTCGGCGGGCATGTCGTCGTCAGTTCGTTCGTCGTGGTTGGCTTGCGTTCCCATCGTGTTCACCCGCTGCTTCGCCGCTACCGCGGCCCATCCTCGTACTGCCGCCGCTCGTTGGGGGCGCAAGGGTCAAGTCTTGCTTCTTGCGCCCAGTCTCTCGATCGCCTCACGCGCTGTGATGATCGGAATACCAGCGAAGGTGCCCAAGAGAAGCAGATGGCGTTTGTCGCCCGAGGCGATGAGATCGGCATTGGCGGCCACTGCGGCGGCGATGACGTGATCGTCATCGGGGTCGGTGGGCACCACGCGCGGCGGCACGGCCGGCGTTGACGCGACAACGGCCAGGCGGCGCAACTCACCGACGATGCCCTCGGGCGTGAGGCCGGCTTGCGCGAGCCGCGCGGCGAACTTGCTGCGTAACAGCACATCGAGCAGCTCGGCCAGCAGCACCTCGCTCGTGCAAAGCTCGAACTCGCCGGCCTTGGCTGCATCGACCAACTGCCGAGGCAAGCCACCTGACGAGATCACCCCCGAGACCAGCAGATTCGTATCGACGACGATGCGCACAGCGCTTGGCGCTCAGGTGCCTTGCTTCGCGCGCCGCTCTCGCCGAGCCGCCTGCACTTCGTCCTCGACCTCATCCTCGGACACCGGTGGCAGGTTCAACGCATCGAGCCTGGCCAGCCCATCGGTGAGTCGCTGCGCCGCTGCGGCGCGTTCCTCGCGCGAAGCCAGGAACTCCACAAAGTCCACCACCTCGGCCACGCGGGCCGGCGGCAGCTTCTTCAGCCGCTCGATCAACTGCACTTCGATTGCTGTCATCGCTTGTTCCTCGTGGCGCCTCAGCGCCCTTGCTGCGCGAGCACCGTCTCGATTACCTGGATCACGAACTTCTGCTGCGTCTTGGGCAGTGCGCTGATGCGCTCCATGTGCCGCGCCAGAGTCGGCACCGGGCCGCGCTTGGCGCGCGCCTTGGCCGACTCATCGCCCAACAGCACGTCGATCTCCACCGACAGCGCCTTGGCCAGCGCTTGCAGCATCGACACCGGGATACGCCGCCGACCGACCTCGTAGGAGGCCACCATCTGCTGAGAAATCTCCAGCACCTCGGCCAGCTGAACCTGCGTCAAGCCTTGATCCTTGCGTAGCTGCGCCACGCGGCTGCCCAGCAGCTTGAAATAGTCCTTCTCGTCCTGGGTCATGGCGGCGGTACATGGTGAAAGCGACGCCATGAAGATAACTCCGAGTCTGCGGATGGGAGTTGACTATACGCCACTATGGCGTAGACTTCGATGCAGTTATTTTTTTAACCGCCTGTTTGCCGCAAAGCCCCTGCGCCGCAGTCGGACAAAAGGAGCCCGAACCCATGGCACGCATCCCCGACAGCGAACTCGAGCGGCTGAAGAACGAGGTGCGCGTGCAACGCCTGGTCGAGGCCTCGGGGGTCGAACTCAAGCGCAGCGGCAAGGACATGCTCGGGCGCTGCCTGCTCCACGAGGGCGACAACACGCCAAGCCTGGTGATCTCGCCGGCGAAGAACCTGTGGCACTGCTTTGGCTGCGGGGCGGCGGGTGGGCCGATTGACTGGGTGATGAAAACCCGTGGCGTGAGCTTCCGGCACGCGGTGGAACTGCTGCGTGAGGGGCTTCCTTCTTCAACTGCTGGCTCGCTCGCCGAAACTGCGGCGCCGATCAAGCGCACGACGGTGCGCGCCTTGCCGGCGCCGGTGGCCTTCGATGCCGACGATGCGCAGCTGCTTGGCCAGGTGGCCGACTACTACGCGGCGACCTTGAAGCAAAGCCCTGAGGCGCTGGCGTATCTCGAAGGGCGCGGCATCGTCGGTGCCGCTGCGGCCGAGGCCATCGAGGTCTTCAAGCTCGGCTATGCGAACCGCACCTTGGGCCTGCGCTTGCCGGAGAAGACGCGCAAGGCCGGCGCCGACATCCGCGCGCGGCTCGAACGCCTGGGCGTGTACCGCCACAGCGGGCACGAGCACATGAACGGCAGCCTGGTGTTCCCCTTGTTCGACGCTGTTGGCCGCGTCGTGAACTTCTACGGCCGCAAGGTGCGCCGCGACCTGCGCCCGGGCACGGCGCTGCACCTGTACCTGCCGATCTCGCCGCGGCCGGGGCTGTTCAACCGTGCGGCGCTGATGCCTGGGGCATGCGAGGAACTCATCGTATGCGAGGCGCTGATCGATGCGCTGACCTTCTGGTGTGCTGGGTACCGCAACGTGAGCACCGCCTACGGCGCCGATGGGTTCGGTGTGGAGTTGATCCCGGCCATTGGTGAGAGTGGCGTCAAGCGTGTCTTGATTGCCTTCGACCACGACGACGCCGGCGAGCGTGGCGCGCCCAAGCTGGCTTCAGCGCTGCAGGCTCTGGGCATCGACTGCTACCGCGTCCTGTTCCCCAAGGGCATGGATGCCAACGAGTACGCAGCCAAGGTGACGCCGGCGGCCAAGAGCCTGGGCCTGCTGATCCGCAAGGCCGAATGGATGGGCAAAGGCCAGGCGCCCCGACGTGACAACTTCGGCGATCACACCGAGCCCGAGGTGGTCGCAAGTTGCGACCACCTTCCGCCGGGTGTTCCTTCTTCAGCCGCCGACGCGGTGCAGCCGACGAAGCCAGCGGCTGAAGAAGAAGCTGCATTGCCTGCTGCCGCTGTGCCGAGCGCACCGGCCGCCGATGCTCCCGCGCAGGTCAGCGAGCGCGAGGCCGTCATCGTCTTCGGCGACGGCCGCGATGCCCGCCGCTGGCGCGTGCGCGGCTTGCCCAAGAACCTGGCCGTGGGCGTGCTCAAGGTCAATGTGATGGTGAGCAGCGAGGGTGGCCGCTTCCACGTCGATACGCTCGACCTGTACGCCGCGCGTGCTCGCGCCGTGTTCGTGCAACAGGCATCGAGCGAATTGAGCATCGCCGACGGCGTGCTCAAGACCGATCTTGGTCGCGTGCTCTTGAAGCTCGAAGCCTTGCAGGACGAGGCGATCCGCGAGGCGCTGGCACCGAAGGAGCCGGCCGCGCCGAGCATGACCGAGGCCGACCAGGCCGAAGCGCTGACCATGCTCAAGTCGCCCGACCTCATGACGCGCATCGTCGATGACTTCGACGCCTGCGGCGTGGTGGGCGAAAGGACGAACAAGCTGGTGGGCTACCTGGCTGCGGTATCAAGGCTGCTGGATCGGCCGCTGGCGGTGGTGATCCAGTCATCGAGCGCGGCGGGCAAGTCCAGCTTGATGGATGCCGTGCTCGCCTTCGTGCCGGAGGAGGCGCGCACGAAGTACAGCGCGATGACGGGGCAGAGCCTGTTCTACATGGGGCAGACCAGCCTCAAACACCGCATCCTGGCTATTGCCGAAGAAGAAGGCGCGAGCCGTGCCAGCTACGCGATGAAGCTGCTGCAGTCCGAGGGTGAACTCACCATCGCATCGACCGGCACTGACCCGGCCACGGGCAACCTCATCACGCAGGAATACCGCGTCGAGGGGCCGACGATGTTGATGATGACGACGACCGCCATCGACCTGGACGAAGAGCTGTTGAACCGGTGCCTCGTGCTCACGGTGGACGAGGACCGGGAGCAGACGCGGCGCATCCATGCCTTGCAGCGCGAGAAGCGCACGCTGGCCGGCCTGGCCAGGCGCGAGGCCAAGACCGCGATCCTGGCCACGCACCAGAACGCGCAGCGGCTGTTGCGCTCGCTGGCGGTGGTGAACCCGTATGCCGATCGACTCACGTTCCTGGACGACCGCACGCGCACGCGGCGCGATCACGAGAAGTACCTGACCCTGATCGACGTGATTGCGCTGCTGCACCAACACCAGCGCGAGATCAAGGCTGCCCACGTCGCCGGCCGCAGCGTCGAGTACATCGAGGCCACGCTCGGTGACATCGAGACGGCCAACGCCATCGCGCATGAAGTGCTCGGGCGCAGCCTGGACGAGTTGCCGCCGCAGACGCGGCGCGTGCTGGCGATGATCGTTGCGCATATCAACGCGCGGGCGCAGGCCGGCGCCATGCGGCGCGAGGACGTGCGCTTCACGCGCGCGCAGGTCCGAGCGCTGACGAGCCTGTCGGACACGCGCTGCCGCATGCACCTGGATCGCCTGGCGGCGATGGAATACCTGCTGGTCCACCGAGGCCAGCGCGGGCAGAGCTACGAATACGAGCTGCTGCACGACGCGCCGGCCGGCGCCGATGGGCCGCACCTGGCCGGACTGATCGACGTGGAAGCGCTCAAGCCCACGCCTACAGGCATGACTACGACGGCGAGTTCGCCTACCCCTGAGCCCAAGTTCGCCGGGCCATCGCGCCCCCAACGCCTGCCCGACGCCGGGCCATCGCCTACCGCCAAACTACCCGCAAAGCCAGCACTGGCGCGGGTTCCCGCTGATCCGACCGACGATGACAGCAAAACGCTTATCTCTGGCGCTGCTGCGGCCCCGGTCATGTCGTACCCCAAGGCCGTAGCCGCGCCTTCTTCCTTAGCGGCTTCCTTGGCTGTCGCTGCTACCGCGTGATGAGCACGGCCGCCAGCATCAAGCGCCACAAGCTCGCCGCGCCGGCCGTGGCGCCGAAAGCCGCGCGCCGCCGCCGCGTGAGCGCGGAACCTGCAGCCCTGTCGCACAACGCGCTGACGCGCTACCAAGCCGCCTTCCACGAGTGGGAGGCCGTGGTCGCGTACTCGCCGCGGACCATCGAGGCGCAGCGCCACGCTCTTCGGCGCTTCATCGCCTGGTGCGACGAGCGCGGCCTTGGTAAACCGCAGGACATCACGCGGCCGATCCTGGAGCGCTACCAGCGCCACGTCTACCACCACCGCAAGGCCAACGGGCAGCCGCTGACCGTGTCGGCGCAACTCGGCCTGATCCTGCCACTGCAGGCCTGGTTCAAGTGGCTCACCAAGCAGAACCACGTCCTGTACAACCCGGCGGCCGATCTGGATCTGCCGACACGGCCGAAGGCGCTGCCCAAGGGCCTGCTCAGCATCGGCCAGGTCGAGGATGTACTCAATGGCTGCGACGTGAACAAACCCGAGGGCCTGCGCATGCGCGCGATGCTCGAAGTGCTCTACAGCACCGGCATCCGGCGCTTCGAGCTGGCCGGGGTGAAGCTGTTTGACGTGGACGTCGAGCGCGGGGCGTTGATGGTGCGCCAGGGCAAGGGCGCCAAGGATCGCCTCGTGCCCGTGGGCGAGCGCGCTTGCGCCTGGGTGGACAAGTACCTGCGCGAGGTACGGCCCGACCTTGAGAGCGGGTTGACGAAAGGCGCCGACGACTACCGCCTGTTCCTTGACGACGACGGCCGAGGCTTCACGCCCGAGCGCATCGGCGACCAGGTCAAGCGCCAGCTCGTGGCCGCCGGCATCGAGCACGCTGGTTCGTGCCACCTGTTCCGGGTGGCCTGCGCCACGCACATGCTGGAGAACGGCGCCGACATCCGCTTCATCCAGAGCCTTCTCGGCCACGCCAAGCTCGACACGACGCAGATTTACACCCTCGTCTCGCTGGCCAAGTTGAAGGAGGTTCACAACGCGACGCACCCGGCCAGGTTGCGCCGGCCCGTCGTTGCCGACCAGAACGCGAATACAGCCACGCCAGGCGCCGATCGCGCGTCGGCCGGCACCGACGGTGCTGCCGACGCCCGCGACCTCTTCTTAGCCGCTTTACGGCGCGAGCAGGACGACGATGCCGGCCAGGACGTGCAGGTCGGCGCTGACGACACGCCAGGCGTTGCAGCGGACGCCTTGCGGCGCCGCTGAACTTGGATGCCGCTGACGCCTTCGGGCCCGCTGCCGTCACGCGGCTTGCATGCGCAACCCGCGCGCCGTTCGCTACGCCGTGGCGACGCCCCCGGCGCCGCGCTGGCCAGCACCGGGAAGACAGAAGTCAGGCGCTTGCGCGCAGAGCTACGAGACAAGCCCGGCCGGGCATTGAGCCCGTCCGTGCTTGGCAGTCGCTGCGGGGTGAATTGCCTTGCGGCAATTCAACATAACGGGCTGTTGCACGCAATGCCGTCATTCGCGCGCGGCGCGCGCTCGGTGCCGGCACTGCGCGCAACCCCCGTTATGTCTGGCGCCCCTCCGCGCCTGCGCGGGCATCAGCTCGGGGTACCGAGCCCATGCCCGCCCAATACAGAAGTTCGTGCGGTCACGGCTTGCGCCGTCACCGCAAGCATCGAAGTCAGGCGCCGCAAGCGGCGCGGGCATCACGAGTTGGCCCCCGCCCGGCCACCCATCCGCCCCCAGGCCCCGAAGGGGACCTTCGGTCCCTGGGGGCTCCCCGGCTCTCTCCACTGTCCCGCTCAGCGTAGCGCCGTGCTCGCCGCGACAAGGCCCAGCCCTTCGGGCGCGCTGCGCGCGGCCTTGACCCGGCTGCGACTCGGCGCTCCTCGATGCGGGCCAGTGGCGTTCGCCGAATGCCGGGCACACCGGAGCATCCTCATGCAAGAACTCGTCCACGTTGCCGTCGAACTCGAAGCCGAACAGGCCTGGGCGCTGGCCCAGCTCGTCAAGCGCATCGGCTGGGCGGACTGCCGCCGCCTGGCTGAAGACGAGGCGCAAACGCGCCTCATGATTGCGGCCACCGAGCGGGTGCGCGCTGCACTCGCGGCGGTAGGCTACGCGCCGCGCTGATCGTCGGCGCAGTGCTGACCGCTGACGCGGCCAGCACCGGCCATGCCGGTGCTACGCCAGGGCCAAAGACTGAACAGCCAAACGCTGCTTCCCATGCGGTGCAAGCCGCCGAAGTCGCCTTGCACCGCAAGGGACAGCGTACTGAAGACCGAGCGCGTCAAGGGTTCGCTTCGCCGGCGCTGCGCGCCGCCCTTGACCCGATTCACCGCCGGTGCCACTCGTGAGGCCGCGAACAGCCAGCGGCTAAGAAAAAAACCTCGCCCCCGCCCTTGCTCGCGCGCCTGCGCATGCTAAAAACCGTGTCTAGCAAAAATTTAGATGTTCAAGGGGTCTGGTGCCCCGTGTGATGCGCGCAAGCCGTTGATGCGCCTGGTAAAACCGCTGCCGGTACGACGAAGTTGTGTCGGGGCGAGTTGAGTACCTCTTTAATGAGTGCATGCACTATGAGTGCGCGATTGAAGAGCTTTGGAAGCAAACTCAGCAAACCGTCCTTGATGTTTTTAACAAGGTT
>JAEMQF010000130.1 GCA_022758925.1 Burkholderiales bacterium | reverse complement strand
GGTTCTGAGCGGGCTGCGTGCAAGCGTGCAAGCCTGCAAGCCTGCAAGCCTGCAAGCGTGCAAGCGTGCAAGCCTGCAACGTGCAAGCGTGGAGCAGGGGCAGGTGGCCAGGGGCACGTTCTCCGGCCCACGCTCGCGGGGCGCCGTTTTCGGTGCACAGGCGTCGCGCCATCAACAGCGTCTGTTCGTGCGATGGTTGCGGCCACCGCGAATGGTGCCTGCGCCCGTGCCCCAAGCCACCTGCCCCGACACCTGGGTGGCATGCTACGGCGTGGCACGCCAGCCCCGATGCATCAGGGCGGTGGTGGTGCCCCCGGGCGCAGGCACCATTCGCGGTCGCCCCCCAAGGTTGCAGGGCACAACGGTGATGATGCGGCTGCCTATTGCAGGCATCGACGGTCGCCCGCGAGCGTGGGCCGGAGAACGGGGGCACCGCCGCCGCCCTGCCGCCACGACGTCGGCATGCTGCCCTTGTGCGGGCAGACGACCGCGGGTCGTTTGCAGCCACCAAAACCCATTCAATTGAATGCGAGCTCGCGTGACGGGCTGAACTGCGAGCCCATCGACGGTGAGGCTCACTGCTCGCGCCTCGAAGCGCCCTTTCGCGCCGCGGCGGCGTCGATTCGTCGCAGCCCGCACGCGCCGTCGCGTTTGCCCGGTAGCATCGCGCCACTCAGAACTCAGGGGGTAGACGATGCTCGAACTGCTTCAAGCCCAGGGCTTGCGCAAGTCCTACGGGGCGCGTGCAGCGGTGGTCGATGTATCGCTCACGGTGCGCGCCGGCGAGGTGCTGGGCCTGCTCGGGCCGAACGGCGCAGGCAAGTCGACGACCGTCGGCATGATCAGCGGCCTGACTGTGCCCGATGCCGGCGCCATCACGGTGGGCGGCACGACGCTCGCGCACGACGAGTTCGGATTCAAGCGCCGCATCGGCCTGGTGCCGCAGGACCTGGCGCTGTTCGAGGATCTGCCCGCACTCGCCAACATCGAGCTCTTCGGCGCGCTGTACGGCCTGCCCAAGGCGCGGCTGAAGAAGCGCGCCGCCGAAGTGCTCGAACTGGTGGGCCTGGCCGACCGCGCGCGCGACAAGCCCGCCACCTTCAGCGGCGGCATGAAGCGGCGCCTGAACATCGCCTGCGCGCTGGTGCACGACCCCGATGTGTTGCTGCTCGACGAGCCCACCGCCGGCGTCGACCCGCAAAGCCGCAACGCCATCTTCGACAATTTGGAGGCGCTGAAGCGCGCCGGCAAGGCGCTGGTCTACACCACCCACTACATGGAAGAGGCCGAGCGTCTGGCCGACCGCATCGTCATCATCGACCACGGCAGGGTCGTCGCCAGCGGCACGCTGGCCGAGTTGTACCGCGTGCTGCCGGCCGCGCAGACGCTGCACATCGACATCGAAGGCGGGTTCGACCCTGGCTCGTTGCGCGCCATCCCCGGCATCAAACAGGTGCAGCTCGAAGCCGGCCGGCTGACCGTGGGCCTGGACGACCTGACGCTCGGCACGCAGGCCGTGCTGCAGGCCGTGGCCGCTGCCGGCGCGACCGTGCGCCACCTGAGCTCGGGCCGCGCCAACCTCGAAGACGTGTTCCTCGCCCTGACTGGGCGCCAACTGCGTGATTGAAGCGTGATTCAAGCGTGACTGAAGCCTGATTCAAACGCGACCGAACCGAATGGACCCACAAGCATGAATGCCTTCATCGCGCTGGTGCGCAAAGACCTGGTGCTGTACTTCTCGAATCGGCGTTCGGTGCTCATGAGCATCGCGGCGCCGATCCTGATTGCGGCCTTTTTCGGCAGCCTGTTCGGCGGCAGCGACAGCAAGCCGGCGAACATCCCCATCGCCATCACCGACCTCGACCGCAGCGAGCTCTCGGCAAAGATCGTTGCCGCCCTGCGCGCCGACAGCGCATTGACGGTCAGCGAAGCGAGCGAGGCCGATGCGCTTGCGCAGGTCAAGGCCGGCAAGCTGCGCGCCGCGGTGACTTTGCCGCTGGGCTTTGGCGAACGCGCCGCGCGTGCCCTCTTTGGCGGCGCCGACAAGCCTGAGATCGTGCTCAACTACGACCCGTCGCAATCGATGGTGCTGCCGCTGGTGCGTGGGCTGCTTGCGCAGCATGTGATGGAGCATGTCAGCCAGTCGGTCATGAGTGGCGCGAGCCCGTTGCTGAAGGACATGCGCGAGCAGGTCTTGCAGAACAAACAACTGCCGGCAGAGCGCCGCGACGAACTCGTCACGATGTTCGACAGCATCGCGCGCGTTCAGTCGCGCGCCACGCCAGGCGCAGCGGCGGCTTCGGGCGCGGCCTCGGCGGCGCCTTCGAACGGCCCGACCTTCAGCGTGCCGTTCTCGACGCGCGAAGTCGAGGCAAGTTCGAACCCCGAGACCAAGTACAACAGCTACTCGCACTCGTTCGCCGGCATGGGTGTGCAGTTCATCCTGCTGATGGGCGTCGACGTCGCCGTCGGCCTGCTCATGATGCGGCGCCTGGGCCTGTGGAAGCGGTTGCGCGCCGCGCCGCTTTCGCGTGCCAAGTTGCTGGGCAGCCGGATAACGAGCTGTGCACTGATCGCGATCATCGTCTTCGCAGTGATCTATGCGGTGGCGATGGCCTTCTTCAAGGTGCGCGTCGATGGCAGCGTGATCGGCTTCCTGGCGGTGCTGGTCTCTTTCGCGCTGCTCACGGCCTGCTTCGGGTTGCTGATCGCCGCGCTGGGCAAGACGCCCGAGGCAACGCGCGGCCTGGCGATCCTTGCGACGCTGCTGCTCGTGATGCTCGGCGGCGCCTGGGTGCCGTCGTTCATCTTTCCGGCGTGGCTGCAGACGGTCTCGCTGTTCGTGCCCACACGCTGGGCCATCGACGGTCTGGATGCGATGACCTGGCGCGGCTTGCCCATCGAGGCGGCGCTGTTGCCGGTGGCCGTGATGCTGGCGTTCAGCGCGGTGTTTGCCGCAATCGCCATCGCCAGGTTCGAATGGGAAGAGTGAATCGACCCGGTGCGGCGCAGCGCGCCTGAGACGCTGATGCGCTGTGGCAGACTCGCGCGTCAACCTGTGAGGAGAGCCAGCATGCGTCGATGGATAGCAGCCACCTTTTCAGCCGCCCTGATCAGCCCGGGCTCTGCCGCGGCACAAGAAACTGCGGCGGACCGCTGGAATCTCGCCGAGCTGTATGCGTCGGTCGAAGCATGGCAGGCCGACGCCGGCAAGCTCACTGCGCAGCTCACCGAGTTCGCACGCTGCAAGGGCCATCTGGGCGACTCTGCGGCGCGCTTGCGCCAATGCCTGGACTTGCGGGCCGACATGACCAAGCGCCTGTATCGGCTGAGCATGTATTCAGGCGAGCAGCTGGCGCAGGACACGGGTGTGCCGGAGAGCATGGAGTTGGACCAGAAGGGCGACCTGCTGGGCAACAAACTGGAACAGGCCACCTCGTTCGTCAGCCCCGAGCTGCTTCGAATCGGCGCGGCCAGGATCAAGACGTTCATGTCGGAAGAACCGGGCCTGCGCATCCACGCCTTCCCCATTGACCGCATCCTGCGCAAAGCGCCGCATACGCTGGACGGCAGCGGCGAGGCGCTGGTGGCGAAGTTCGGCAACATGAATGGCACCGGGCAGTCGGTCTACGGCATCCTCACAAATGCCGACATGCCATGGCCCAAGTTGAAATTGACGTCGGGCGAAGATGTCGACCTCGATCAGTCGGCGTACACCAAGTACCGCGAGGCGGCGAATCGTGACGATCGCAAGCGTGTCCTGGACAGCTTCTTCGGTACCTTCAAGACCTTCGAGCGCTCGCTCGGCTTGATGCTCTATTCACAGCTCAAGCAGGATGCGGTCTACAGCGCTGTGCGCAAGTACCCGGATTCGATCACCCGCATCTTCGACGAGAACCGCATGCCCGTGGCGGTGGTCGACACGCTGATCGCACAAACCAACGCCAACCTGCCGACGTTGCACCGCTACTTCCGGCTGCGCGCGAAAATGTTGGGGCTGAAGGAGATGGCGTACTACGACATCTATCCTCCCCTGGTCAAGGGTGACTACAAGTTTGCGCTTGCGCAAGGTCGGCAGTTGGTGCTCGATGCCATGGTGCCTTTGGGCAACGACTACGTCCAGCCCTTCGCTTCAGGCCTGAACAGCCGCTGGATGGACACCTATCCGCGCCCGCGCAAGCAGTCTGGCGCACACATGGCCGGTTACGCGCATGACGTGCACCCGTACGTGCTGATGAACTACAACGACGACTACGAGTCGGTGACGACCCTGGCCCACGAGTGGGGCCATGCCATGCACTCGCACCTCGCAAATCGCGCGCAGCCTTTCGTGACAGCGAACTATGCGACCTTTGTTGCCGAAATTGCTTCCACGTTCAATGAGGCGCTGCTGCTGGACCATATGCTCAAGGTGGCCAAGACCGACGACGAACGCGTCTTCTACCTCGGCAGTGCGTTGGAGAACCTGCGCGGAACGTTCTTCCGGCAGGCGATGTTTGCCGAGTTCGAGCGCAAGATCCATGCGGCCGTGGACGCCGGCGAACCGCTCACCGGCGATCAACTTTCGAAGAACTATTGCGAACTGCTCAAGCGCTACCACGGCGTGGCCGAAGGCGTGATGACGATCGATGAAGCCTACTGCGTCGAGTGGGCATACATCCCTCACTTCTACAGCCCGTTCTACGTCTACCAGTACGCGACGTCGATAGCCGCGAGTTCCCTGTTCGCCGAGCGCGTGGTCAAGCGCGAACCGGGCGCACTCGATCGATACCTCAACCTGTTGCGCGCCGGCGGGTCGAACTATCCCTACGACCTCGTGAAGGCGGCCGGGGTCGACCTCGCAACCGCTGCGCCTTACGAATCCTTGGTGGCGCGAATGAAAGACATCATGGACAAGATCGAGGAGATCGTCGACAAGAAGCGTTGAGCTTCGAGAGCGCCGAGGGCGCCCCGCGGTCATCTCTGCGCGGCGCCGTTTTTTTGTGCTTGAATAGGCCATGTCCGACAGGCGGCTCCAGGTTTTCCACGCGGTCGCGAAGCACCTCTCGTTCACCAAGGCGGCCGAGACGCTGTTCATGACGCAGCCGGCGGTCACCTTCCAGATCAAGCAACTCGAAGA
This sequence comes from Burkholderiales bacterium, assembly GCA_022758925.1. Lineage (GTDB taxonomy): Bacteria > Pseudomonadota > Gammaproteobacteria > Burkholderiales > Burkholderiaceae_C > JAEMQF01. Next base: position 2,114 of record JAEMQF010000130.1, on the reverse strand, counting down.
GCAGTTCAATGCGCGCTTGTTCGAGCGCGGTCACGGCCAGATCTCGCTCACCGAATCCGGGCGCGTGGTGTTCGAGTATGCCGAGCGCATCCTCGGCCTGTCCGCCGAAATGGACGCCCGATTGAAGGACATGAGCGGGCAGATGAGCGGGCCACTGTTGATCGGGGCCAGCATGACGATCGCCGAATACCTGCTGCCGCAGGTGCTGGGAGAGTTCAATGCGCGCTATCCGAGCGTGACACCGAGGCTGACGGTGGCGAACTCGGAGACGGTGCAGATCCAGGTCGCGGAGCACAACCTGGACGTCGGCTTCATCGAAGGCGATTCGCTCCTGCCCACGCTCGTCACGGAGTTCGTGTGCGAAGACGAGTTGCTGGTGGTGTGCGCGCCGTCACACCCGCTGGCCAGGCTCGATTCCATAGCCCCCGGCCTGCTGGCGCAGCACGCCTACATCAGCCGCGAACCGGGTTCCGGCACGCGCGAGGTCAGCGACAACTACCTGCAAAAACTCGGCATCGCCGCCGACTTGCTGCAGCCGGTGATGGAACTCGGCAGCCCCGAGGCCTTGAAGGGCCTGGTCGCCACCGGCCGCGGTTTCGCGATCATGTCGCGCTCCACCGTGGTCAAGGAAGCGCGCCTGGGTCTGCTCGTCGGGGTTCCGCTCGCCCCGCGCCTGGTGCGCAACCTCGCGCTCGTCTACTCGAAGCAGAAGTTCCATTCGAGGCAACTCAGCAATTTTGTCGGCTTCGCGAAGGAACGGCTGGCCGCAATGCAGCCGTGGAAGGAAGCACGCGACAGCCTGGCCCACCCATGAGAGCTTCACAACAAGGCTGCATGGCGGCAGTGACCCGCCGACGCTCGATCTGCTCGCTGTGCCTTTGCGGCGCGCTATGCCCAGGCTTGGCAGCGACGGCCCAGCAGCCTTCGCCGCATGCGATCGACACCCCGCCTTGGTTTACCGAGAGCTTCCTCGATTTGAAGGAAGAAGCGGCTGCGGCGGCCGGTGGCGGCAAGCGCGTGATGCTGTACTTCGGCCAGGACGGTTGCCCTTACTGCCGCGAGCTGATGACGAACAGCTTCAGCCAGAAGACTATCGTCGACAAGGCGCGCAAGGACTTCGTCGCCATTGCGCTCAACCTGTTCGGCGACCGCGAGGTGACCTGGACCGACGGCCGGCGCATGAGCGAGAAGGACTTCGCGCGCCTGATGAAGGTGCAGTTCACGCCGACGCTGCTGTTTCTCGATGGCGCTGGCCGCATCGTGGCGCGGCTGAACGGCTACCACCCGCCGCAACGTTTGAGCGCGGTCCTCGACTACGTCGCCGGCGGCATGGAAAACCGCGTGTCGCTGAGCGAGCATCTGGCCGGCCTGCCCGCCGACACGGCGCGGCCGTCGCTGAATCAACAGCCCTTCTTCCTGAAACCACCGTTCGACCTGATGCGCCGGGCCGGCAGCCGGCCGCTCGCGGTGATCTTCGAGAGCCGCTCCTGCCAGGCTTGCGACGAGATGCACGCGCAGGGCATGCCGCGCGCCGAGGTGCGCGCGCAGTTGCCGAAGTTCGACGTCGCCCGCTTCGCGCTGAACGACCCGACCGAGGTCATCACGGCGTCGGGCCAGCGCCGCAGCGCTGCCGACTGGGCGCGCGAACTGGCGGTGGTCTATACGCCGAGCTGGGTGTTCTTCGACGCCGCGGGGCGCGAGGTGTTCCGCGTCGACGGCTACCTGCGGCCGTTTCACCTCGCGACCTCGCTTGAATACGTGGCGAGCGGCGCCTACCGCAGTGAACCGGAGTTTCAGCGCTATATCCGTGCCAAGACAGAGCGCCTGCGCGCTGCGGGCAGGCCGGTGGAACTCTGGAAGTAGCGCTGCGTTGCGCCAAACCGCGACGCTATGCAGCCACGCGCGCGCAGCGCCTACCTTTCGCGCCCGGCGCGGCGCAGCACCTGCGTCACGGGCTCGACGAGGTATTGCAGCGGCGTGCGTTCCTCGCCCTTGATGTAGACCTCGGCCGGCATTCCGGCCTGCAGCTTGCCCGCGCCGGCCTGCCCCAGCGAGCTCGCGTCGGCTTCGACCAGCGCCACGTAATAGGGCAGGTTCGTGCCGCGATCGACGCT
>JAEMQF010000111.1 GCA_022758925.1 Burkholderiales bacterium | reverse complement strand
GCTGCTCGACGCGCTGCACCACCTGCTGCTGCCGGCATTCGTGTTGGGAACGATTCCGCTGGCGGTGATCGCGCGCATGACGCGTTCGGCGATGCTCGAAGTGCTGCAGGAAGACTATGTTCGCACCGCGCGCGCGAAAGGCATCGCGGCCTGGCGCGTGATCGGCCTGCACGCGCTGCGCAACGCACTGATTCCGGTGCTGACGATCATCGGCCTGCAAGTGGGCACGCTGATGGCGGGCGCGGTGCTGACTGAAACCATCTTCTCGTGGCCGGGCGTCGGCAAGTGGCTGATCGAATCGATTTCGCGCCGCGACTACCCTGCCCTGCAGGGCGGTGTGATGCTCGTCTCGAGCTGCGTGATCCTGATCAACCTCGTCGTCGACCTGTTGTACGGCGTGATCAACCCGAGGATCGCGCATGCCTGAGGCCGCGGCGCTCGAGCCGCAGCGGCCGGCGGCGCCGGCCGAGACGAGCGCCGACGCGCCGTCTGCGGCACGCGCGTTCTGGGCCACGTATTGCGAGAACCGCGGTGCGGTCGCGGGCTTGCTCGTGGTCGCGATTGTTTGCCTGCTCGCAATCTTTGCCGAGGCCGTCGCGCCGCACCTGCCGAACGAGCAATTCCGCGACGCGGTGCGCGCCGCGCCGGTGTGGTCCGAAGGCGGCAGTTGGCGCTTCGTGTTGGGCACCGACAGCCTTGGGCGCGACTTGCTGTCACGCCTGATTCATGGCGCGCGGATTTCGCTCTTCATCGGCCTGGCGGTGATGAGCGTGTCGTTCGTGATCGGCGTGCTGCTCGGCTTGGCCTGTGTCAGTCTCGGCACTGCCGTCGACACCGCGATCAGCCGATTCATGGACCTGATCATGGCGGTGCCGAGCCTGGTGCTGGCGATCCTCGTCGTCGCCGTGCTCGGCCCGAGCCTGGCGAACACGATCGTCGCGATCACGATCGTCTACCTGCCGCGTTACGTGCGGCTGCTGCGCGGTGCGGCCCTGGCCGAGCTCAGCAAGGAATACGTGGTCGCGGCGCGAGTCGCCGGCGTCGGGCCGTGGCGGCTGATGTTCTCCACGGTGCTGCCCAACTGCATGGCGCCGCTCATCGTGCAGGCCGCGCTCGGCGTGTCGGATGCGATCCTCGAAGCCGCGGCGCTCGGTTTTCTGGGCCTGGGCGCGCAGCCACCGACAGCCGAGTGGGGCACGATGCTGGCCGACGCGCGCGAGTTCATCCGCTCCAACCCGTGGCTCGTCACCTTGCCCGGCTTGGCGATTCTGTTGACCGTGGTCTCGATCAACCTCGCAGGCGACGGCTTGCGCGACGCGCTCGATCCGCGCATGCGCAGGTCCTGACGTGAAGCCGTCACGCCCACTGCGTTCACTGGCCCGAGGGCCACGAAGCGGCACGCCCGTTGCGGCGCGGGCCTGTGTTCGGGCGGCCGGGTGCACAACCGGGTGCACAACCGGGTGGACGACCGGGTGCACAACCGGGTGGACAACCGGGTGGACAACTGGGTCGGCGGCCGTGCGGTTGGCCGGGCGCTTGGCCGGGCGGGCGGCCTGGCGCACGGCCGGGCGGGTAGCCGTGCACGCGGCCGTGCGCACTGCCGAGCATGCAGCCGGGGGGTTGGCCTGATGGCAGCGCTGCTCGACGTGCGCGGCTTGAGCGTCAGCTTCGCGACGCGGCGCGGCGCGTTCGTCGCGGTCGACGGCGTCGACCTCAGGCTCGAGCGCGACGAAGTACTGGCCGTGGTCGGTGAATCGGGTTCGGGCAAATCGGTCGCGATGCTCGCCGTGATGGGCCTGTTGCCGTGGACCGCGACCGTGACCGCGCAGCGCCTGGCGTTCGACGGCCAGGACCTGCAGGGGCTCAGCGCCGGCGCGCGCCGGCGCATCGTCGGCCGCGACATGGCGATGATCTTTCAGGAGCCGGTGGCCTCGCTCAACCCTTGTTTCAGGGTCGGCTGGCAGATTGCCGAATCGCTGCGCACGCACTTGAACCTGTCGCGCCAGGCGGCGCGCACACGCGCCGTCGAACTGCTGCAGGAGGTGGGCATCGCCGACGCCGAACAGCGCGCGATGGCGTTTGCGCACCAGCTCTCGGGCGGCATGTGCCAGCGCGTGATGATCGCGATGGCGCTCGCGTGCCGCCCGCGGCTGCTGATCGCCGACGAGCCGACGACGGCGCTGGACGTGACGATCCAGGCCCAGATCGTCGACCTGCTGCTGCGCCTGAAGCGCGAGACCGGCATGGGCCTGGTGTTGGTCACGCATGACCTGGGGCTGGTCGCCGAAGCCGCCGATCGGGTCGCGGTGCAGTACGCCGGGCGCCAGGTGGAAATGCAGGACGTCGCTCCGCTGTTCGACGATCCGCACCACCCGTACACCCAGGCCTTGCTCGCCGCGCTGCCCGACCGCGCGGCGTTGTCAGCGCAGGCGAAACCCGGGCTCGCACCTGCCGGCGCAAGGCCACGGCTGCGGCTGAGTGCGATTCCCGGTGTCGTGCCGGGCCAGTCCGATCACCTGCCCGGTTGTGCGTTCGCGCCGCGCTGCGCTTTCGCGTTCGACCGCTGCCACAGCGAAGCCCCGGCGCAGGCGTCGGCTGCGCTCGGCCACGCGCGTTGCCACGCGCCATTGCAGCACGGCCAGGCGCTGCGCCCGGAGGCGGCGACGTGAACGCAGCCGGCGCCGCGCCGTTGTTGCTCGCGCAAGACCTGGCGCGCGCCTACCGCGTCAAGCGCGGCTGGTTCAAGGCGCCGGGTGTGGTGCAGGCGCTGGCAGGCGTTTCATTCAGCTTGATGGCCGGGCGCACGCTGGCCGTGGTCGGCGAGTCGGGTTGCGGCAAGTCGACGCTGGCCCGGGTCTTGACGATGATCGAGCCGCCGAGCGCAGGCAGGATCGAGATCGACGGCGTCGACCTTGCGCACGCCGATGCAGCCACGCGCAAGGCGTTGCGGCCGCGGGTGCAGATCGTCTTCCAGAATCCGTTCGGTTCGCTGAACCCGCGCCAGACGATCGGTCTGGCGCTCGAGGAGCCGCTGCTGTGCAATGGCATGCAAGACAAGGATCAACGGCGCCATGCCGCGTTCGACATGATGCGCCACGTGGGCTTGCGCGCCGAATGGCACGGCCGCTACCCGCACATGTTTTCCGGCGGGCAGCGCCAGCGCATCGCGATCGCGCGCGCGTTGATGACGCGGCCGCGAATCCTGGTGCTCGACGAACCGGTCTCGGCGCTCGACGTCTCGATCCGCGCCCAACTCCTGAATCTGCTCGTCGATCTGCAGCTCGAGTTCGGCCTGGCCTATGTCTTCATCTCGCACGACTTGTCGGTGGTGCGCCACGTCGCCGACGACGTGCTCGTGATGTACCTCGGCCGCGCCGTCGAACACGCGAGCCGCGACGCGATCTTCGCCGCGCCCGCGCACCCCTACACCCAGGCGCTGCTGTCGGCCACGCCGGTGGCCGACCCGCACGTGCGGCGCGAGCGCATCGTGCTCCATGGCGAACTGCCTTCCCCCTTCGATCCGCCCGCCGGCTGCGGCTTTCACCCGCGGTGCCCGCATGTGCAGGAGCGTTGCAAGGTGCAGGCACCGCCGACGCTGAACGGCTCGGCGTGCTGGTTGGGCGTTCCTTGATCAACAACCGGCCCCGTATACTTTGAGCGCGCCCGGAGAACCCGAGGCGCAACCACAACGGAGACACGCATGACCACTCGCAATTCCCTGCTCGCCACGCTCGCCCTGTGCGCCGCGTGCGCGCTGCCCGCAGCAGCCCAGGCGCAGCAGTTCTTCCGCATCGGCACCGGTGGCACGGCGGGCACCTACTACCCGATCGGCGGCATGATCGCGAATGCGGTGAGCCAGCCGGGCAAGATCATCGTCACCGCGCAGGCGAGCAACGGCTCGGTCGCGAACGTCACCGGAATCAGCGGCGGCGCGATGGAAAGCGGCTTCTCGCAGGCCGACGTCGCGACCTGGGCCCAGACCGGCACCGGCATCTACGAAGGCAAGCCCAACGTCCCCGGCCTGCGCCTGATCGCCAACCTCTACCCCGAAAGCGTGCACGTGGTGGTGAAGAAGGGCGCGGGCATCAAGAGCATTGCCGAGTTGAAAGGCAAGCGCGTCGCGCTCGACGAGCCGGGCTCGGGAACGCTCGTCAACGCGCGCACCATCCTCGCCGCGTACGGGTTGAAAGAGTCGGACATCAAGCCCGAGTACATCAAGCCGAACCAGGCCGGCGACAAGCTCAAGGACGGTTCGCTCGACGCCTTCTTCTTCACCGGCGGTGCGCCGGCCGGAGCGATTGCCGAACTGGCGTCGGCGGGCTCGGGAATCGAGATCCTGCCGATCGACGGCGCGCAGGCCGAAGCGCTGCGCAAGAGCAGCCCGTTCTTCGCGCCCGACACCATCGCCGCCGACACCTACAAGGGCGTGGGCGCGGTGCAGACGCTGGCGGTGGGCGCACAGTGGGTGACGAGCGACAAGGCCGATGCGGACACGGTGTACGAGATCACCAAGGCGCTGTTCGGTGACGCGGCGCAAAAGCAGCTTGCCGGCGGCCACGCCAAGGGCAAGTTCATCACCAAGGAAAATGCGGTGAAGAGCGCGGGCATTCCGTTCCACGCGGGCGCAGCGAAGTTCTACAAGGAAGCCGGCCTGATCAAGTAACGTGCATC
>JAEMQF010000042.1 GCA_022758925.1 Burkholderiales bacterium | reverse complement strand
TCGAACCGCAATGCACAGCCGCGCAGGCGCCTGCCCGAGGAGCAACTCAAGGCGATCCTGCGGGCCTGCTACGAAGATATCGACGCGGCGTGGGAGCGCTTCGAGCTGGGGCAAGAGATTCTGCGCTGCGACACCGCACCTGCCAGTGCGACAGCGGAGCTGCACCGCTTGGTCCGAGACCTCGCCGACATCAGTGGCGGCGTCATGCCGACGCGCCTGAACCTTGTTGCGCATCGCCTCAACATGTCCGCCATTGCACGCCATGGCGGACTGCGCACGCTGGCAGGCTACCTGCATCTGACGAGCGAGACCCTGCTGCCGTTCTACATCGCTCTGGCCATCCAGACGGCCGCCAACCCGCAGGCACTGATGCAGTTCCGGCGCGATTGCGTGCGACCCCATCCCCTGGATGAGCATCGCGTGATCATCGACTGGGACAAGGCCAGGGCCGGGGACAAGTTCAAGCGCGCCCAGCGGCGTTCCTTCGACCGCCGGCGCCGCTACGCCGCACCGAACCTCGTCGACAAGCTGTTGGCCATGACCGCACCGCTGGTCGCGCAGTCAACGCTGCGTGATCGGGAGCGCCTGTTCCTGCTCAGAAGCGAAAAGACGCTCAGCGTCGCGCCGATCGCATTGAGCACCGTCACCCACGGCGTCAGAGGCTTCATCGCCCGCGCCAACGAGCGCATCGCCATCTGGAACCGGGCCGCGCCCGAGCGTCCGCGCGTGTTGTTGCCGGACTTCGCCGCGGTGCTTCTGCGCGGCAGCGTGGCCACCGAGCATTACCAGGCCTCGGGCGGCGACATCGTGCACGTGCAGCAGATCCTCAACCACGCGTCGGTGCTGACGACCGAGGCCTACGTCAAGGGGCCGCGGACCGAACAACTGCGGCGCGACATCGTGGCACGACTGCAGCGCCTCATGGTCGGCTGGATCGTTGGTGAGGCCGACACGTCGGCATCACGAACCAGCAGCGTCGTCTCCGAACTTGCTGCTCGCGCGACGGCCCCGTTCGGCCATGACTGCCTGAACCCGCTGGCCGGCACAGCGCCCGGCACGCAGGTAGGGCAGGCGTGCCACCACCTGGGCGGTTGCCTGCGCTGTCCCGGCCTGGTGATCCCGATCGACGCGCCGCACCTGGCCCGCATCCTTCAGGCCAAAGAGGCCTTCGAGCGCTCGCGCGAACAACTCGATCCGCACCGCTGGGAACTGCTCTACGCGCCCAGCTACCGCATCCTGGTGCAGGACATCCTGCCCGACTTCCCCGACGCCTTGCAGGCGCAGGCGGCCGCGTTGGCCGCGAACCTGCCGCACTTGCCGGCGCTGGAGTGAACATGGGAAAGCCGATGCTCGCGCCCGACCTGGGCTTGGCCAGCGTGGATACCCGGGTGTCCACCCGCTCGCTGCTGAGCGACCAGGTCTGGCATCTGGACGGGCTGCGTCCTGGGGGCAACCGCAGCGACTTCTCGCTCGACTGGGGCTTCCGGATGCACGACGACAGTCGCTTCTGCGATCCCCAGTGGGCGGACTGGTCGGCCGCTGCCAAGCGCTTCCTCTGGAGCCTCAAAGTCGACCCGCCACCCGGTCGCAAGGGCGTGCATGACGGCACGCTGGTCTCGGCCTTCAAGGTGCTGCGCATCCTGATCCGGTGGATGGCCGAACGCGGCGATCGGTGCTTCGCCGACCTGCACCGCGACGCTGCGGTCGAGTTCATCGACGTCGTGGCCCAGCGGCCCGGCAAGACAGCGGGCAAGACCCTGTCCAGTGCGACGGTGAGCAGCTACCTCGGCGTCCTGCATCTGCTTTACCTGCAGGGCAGCCGCCTGCCCGAGGTGGCCATCGACGAGCCGATCCCGGCATTGATCAAGCGCTCGAAGAACAGGGACGGCGGCTGGCTGCCGTACACCCCGGACGAGATCGCCGTGCCGCTGGTCTCGGCGGCGTTGCGCCTGATCGGCACGCCCGCCGACGACGTGATCGCGCTGTGGCATCAAGCCCAAGCCGCATACAGCGCGGCGCTGGCCGCCGGCGTCAGCCAGACCAGGGCCGGCTTCGCGGTGGTCGATGCGATGGCCGGCTTCAACTTCTCGACGTTGCCCGGCGACGACAAGCCCTGGCACCCAGCGCCTGTGACCACCACCAAGCAGGTCCGCGCGCTCGTGTCCCGCATCGGTGAAGCCTGCTTCATCGCCGTGGCCTACCTGATCGGCGCGCGCGTCTCCGAGATCCTGGGCCTGCAGACCGGCTGCATCGAAAGGCATCCTTCTGCCGACGGCACCGAGCAGTTCGCCTACCTGGTCGGACGCATCTACAAGACGGCACGCGGCGCCGATGGCGAGCCGCATCGCTGGGTGGCGCCGGCACCGGTCGAGCGTGCCATCGCTGTGATGGAGCGGCTGTCGGCGCCGATGCGCGAGCGCAGTCAGCGTGCCGAGCTCTGGCTCTCGTTCAGCAGCACCGGCCTGATCGGTCCCGCCGCACGCATCGAATTGCCGGGCATCAGCACCGTCATCACCCGTCTGAACCTGGGCTTCGCGGCGTTCATCGAGTTGCCGACCTACCGCGGCGAGCCCTGGCATCTGAATACCCATCAGGGTCGCAAGACCTTCGCGCGCTTCGTCGGCAAGCGCGACCGTACCGGGCTGGACGCGCTGCGCTCGCACTTCGGGCACGTCAGCCGCGTGATGACCGACCGGGGCTATGTCGGCACGGACTTCGTGCTGGATGAACTGATCGACGGGCACGCGCGCGACGAGACCCGCCATGCGCTGGAGGAGTTGCTGACGGCCGTGTCGCTCGGCGGCAAGGCCGGCCGCATGATTGCCGCGCGAACCGGCTTCCGTGGGCGCACGCGCGATGGCAGCGTGCAGGCCTACGTCGAGTTCCTGATGACAGAGACCGATCTGCGGCTGGGTGTGTGCGACTGGGGCTACTGCGTCTACCGCAGTGAAACCGCGGCTTGCCTTGGGGGTGAGAAGGGGCCCAACCCGGCCCTGCGCACGCAGAGCGTGTGCGCCTCCTGCGCCAACTTCGCCGTCACTGACAAGCACCGGCTCGTGTGGGAGGCGCGGCGAGAACAGAACGTCAGCTTGACTCAGTCCCATGCCCTCGATCCAGAGAGCCTGGCGCTCGCCGGGGCGCGGGTCGGAGAATGTGATCGCATCCTGGCTCAGTTGAATGGCGGTGCCGGAGATGAACATGGCGCGTGATGCGAGTTGCATGCCTGTGCTCAACCCGTACGAAAAGCGCCGGCAGGAGACGCATCGCAAGTTGCGCGATGCACTGGACCGGCTCATCAAGGGTACGCCGCAACATGGGTCGTTGAAGGACCAGCGCTACACGCTCAGCGTGGCGAGCCTGGCGCGCGCAGCCGGCGTTGCACGCAATGCGATCTACACCAACCACCGATCGATGATCGATGCGTTGCGCCAGGCCGCGCAGCAGCGGGTGGTGCCGAGCAAGCTGGAAAGCTGGGAGGACAAGCTGGCCCAGCAGCGGGCGGTGATTGACGTTATGAAGACGGAGCAACGGCGCCTTGCCACGGAGAATGCGGCGCTGCTCAAACGTGCCATCGATGCCGAAACCGCCGCCGCCCGGCATCAGCGGCAGAACGCTCGCCTGCTCGCGCAGAGTGATCGGGAACACCGGCCCGTGGCCTTGGTACCCCGCCCGTCAACCAAGTGACGGGAGCCGCGCCGTCAGCCGCAGCACGCTCTCTGTGCCTGCACCGGGGGGCACTTGACCGATCCGTAGGAGCAGAAGACGCAGCAGTCGCCGGGCAGCGGCCTGAGCAGCGCATTGCAGGCATCGCACTCATAGAAGAACTGGCAGGCTTCGGTGGGCATGGCCTCCTGCTTGACGTGGCCGCAGTGCGGGCATGTCAATACCGATTCGAGAACGACATCGCTCATACGTTCACTTGCGCGCCGCCGAGGGGAAGCCGGCTTCGGTCGTGGCCTTCACCAGTGCGGCTACGCTGGCCTTGTCCGTGTCGAACCGCACCGTCGCGGTCTTCTTGTCGAAGTCGACCTTGGCTTCGGCGACGCCGGGAACCTTCTCCAGTGACTTCTTGACCGTGACCGGGCACAGGCCGCAAGTCATGTTCTGCACATCGAGGACCGTGGTCTGCTGGCCGCCGGCCAGGACTGCGACGGGGAACGTAAGGGCGACGACCGCCGCGAAGAGGTGACGCATGATGGATTCCCTTCAGTAGAACAATGGTGCTGCCCACGGCACCGCCAACAAGCCGGCCAGGATGACGACGACGAGCCAGAACACCAGGCGCTGGCGCTTCATCGTGCGTGGGTCAGCACACGGGGTGCCGGGCTCGCAGACCTGGGGTACGAGGTACAGGCGCCGGAACGCCAGGGTAATGAAAAGCAGGGTCACGCCGATGAAGAACGGGCGTACCGGCTCCAAGGCCGTCAGGTTGCCGACCCAAACGCCACCGATGCCGAGCGTGAGCAAGACCAGTGGTCCGACGCAGCAGACTGACGCGCCGATGGCTGCCAGTGCCCCCGCGACGAGCGAGCCCTTGACGTTGAGTGATGCCACCAATGACCTCCGAACCTGTTGCGCTGAACGTAGTCTAGAGTCCGTACCATGGTACGGAGTCAAGGGGTGTGACGTGACATCGGAACTGTCGATAGGACGACTTGCCGCCGAGGCCGGCGTCAATGTGGAGACGATCCGCTACTACCAGCGGCGAGGGCTGCTGGAGGAGCCGCAGAAGCCTCTGAATGGGCAACGCCGGTACCCGGCTGAACTGACCAAGCGAGTGCGGTTCATCAAGCGCGCCCAGATGCTCGGCTTCACGCTGGAAGAGATTGCCGGCCTGCTGCAGCTCGAAGAGGCAAACGCCTGCGCCGAGACGCGGGAGCTGGCAGGCCGCAAGCTGCAGATCATCGAGAGCAAGCTGGCCGACCTCACTGCGATGCGCAAAGCGCTGGCCAAGCTAGTGCGCCAATGCGACTCGCCAGGCGGCAACCTTGGCTGCCCCATCATCCATGCACTCGCTACGGACTGAACGCGGCTGTCAAGTTGTTGTTGAAGCTCAATGCACGGAGTACAGCTTGATGTGCCGCCACCGGCGCAAAAGCCAAGCCCAGCAACGATTGCGGGCAAAGAGGACACCCTCAAAAATGACCTAAGCCATGCATCCCGCCGACGAGTTCGCCGCCTTCGCCAAGCTGATCGGGCAGGGCAAGTCGGTGGAGGACGTGGCGGCAGCCTTCGGCGT
>JAEMQF010000121.1 GCA_022758925.1 Burkholderiales bacterium | reverse complement strand
GCAGCAGCCCGCCGTAGAGCGCGGCGATCTGTTTCCAGTCGGTGTCTTCGGCGCGCGCCGCCTGCGCGTGCAGCGCAGCGATCGCGGCCTGCACCTGGTACGGGCCGCGGCTGCGAAACGCCAGCGCACGGTCCAGCAGTTTCAGCCCCGCATCGATCGCGTCGCGGTTCCAGCGCGTGCGGTCCTGTTCTTCGAGGGGGATCAATGCGCCGTCCGCGCCGATGCGGGTGGCGCGGCGCGCGTCGTGCAGCAGCATCAGCGCGAGCAGCGCAAGCACCTCGGGTTCTTGCGGCACGAGTTCGACAAGCAGGCGCGCCAAGCGGATCGCTTCGGCGCACAGGTCGGGGCGCATCAAGCCGGGGGTCTCGGTCGCAGCGTAACCTTCGTTGAAGACGAGATAGACCACGCCCAGCACCACTTGCAGGCGTTGCGGCAGCTCGTCGCGCGGCGGCACTTCGTAGGGAATGCGCGCGTCGAGGATCTTCTTCTTGACGCGCACCAATCGCTGCGCCGTGGTCGCCTCAGGCTCGAGAAAGGCGCGCGCGATCTGGCGCGTCGACAGCCCGCACAGGGTTCGCAGCGCGAGCGCGGTTTGCGCCTGCGGCGAGATCGCCGGGTGGCAGCAGGTGAAGACGAGGCGCAGACGGTCGTCTTCGACGCCCGACACGTCGGCCGGATGCGATTCAGACTCGGCCGCTTCCGGTGCCGCCACATCGGGCGGTTCGTCGCTGTACGACGGGCCGGTGCGGCGGCGTCGAAGCAGGTCGAGTGCGCGCCGCTGCGCCACGGTCGTGAGCCACGCTGCCGGCGCGTGCGGCAGGCCCTGCGTTGGCCAGACCTCCAGCGCCTTCGTGAACGCGTCCTGGAGTGCGTCTTCGGCCAAGTCGAAGTCGCCGAAGCGGCGGATCAAGCCCGCCAGCACGCGTGCGCCTTCGGCGCGGCAGATCTGGTCGATGACCGGAGTCAGCATGCCAGGCCCGGCCGGGAGCGCAAACTCAACGCGTCGCCAGCGTGTACAGAATGAGCAGCGACGAGACGACGATCACGAGCACGGTCAGCCCGGCGCCGCTCTTGCGCGTCGATGACCCTAGCTCGAGTGAATGGCTCAGGCCCCAGGCGCTGGCCAGCCGCGCCAGCACCAAGGCCCCGCCCAACGCGTAGACCGCCGCCAGGGGCGCGTGCAGGCCTTCCGCGAAACCGATCAGCAGCAGCGCAAGCGGCGCGTGTTCGGTCAGGTTGCCATGGGCCCGGATCGCCTGCGCCAGGGCAGCGTGGCCACCGTCGCCGGTGTCGCACTTGAATCGAACCCGGTTCAGGATCACGCGCACGGTCAGAAATGCCGCGAGCAGGCCGATGAGTGCGGCGCACGCCGCGGTGACGATGGGAAAGGTGAGTGTCATGGTGCGAACTTTCTTTGGTTGGTGATACCACTGTGGTTCAGAGCGTATCGGGTGTCATGCCGAGCGGGCGCACCTCGATCGAGCCCCCTTGCGCCGCCGGGCAGCGCGCCGCCCACTTCACCGCTTCGTCCAGATGCGGCACGTCGATGATGTAGTAGCCGCCGAGTTGCTCTTTGGTCTCGGCGAACGGGCCGTCGGTCGTCAGCAACTTGCCGCCACGAACCCGCACCGTCGTCGCGCTGTGCGTGGGCTTGAGCTCGCCGCCGCTGCGCAGAACGCCGGTGCCGCGCAGATCGTGGTTGTACTGGGTGAACGCGGCATACATCTGCTTCTGTGCGACCGGATCGTCGGCCATCAGCGCAAAGTTCTTTTCGTCGCCATAGATCAGGATCATGTATTGCATCGCTTGTCCTTGAAGTTTGGAAGGGCCCCGACTGTGCGGTGGCGTCGCTACGACGCGGCCGACGCCGCAAATCGACATTCTTGCGAGGACTTTTTTCGACAGCAGGACTGGAATTGACGCACGCACCGCACCCGGCCGCGCTTCGCATCAGGGTCAGACATCGGCAGAACCCGGCTTGCGCCGCGAGCGCTTTTGTGCAGCAGGCCGAAGCCATTGCTCTAACTGGACGAACACTTCGGGGCGATTCAGCAGGTCGAGGTGGCCCATGCCGTAGCCGACCCATTGCCGGTCTTTGGCAAACGCGAGCGCGCGCAGCGGGTCGTCGTGGCGGCCCAGCGCACTGTCCAGCGGTACCAGCCCATCGCCCAGCAGGCGGCTCTTCAGGTCGCTGCTGCGCTGGCCGATGCACGCGGCTGCAGCAAAGCAGCGCACGGAATCGGGCAGCGGCACGGGCTGGCGGTAGTCCGCGCCGCGCGTGGAAGGATTGCGCCCGACCCAGTCTTCGTCGAGCAGGTTGCCGTGGCGCAGGTCGGTGATGCCGGCGCTGCGCAGCTTGCCCAGGCGCGCGAACGGGGCTGCGTAGGGCGCGGCACCAAGCACGACATCGACCCAGTGGCCGGCGCGCTCGAGCGGCGCGCCGTGGTGCGGCGTGCCGAGGAACACCATGTCGCTCAGGAGCGCCGGCCAGCGTTGGCCGCTCTGCATGCCATGGTGCAACGCGCTGCGCGCCAGCAGGCCACCCATGCTGTGGCCGAGCAGCACCAGGCGCTGCACAGGTTGCGGCCATGCATCGACCAGCCGCTGCAGCAGGTGCGCCAGGGTTTGTCCGTTGATCGAGATGTGCTGCCCGCTGTTGTAGTGCAGGTACAGCGGCGTGAAGGCGTGATCGCGCGCCAGTGCCGCGCCATGGTCGTGGCTGCGGTTGCCGCTGGTGCGCGACCATTGCAGGTCGTTCATGCACAACCCGTGCACCAGCACCAACAAGTCGCCGCCTGCGTTCGGCAGGCGCGCCTCGAGGGCGATGCGCTCCAGTTCCAGTGGCCGGCCGCCGCTGCGCAGCGTCATCGGCGTCGCCAGCGGGTTGCCGGTGGCTGCGAGGTAGTCGCCAAGCACGCCGTTCAGCGCGGCGACGATCGCCTCGCGCTCCGGGGTCTTGTGCCGCGGGCTGAGCGCCGGCGTGAGCAGGCCCAACAGGGCGTCGATGCTGCCGCCGACGACGCGGGTCACGCCGCGGATCGACTTGTAGACCAGGCCGCTGATGCCGCCGGCTCGCTCGTCGGCTGCATGCCCGCCCAGGCCCGGTGGGCGCGCGATGCGCACGTGCATCGCCTCGACCAGATCGGTCAGGCCCGTGGTGGCGTCGGTCGCCAGGCGCACAACGCCGCGCGCATCAGAGGGTCGATGGCGGGTGGGTGGGGTCATCGCAGCGAGACTTCGGGTCGAATCGGGCGGCAATGTTCAGACATGCTGGTCAATCAGGATCTAATTGCCGCCATAGACGGCGAAACCGAACTTTTCGTAGAAGGCACGCGAAGCAGAAATGTCCTTCACGGCGAGGCTGATGGAAAAGGCATCAAGTTCCATGCAAGTCTCCCTTCGGCTTGTCCGGGCGCGCAAAGGCGGGAGTCTATCCGCCGCTGCCGCGCACAGTGGCGTGAGACCCTGGGTCACGGCGCTGCACCATGAGTTCGCACCCTGAAGGCTGCGGCAGCACCGCAGCGCCGGCACTCAGGCGCTCCTCCTCCTCACCTTGCGTGGCCTGGGCACGTAATTCGGCAAGTGCAGCAGTTCCATCGGCCCGCGCCCGCATGCCGCGGTGATCAAGCCGAGCACGCGCGCCGGCTCGGCGCCGACCTGGCGCCAGTCGAAGCGCCAGGTCCAGTTGCCGTTGCCCATCACGCCGGGAACGTTCATGCGGTAACGGCCGTCCAGGCCGAGCACGTCTTGCAGCGGGAAGATCGCCAGGTTCGCCACCGAGGCGCTGGCGGCGCGGATCATGCCCCAGTGGATGTCGCGTGCGCTCGCGTGCAGGTAGCTGCCGGCGAAGGCGCGCTCGCGCTGCGGCGCAGCGTCCCACCAGCCGCGCGCGGTGTCGTTGTCGTGCGTGCCGGTGTAGACCACCGTGTTGCGCACATAGTTGTGCGGCAGAAAGGCATGCGTCGCGTCGTCGCTGAAGCCGAATTGCAGGATGCGCATGCCGGGCAGTCCCAGGCCGTCGCGCAGCTCTTCTACGTCTGCGGTGACCAGCCCCAGATCTTCGGCGACGATCGGCAACGCACCCAGCTCGGCTTCGATCGCGTCGAACAATGCCCTGCCCGGGCCGGTGACCCAGCGGCCCTCGATCGCCGTGGGGCAACTCGCCGGCACTTCCCAATACCCTGCAAAGCCGCGGAAATGGTCGATGCGGAAGACGTCGGCATGCGCCAGCGCGCGCCGCACGCGATCGACCCACCAACGGTAGCCCTCGGCCGCCATGCGCTCCCAGCGGTACAGCGGGTTGCCCCAGCGCTGGCCGGTGGCGCTGAAGAAATCCGGCGGCACGCCGGCCACGACCGTCGGCTGGAACTGCTCGTCCAGCAAGTACAGATCGGGCCGCACCCAGCAGTCGGCCGAGTGGTGCGCAATGAAGATCGGCAGGTCGCCCATGATCGAAACGCCGCGCTCGTGGGCATAGGCCTTGATCGATCGCCATTGGGTATCGAAGCACCACTGCGCGAACTGCCAGAACTCGATCTCGGCGCGGTGCTCAGCGCGCGCCGCTTGCAGCGCCGCGGGCTCGCGGCGCGCGAGTCCTTGTGCCCAGGTCCACCATGGCCGGCCGGCGTGCGCCGCCTCGAGCGCCATGAACAGCGCGTAGTCGTCAAGCCAGCCGGATTCCTGTTCGCACCACGCGCCAAGCGCGGCGCGTTCGGCGGCGCCGGCGCGCGCCTGGAAACCAGCTGCCGCAGCGCGCAGCTGCTGCATGCGCCAAGGTGTCACGCGCGCGAAGTCAACGCGCTGCGAATCGAATGCCGGGACCTCGGCAAGCGCAAGCCAGCCGCGCTCGATCAGCGGCTCCAGCGCCACCATCAGCGGGCTGCCGGCAAACGCCGAGACGCTCTGGTACGGCGAATCACCGGGGCCGATGGGTGACATCGGCAGCAGTTGCCACAAATGCTGCCCGCTCGAGACGAGCCAGTCGACGAAGTGGTAGGCGTCTGGACCGAAGTCGCCCACGCCATGCGGGCCGGGCAGCGAGGTGATGTGCAGCAGCACGCCGCTGGCGCGTTGATTCAAATCCATCGGGTCAAACGCTTCAAGCCGGAACGAGGAAGATGGTCGCCAGGGGTGGAACGTTGAGTCGGATCGAAGACGCCCGGCCGTGGCTGCCGATGCCCTGCACCGCCAACACCCCACCGTCGTTGCCGACATTGGAGCCGCCGTAAGACGCAGAATCGGTGTTCAACACTTCGCGCCACGCTCGCGCGCCGTCGGGAACACCGAGGCGAAAACCATGCCGCGGCACCGGCGTGAAATTGGCCAGCACCAGCATCATCGCTCCTGCGCCGTCGCGCCTCACCCACGACAGCAGGGATTGTTCGGCGTCGTGCGCGTCGATCCATTCGAAGCCCGCACTCTCGCAGTCAAGACGGTGCAGCGCCGGCGAATCGCGGTAGAGCCGGTTCAAGTCTCGCACCAGGCGCTGGATGCCGGCGTGGCTGCGGGTTGCCAGCTGGCCCCAGGGCAACTCGGCGTCGTGGTTCCATTCGCTGGGCTGGCCCCATTCCTGGCCCATGAACAGAAGCTTCTTGCCCGGGTGCCCCCACATGAAACCGTAATACGCGCGCAGGTTCGCGAAGCGCTGCCATTCATCGCCCGGCATGCGGCCCAGGATCGAGCGCTTGCCGTGCACCACTTCGTCGTGCGACAAGGGCAGCACGAAGTTCTCGCTGAACGCATAGATCAGGCCGAACGTCATCTTGCTGTGGTGCCAGCGCCGGTGCACCGGGTCTTCCTGGATGTACTCCAGCGTGTCGTGCATCCAGCCCATGTTCCACTTGAAGTGGAAGCCCAGCCCGCCATGGTAGGTGGGTGCGCTCACGCCGGGAAACGCGGTGGACTCTTCGGCCAGCGTCATCGCGCCCGGGCATTCGCTGCCCACCACCTCATTCGTGCGGCGCAGAAACTGGATCGCCTCGAGGTTCTCGCGCCCGCCATACTGGTTCGGCAGCCACTCGCCCTCTTTGCGCGAATAGTCGCGGTACAGCATCGACGCGACGGCGTCCACGCGCAGCCCGTCCACGCCCTGGCGCTCGATCCAGTACAGCGCGCTGCCCACCAGAAAGTTGCGCACTTCGTGGCGACCGAAGTTGTAGATGAGCGTGTTCCAGTCCTTGTGCAAACCCTCGCGCGGGTCTTCGTATTCATACAACGCCGTGCCGTCGAACAACGCCAGGCCGAAAGCATCACTCGGGAAATGTGCCGGCACCCAGTCCAGGATCACACCCAGCCCCAACGCGCGACAGGCCGCGACGAAACGCGCAAAGCCTTCCGGCGGGCCGAAGCGTGCCGTGGGCGCGTACAGGCCCAGCGTCTGGTAACCCCACGAGCCGTCGAACGGGTGTTCCGTGATCGGCATCAGTTCGATGTGCGTGAAGCCCAGGTCGGCGGCATAAGCCGGCAGCGCTGCGGCGAGTTCGTCCCAGCTGTGCCAGCGGCCGTCGGGGTGACGCCGCCACGAGCCAAGGTGCACTTCGTAGATCGACATCGGTGCATCGCGCCGGTTCGCCGTGATGCGCTGCGCGGGCAGCGGCGCAGCCGGAGGCAGCACGGCGACGACACTCGCCGTCTCGGGGCGCATTTGCGTCGCGCGTGCATAGGGGTCGGCCTTCAGCGGCAGCAGGCCGTTCGAGCCGGCGATCTCGTACTTGTAGCGATCCCCCGCCGCCGCATGCGGCACGAAGATCTCCCACACGCCGCCGCCGTGGCGCAGGCGCATCGGGTGGCGCCGGCCGTCCCAGCCGTTGAAATCGCCGACGACGCTGACTCTTCTGGCGTTGGGTGCCCACACCGAAAAGCGCACACCATCGACCTCACCCACGCGCATCGGGTGCGCGCCGAGAAGCGTGAACGGGCGCAGGTGCGAGCCTTCGCCGAAATAGTGCAGGTCGTCGTCCGGAACCATGGTGCCGAACGAATAGGCGTCGGCGTAGGTGCCTTCGCTGCCATCGTCCCACTTCACGCGCAGCCGGTAATCGAATCGGTTCTTGCGGCGCGGCACCTTGGCTTCCCACAGGCCTTCGGCGTGGCGCTTGCTCAGCGTCACGATCGCGCGGCCGGCACCGGGCGCAGCGTCGGCGTCGTGCAGCACCACCTGCACCGCACGCGGCAGCATGGCGCGGATCCACAAGCTGCCCTGAGCGTCGGCGTGCAGGCCAAGCGTGGCGAACGGGTCGCCGTTTCGCGCCTCGATCAGAGCTTCAACTTCGGCATTCGACAACAAGTTCGTCTCCGATGGCAGCGAAACGCGGCCAGGCTGCAACGTCAAAGATTTGCGAACGCCCGGCTTCGATTGGAGCAGGGTTTTGCGTGGCCGCATGGCCGCGGGCCGATCTGATTGGATTGAAAGAAACTGGCCTCCAACAATGCCTTCATCCGGTATTGCCTGAAGGCAACGATGATGCCGATTCGCGTCGGATCGCCGTCACCCTGGATCGATTGTGCCAGCGCCGCGGCATCGCCCAGCACCATCCCCCGCTGCGGCAGCGCTGGTTGCTTGTCTGGCCCAACCGACCTCGGCCCAAGAGCGCCAGGTGCGCTTCACGCTCGCCACCGCGCAGCTGCGCGGCGCCGACGTAGCGGTGGACTGGTCGGGTTGTGGATCAGCGATGGCGCAGCCAGCAATGCAGCCGCGACCTCGGCGCGTGGTGCCGTCCCGGCTGCACCGCGTGAACCTGCACGGGGCTGCATCGGTCCGACATCAGGCTCGCGCCGATCTTCGGACCGCGATTCCCCGCCGCTGCGTGCAATGCCGTGCATCGCTTTGGCAGTGTAAGAAACGCATCGGCACCGCGACTCACGTGCCTCAGGCGCAGCCTGACGCCGACCTCAGCCCTCTCGACCTGGGCAATGGCGATTCATTGGAAACACATTGGAGCCTCACATGAACACTTTCACCTCGAAGTTTCTGCCTGCGATCGTCGCAAGCATCGTTTGCGCCGCCGCGCAGGCCGCACCGAATGAAGTCAGCGCTGCGGACGAAGCCATGGCCACGAATTGGGCCGAAGGCGTCGACATGGACAAGGACCACATGGTCAGCCGCGCCGAGGTCTTGGCAATCGTCGAGAAAGCCTTTGCGGCAGCGGATAAGAACAAGACCGGCAAGCTCGACATGAAACAACTTGCCATGATGTTGCGCGAGTTCGACCCGCGCGCGGCCGGAGTGCGCTCCAGCGCCGCCAAGCCCTGACCGCCTGCGCCGGCCGCGGGGACGGGCGCTGCGGATCGCCGGCGCCGGCCGCGGGACGGGCGCTGCGCGACGCGCCTGCGGCAACTTCACGAGCGCGAAGCCTCTGCCGTCGCGAGCTTGGGCCGCGTGGGTGCGCTTGACGAGCATCAAGCGAGCCCACCGATCATTGGCCAACAATGCGGCGAATACACCTGAGCGACCCAGGCGAACGCCACGATGCAGTTCAAGGACTACTACGCCGCACTCGGCGTGAAGCGCGACGCGACACCGGACGAGGTGAAGCACGCCTATCGCAAGCTGGCGCGCAAGTACCACCCTGACCTGAACAAGGAAGCGAACGCCGAGGAACGCTTCAAGGAAGTGGCGGAAGCGTATGAGGCACTGAATGATGCCGAGCGGCGCGCCGCGTATGACGAGGCCAGCCTGCGCTGGGCCGGCCGCGGCGATGGTCAGGCGCCACCCGGCTGGGACACGGGGTTCGAGTTCAGTGAGCATGGCGCGACCGGAGATCCGTTCGATCACAGCGAATTCTTCGACGCGCTGTTCGGGCGTCGTGGGCACGCCGGCCGACGCGGTGCGGCGGCAGCGCAGGCGCGCGGCCAGGACCACCACGCGAAGGTGCTGATCGACATCGAAGACTCGTATCAGGGCGCAAAGCGCACGGTTGCGCTGCAGATGCCCGAGTTAGGGGCCGACGGCCGCGTCTCGTTGCAACGGCGCCAGATCGAACTGAGCATCCCCAAGGGCATCCGCGCCGGCCAGCAGCTTAGGCTCGCGCAACAAGGCGGTCCGGGTTTTGGCGACGGGCCGCGGGGCGACCTCTACCTCGAAATCGAGTTCCGAACCCACAAGCTGTACCGCGCCGATGGCGCTGACGTGCTGTTCGATCTGCCGCTGTCGCCTTGGGAAGCCGCACTCGGCGCAAGCGTCATTGTGCCGACGCCGTTAGGGCCGGTCGAGCTGCGCGTGCCGGCCGGCTCGACTGCAGGGCGCAAACTCCGCCTGAAGGGCCGCGGCCTGCCGGGCCAACCCCCGGGCGACCTGTACGCCGTGCTGTCGATCGTGCTGCCGAGCGCCGACAACAAGGCGCGCGAAGAGGCTTACCGCACGTTCGCGAAGGCCTTCGACTTCGAGCCGCGTGCCGCAGCGAACGAGGTGTGACCATGACCCAGGTGCCGCATGTGATCGTCGAAGAAGACATTCATCTGAGCCTCGACGAATTGAGCCGCAGCCTGCGTTGCGAAGTCGAGTTGATCGTGACACTGGTGCACGAAGGCGCGCTCGAAGCACAAGGCGCGGCGCCTG
>JAEMQF010000076.1 GCA_022758925.1 Burkholderiales bacterium | reverse complement strand
TCGATCAGGTCGCGCTGGATCTGCTGCATCGGCGAGGCGCCGTGGAAATGCGCCACAACAGGCACGCCATCGTCGCGCATCTCCTCGTTGGCCCAGTAGTTGAAGCGCTCGAAGTTGGGCACGACGTCCATGTGCTCGAATAGATGGCAGGCGGGGGCGTAATCCTGCGGGCCCTTGATCAGATGCTCGGTGTGCAGCGGGATCGAGATACCCAGTCGCTTCATCGTCTCGTCGTATTGCAGCGTGTTGCTGACCATCCCCACCGGCGTGTGGTACTCGACCCGGGTCAGCCTGCCCTGCTGGTGCACGCGTACTTCCACGTCCTCCGGCAGCACGAAGTCCACCACCGTGTCGCGCGTGCGGAAGATGCCAATGCCGCGGTGTAGCAGGGCATGGTCGGAATGCTCGCCCACGGAGGCAAACGCGTACTTGTGATGCAGCGCCCAGCCCTCGGCACGCGAAATCTCGTTCTGCGTGCGACCGGCATGCTGCGCCGGCAACGTGCCTGCCACCGAGTTGGCGAGGTACCAGAGATCGATGCGCGGCACGTAGGGCAACCGGTCCACCGGCGCTCCTCTGAAAGCCGCCATGATCCTGCTCTGATGATTGTGCATTCTCTACTCCTCGAGGTATTGTCTGATTGCGCTGTTGCGTCATCGTCCGCGCACGTTGGCGCTGACCGCTACGCCCTCGTCTGGCCGGTGAAACATGCCTTCCGACACCTCGCCGCCCGGCGGGACCACGACGAACTCCTCGTTGCCCTGATCGAGCCGGCCGGGCATTGAGAGAAATCCGTTCACCAGCCGGTCCGAGCCACGGACTTCCTCGTACACCATTGCCCAGCGCTGCTGGCAGAATTGCGCGACCTCCATCGCCTGCGGCCGGTACTGCTCGAGCTCGGCGTCGGAGAAGGCGACAAAGCAGATGCGGTGGTAGTGCCGGTAAAGCGTGTCGATAAGATAATCGGCGGTCTCCTGGCCGTACTGCTCGACGTAGTCACGGTAGTCGTAGAGCGGCCCGTCGCCCGATTCGAGCCAGCCCTTGGTGAGGTAGAAAGTGCGCGGATCGCGCCGGAAGCGATCGGCATACGCCTGGTAAGAACCAAGGAAAATCGCGATGCAGTCGTGGGTGCGCGGTATCACCAGCACGTGCGGCCCGGATCTCACGCCGACCACCCCGCGCCCGCACAGCCCGTAGCCCAGCAGCACCACGCTCGGCTCGGCAAGCGCATCGATTCTCTCCTGCAGCGCCGGTGCCATTTCCTTCGGGCGTGTGTGCAGCTCGTAGCCCATGAAGGTCATGGGCAACGTGTCGGGCAGCGCGGAGCGGATAAGATCCTCGAGCGCGCGGCAGGCGATGATGACCACGGGGCGCGCCGCACTCATCGCGTTACTCCAGCAGTGCTGCGGCCGGCGAACAACGCGGTGCGCCCGGCGAGCACGCCGGATCCGGCCACGACCTGCGCGACCAGATCGTGATGCCGGTGCGCCATGACGTGCACGCCCGCGACGCCGGGAATCTCGCGCAACTGCTGGACCATTTCGACGCAGATGCGGATGCCTTCGCGCAGCGGATCGGCCGCGCTCTGCAGCCGCGCCATCAGCGCATCGGGGATGTGCACGCCCGGCACGCGCCGGCGCAGCCAGTGCGCCGCCTTCAACGACACCAGCGGACCGACACCGACCAGGATGAAGCAGCGCTCGTGCAACCCCTCGTCGCGCACGCGTTGCATGTAGCGCGCGAGCAGCGGCACGTCGAAGCAATACTGCGTCTGCACGAAACGGGCGCCGACGGCGATTTTCTTTGCAAGCCGCAGCGGGCGCGCGTCGAACGGCGGCGCGAACGGATTGTCGGCCGCGCCGAGCAGCAGCCGCGGCGCGGAGCGCAACCTGCGACCGGACAGGTAGCGGCCTTCGTCGCACAAGGTGCGCGCAGTGTCGAGCAGCGACACCGCATCGAGATCGAACACGGGTTTCGCGCCCGGATGATCGCCGTGCTCGACGCCGTCGCCGGTGAGGCAGAGCAGGTTGGTGACGCCGAGCGCTGCGGCGCCGAGTATGTCGCTCTGGATCGCGATGCGGTTGCGGTCGCGGCAGGTCATCTGCATGATCGGCTCGCAGCCGGATCTGAGCAGCAGGGTGCAGCCGGCGAGGCTCGACAAGTGGCAGTTGGCGCCCGCACCGTCGGTGACGTTCAGCGCATCTACCGCGCCGCTGAAAACCGCCGCTGCCTGATGCAGGTCCTCGGGGTCCGCGGAATCCGGCGGCGACAGTTCGGAAGTGACAACAAATGCGCCGCTATTCAGAAGCGCGTCGAACCGTCCGTCAGAAGATGTGGCACGGGGCGTCGGCGCGAGGCCTTGCGCGGTTTCGCCGCGCATGACACGCAGCCAGCTCGAAGCGCCGGCCTCGTTATGCTCCACGGCCGGCACAAGGCGGACCGGCAATCTGCCTTCGCTCATCAGCAGACTGCCGCGCCAGCTCTCGACCCATACGCACGACATCTCGGAACGCAATTCGCAGGTACCGTCGGCCCGCACGCCGCCACACGGGCCGTTGCGCACGCCTTTGGGGCAGTTCATCGGGCACGACATGCCACTCGCGGAAAGCGCGCAGCGCCCGCACATGCGGCAGTCGAACAGCAGTCCCTTGACCGCCGCCTCCACCCGGGCCAGTGGCGGCTGCACGCGCTCGGCGCCGAGCCAGCCCACCAGCGGGCGCAACCCTCGCAGGATCGGTCGAAAGGCGAGGTAGGCGCGCTCGAGCGCACCGGCATGCCTGACCGCCCAACGCCTCATTGCCAGCATTTCGCGCCCCGAGGTCTCATCGTCACAGCCCGCTCAGGCGGGTAGCGGCTGCACCGCCCCCGGCGTGAGTGCGGTGCAGCCGACGAACAGGTCCTGGAACTCGGGCCGCATCGTCAGCTCGATCACGCGCATGTCGCGCGCAAGTTTCGCGGCGCGCCGGCGGTGATAACGGTTGAACAGCGCCATGCGTGCGCCATCGCCGGCCGCGTTGCCGATGGAACGGATGCGCTCGACCGCCACCGGCGGCACCATGCCGATACGCAGGATATCGTTGGGCTCGAGATGGTTGCCGAAGGTCCCCGCGAGGTCGATGCGATCGAGCTGCGCGACACCGCTTTCCTTGAGCAGGATTTCTATCCCCGCGCGCAGCGCTGCCTTGCCGAGTTGCACGCTGCGCACGTCGGCCTGCGTGAGCACGATGTCGCGGGCCGTGGCGCTGCGCTTTGCCGGGGCGAGCAGCATTTCCTGCCCGTGGCCGCCGGCTTGCGGCCGCAACTGCGCATGGCTGCCGGCCACGAATTTGCCATCGGCGCCGAGGATGCCCGCTGCGGTGAGCGCAGCCACGGCGGAGATGACGCCGGAGCCGCACAGGCCCACCGGCCGCGGTTCGCCGCGCCGGCGCGGCTCGGCAATGATGCCGGTGCGCACGCTGCCGGCAGCGTCGATCCATACCCGCTCGATCGCGCCGGGAGCGGCACGCACACCGCACTGTATGTGCGCGCCCTCGTACACCGGCCCGGTGGCGCAGGAAACAGCGGTGAGCCGCCCGTCGTTGGCGAGCACCACTTCACCGTTGGTGCCGATGTCCACCAGCAGGTTGCGTCCGCGGTAGAAATCGCGGTCGCGGGTGAGCACGGCGGCGAGCGTGTCGCCGCCGATGTAGCCCGACACCATCGGCAGCACGTGCAGTCGCGCGTTGCGCAGGATCTCCAGCCCGACGTGCTCCGCGCGTACGCTGGCGCCTTCGCAGAACACCGGCAGGTAGGGTCCGCGCCCGAGCGGCTCCGGGTTGATGCCGAGAAGCACGTGCTGCATGGTGGGGTTGCCCACTGCCACCGCGTCCACGATGTCCTTGGCGCGGATGCCTGCCGCGCCCGCCAGCTCCTCGATCATGCGGTTGAGTTCCGCCACCACCAGCCTCTGCATCTGCGTGAGCAGCGCAGGTTCGCGCTGGATATGGGTCATGCGCGATATGACGTCCTCGCCGTACGCCGCCTGCGGATTGGCTGCGGTGCGCACGCCGAGAATGCGCCCGACTTCGAGATCGCAAAGGAATGCCACCAGAGAAGTGGTGCCGATATCCACTGCTACCCCGAAGAGCCCCGCGCCGGCGCCGGGTTGCAAACGGATCACTTCGCGATCTTCGAATAGCGTGGCGGTCACGCTCAGCGCCGTGTCGAACGCGGGCGCGCGCGAATAATCGCCGAGCACCGGCGCAAGAATCCGCGGGTGTCTCTTGCCGGCGCGGCGAGCGAGCGCCTCCTCGATGCGCGCCGATAGCGGCCGCTGCGGCGCATCGTAGGGCCCGGCGATGTCCACGGTAAGGTGCGAGACCACCGCCGCGGGCGGAATACTCGCCACGGTGTAGGGCTTGCGCGGCGGGCTGCGCACTGCCTCGCTCTCGGGGGGCACGCACAGGATGACGTCGTCAAGCACGTGCGCCATGCAGGCCAAACGAAGGCCGCGCTCGGCCCCGCCTTCCGGCAGCAGCGCGATCTCGTCGCCGTGCGGCTCGGACAGGGCCGACACGCCCGCGGTGGGCTTCGCGACTTCCACCACGCACGTGCCGCACTTGCCGCGCCCACCGCATACCGATTTCAGCGCGACGCCTGCGCGCCACGCAGCGACCAGCAGCCGTTCGCCGCTGGGCACGTCGACTGTGCGGTAGCCGGGTTCGAAGGTGACTCGCACTACCACCTCAAGCTTGGTCCCTGATGGGAGAGGAAGCACTGTCTAAGCTGTTCGCTTCTCGGCCGCCTGCGGTTCGAGCCGGCCTGCCCGATAGGCTCTCAGCAGTTCCGTGCAGTAGTCGTCATGGCCGAGCAGCGCATTCGTCGCCAGCAGGCTCGCCATCAGCTCGCGGTCCGCGGGATCGAGGATCACGGCGTCGAGGCCGGCGCTCATCGCGGCCACCAGGAAGCTGCGATTGAGCAGCTTTCGCGCGGGGAGTCCATGGGAAACATTGCTCAGCCCGCAGATCGTGTGCACCCCGGGAAAGCCGCGCATGATCTGACCGATCGCTGCAATCGCCGCGGCAACGGCGCCGGAATCGGTGGCGACGGGAAACACCAGCGGGTCCACATAGATATCGCCGAGCGCAATCCCGCTGGCGGTGAGGCGCTCGACCAACCGGCTTGCCGCTTCCACCTTGCGCTGAGCCGAGTCGGCAAGACCGCCGGCACCCTGGCACAGCGCCACGATCTTGGCGCCGTGATCGCGCGCGAGCGGCAGCATGCGGGCGAAGCGGTCCGTCTCGAGCGTGATCGAGTTGATCATCGGCGGGCGGGCCGCGATCTTCGGCAGCGCCGCTGCCAGCGCATCAGGGTCGGTCGAGTCCAGGCATAACGGCCTGTCGGTCACGCCCTGTACCACTTCGACCAGCCAGGCGAGCAGCTCGGGCTCGCGACCGGGAAAAGTGCCGCCGTTGACGTCGATGTAATGCGCGCCAGCCTCAGTCTGCTGCTGCGCCTCGCGGCGGATCGGCTCGGGGTCGAGCTGCTCGAGCGCAGCGCGGATGGCCTTGCGCGAGGCATTGATGCGCTCGCCCACGATCAGCATCGCAATGTCCCGGCGCGCGCGATCACCATGCGATCCGCTGTTTCGAGTACCATCCGTACCGGTCGAGC
>JAEMQF010000421.1 GCA_022758925.1 Burkholderiales bacterium | reverse complement strand
GGACGACGCGCGCCTGTCCGACCCGCTGGAGCGCGACCGCCCGCGCCAGGTCTTCACCCGGGGGCTTGAGGCGGTGGTGGGCCATGTGCTGCCGATCGCTCGAAATGATGAGGCTCGAAACGAGGCTCGAAATGACGCTCGAAGTGATACTCGAACCGCCGCTCGAAACGACGCTCGAAATGATCCCGGGAGCAAGGCTCGAAGTGATGCCAGTCAGGACTCGCGCGCGGGCGCCGGCATGCCGCGCTGGCGATCCGGGGCCTGGTTCCTGCGCGAGCGCTGCTACCTGATCCCGGGCGACTCGGCACTCGGTTACCGGTTGCCGCTGGACTCGCAGCCCTGGGCTGCGCAGGCCGATCTGCCCTGGGTGCAACCGGCCGACCTCACCCAGGCGTTCCCGCCATTGGCGCCGTACCGCGCACCCGGAGCTGCGTTCGGCCCTAGCGAAGGCGCTGCCGACGCCGCTGCGGCAGGCCCGAACGTCGAACCTTCACGCGCACCGCTGGCCGCCGCCAATCGCGCGCCGGCACTGCACGAATCGGCAGCGTGGATCACGCGCACCGCGATCGGCGCCGAGCCGCGCAACGGCCGCCTCTACATCTTCATGCCGCCGATCTCCGCGCTCGACGACTACCTGGAACTCGTGGCGGCGATTGAAGCCACGGCCCTCGAACTGCGCCTGCCCGTCATCCTCGAAGGTTACGAGCCGCCGAAGGATCCGCGACTCGCCACGCTGCGCGTCACGCCCGACCCCGGGGTCATCGAAGTCAACATCCATCCCGCGCACAGCTGGGCCGAGCTCGTCGACCAGACCACGCATCTGTACCAGGCAGCGCACGAGACGCGCCTGTCGACCGAGAAGTTCATGCTCGACGGGCGCCACACCGGTACCGGTGGAGGCAACCATTTCGTGCTTGGCGGCGCGACGGTGGCCGACTCACCGTTCCTGCGCCGGCCCGATCTGCTCGCCAGCATGGTCGCCTACTGGCACAACCACCCGGCGTTGAGCTACCTCTTTTCGGGCCTGTTCGTCGGGCCGACGAGCCAGGCGCCGCGCATCGACGAAGCACGCAACGACTCGGTGTACGAAATCGAAATCGCGTTCGCCGAGCTGCAGCGCATTGCGGCTGCACAGGGGTCGAACGCTTGCCCGCCGTGGCTCGTCGACCGGCTGCTGCGCAACCTGCTGATCGACTCGACCGGAAACACGCATCGCGCCGAATTCTGCATCGACAAGATGTACTCGCCCGACGGACCCACCGGGCGCCTCGGGTTGCTCGAGATGCGCGGCTTCGAGATGCCGCCGCATGCGCGCATGAGCCTGACGCAGCAGCTCCTGATGCGCAGCCTGGTTTCGCGCTTCTGGCAGCAGCCGTACCGGCCGGCGCGCCTGAAGCGCTGGGGAACTGAATTGCACGACCGCTTCATGCTGCCGCACTTCATCTGGCAGGACCTGGGCGACGTACTCGATGAACTCACGCAGTTCGGCTATCCGGTCAGCGCGGACTGGTTCGCGCCGCACCGCGAATTTCGTTTTCCGCGCCTGGGCGACTTCACGGCATGTGGCGTCAAGGTTGAATTGCGCCTGGCCCTCGAACCGTGGCACGTGCTCGGCGAAGAGGGTACGCCCGGCGGCACGGCGCGCTTCGTCGACTCGTCGCTGGAGCGCGTGCAGGTGACGCTCACCGGCCTGGTCGATGAGCGTCACGCGCTCACCTGCAACAGCCGGCGCGTGCCGCTGCAGCCGACGGGCAGGGTCGGCGAATTTGTCGGTGCGGTTCGCTACCGCGCATGGAACCCACCCTCGGCTCTGCACCCGACGATCGCGGTGCATGCGCCCCTCGTCTTCGACCTGCTCGATGGCTGGATGGGGCGCTCGATGGGCGGCTGCCAGTATCACGTGGCGCATCCCGGCGGGCTCAGCCACGACACCTTCCCGGTCAATGCCTTCGAGGCCGAAGCCAGGCGCCTTGCGCGCTTCTTCCGCATCGGCCATACGCCGGGTGCAATGTCGGTGCCGGACGAAGATCGCAATCCCAACTTCCCGTTCACGCTCGACCTGCGCCGCAAGGCGGTCGCATGACACAGTGGCCGCACGCGCAACCTTGAGCAGCGCCCTGCCAGTCTTCGGGCGGTGACGCGCCATACCGTGCCATGCCGTTGCTGAAGAAGCTACTCTCGCAATACGGCGCGCCCGCCGGCCGCTACGACGAATTGCTGGCCGCGCCGAATCAACCGCGGCCGCACTGGGAAGACTTCATCCGCGCCATGGCGGCGCGCGACGTTCCCGAGATCGGCGAAACGCTGTCGATGATGGAACGCGAGATCCGTGACAACGGCATCACCTACAACGTCTACGCCGATCCGCAGGGCAATGACCGGCTGTGGCAAGTCGACCCGATGCCGCTGCTGCTGCCTGCTGCGCAGTGGCAGGCCATCGAGGCCGGCGTCGCGCAGCGTGCCGAGCTGCTGAACCGGGTGCTGGCCGACATCTACGGCAAGCAGGAACTGCTGCGTTCAGGGGCTGTGCCGCCGGCGGTGATCTTCGGCCATGGCGGTTTCCTGCACGCCGTGCAGGGCGTTCGTCCGAGCGCCGGCGTGCACCTGTTCCACTACGCGGCGGACCTGGCACGCGCCCCCGACGGCAGCTGGTGGGTCGTCGCCGATCGCACCCAGGCGCCCTCAGGAGCCGGCTACGCGCTGGAAAACCGGCTTGTCGTGTCGCGCGTATTTCCGCAGTTGTTCCGCGACCTGAACGTGCAGCACCTCGCATCGTTCTTTGCGACGCTGCGCGATTCGATCCTGCACTTCGCACCACGCGGTGACGGCCCGACACGGGTTGCCTTGCTGACCCCGGGGCCGTACAACGAGACCTACTTCGAGCACACGCTGCTCGCGCGCTATCTCGGCTTCGCGTTGGTCGAAGGCAGCGACCTGTCGGTGCGCGACGGCCGGGTCTGGATGAAGACCGTCGACGGCCTGCAACGCGTGCATGCAATCTTGCGGCGCCAGGACGATGACTATTGCGACCCGCTCGAACTGCGCTCCGACTCGACCCTCGGCATTCCAGGGCTGACCGACTGCGCGCGCCGCGGCAGCGTGTTCCTGGCCAATGCGCTCGGGGCCGGTGTGCTCGAGTCGGGTGCCTTGCTAGGCTACCTGCCGGCCTTGAGCCAACGCCTGCTCGGCGAGGAGCTGCGGCTGCCGTCGGTCGCGACCTGGTGGCTCGGTGAACCCGCAGCGCTGGACGATGCCTGGGAACAACTCGACAAGATCCTCATCAAGCCACTCGAGCGCTCGCCGCAGGAACCTGCGCTGTTCGGCCACATGCTGTCGGCCGCGGAAAAGCAGGCGCTGCGGCGCCGTGTCGCGCTGCGGCCGCAGCGCTACGTCGCGCAGGAGCTTGTGCAGGTCTCACAGGCACCCGTGCTCGAACGCGGCCCAAGCCCCAGGCTCGCCGCGCGCAGCGTGGGACTGCGTGTCTTTGCGGTGGCGACTGCGCGCGGTTACCAGGTCATGCCCGGTGGGCTGACGCGCGTTGCGGCCAGCGGCGATTCGTACTCGATCACGATGCAGCGCGGCGGTCGCTCGAAGGACACCTGGGCGCTTTCCGACGCTCCCGTGAACGCAGCGTTCTCGTTGTTGGGCAGAACCATCCAAGCCGAAGATCTGATGCCGGCGCGCAGCAACCTGCCTTCGCGTGCCGGCGAGAATCTGTTCTGGTACGGCCGCTATGGGGAACGACTCGATGCCACAGCCCGGCTGCTGCGCGTGGCCATTGCCCAAAGTCTGGGCCGCGATGACACGCCGGCTGAAACCGGCGGCGCGGCCAGCCTGCCGGTGTTCAACCTCGCACGGCAGCAGGGCCTGATGAACCCGCCCGATACTGGCTTGGCGGCGTTGCTGCGCGCTGCCACCGACCCGGCTACCGGCCTCGGTGCGATGGTGCAGCAACTGACGCGGGTCGCCTATGCCCTGCGCGAGCGCTTGTCGCCGGACCACTGGCGCACGCTGAATCGCATGCACGCCGATCCATTGTTCGCGCGCGGCGCGGGCGGTGCGCCGCAGGCGAGCTCGGTCCTGGCCGGGCTGGACCGGGTCGTGATCGCGACGACCACGTTGTCGGGCTTCGTGCTGGACGGAATGACGCGCAGCTCGGGCTGGCGCTTTCTCTCGCTTGGCCGGCGCATCGAGCGCCTGTCGCACCTGTGCGCGGCGCTGGGCGTTGCGCTCCATGCCGGCCGTTCCCAGACCCTGGACTGGCTGCTCGAACTCGCCGATTCGACCTTGACCTATCGCTCGCGCTACGTCGCCGGCCCGCAGTGGCTGGCAGTGCTCGACCTGCTGGTGCGGGACCAGGAGAACCCGCGCGCAGTCGCGTTCCAGATCAAAGGCTTGCGCGAGTACGTGGCCAAACTCGAGCAGACCCATGGCCGATTCGCCGGCGACCTGCTGGCTCCGATACAAGCCGCGCTTGACTCCCTGACTGCGGCCGACCTGAATCCGGCCAGCCCGGTGCTGGCCGAGTTCATCGACCAGGCCCAGCGCGTCGGCCATCGAGTCTCCGACGAACTGGCGCTCAAGTTCTTCTCGCATGCGGCGTCGCGCAGCATGTTGTCGCTTGTGGCGTGAGGCTCGCCGCATGAAACCCACTGCATGAGGCGGGCGTGAATCAAATCCCGGAGCCGCAAGAGCCTGCAGCACCCGCGACGCCGGCGGCGCGCTATTGCATCGAACACGAAACGCACTACGACTACGCTGCACCGGTCGCGCAATCCTGGCAACTGGCGCGCCTGACGCCACGCAACCTGGCGTGGCAGAAGGTGTTGTCGTACTCGCTGCAGATCGACCCGCCGGTCGACGAACAGCACGAAAGCCCCGACAGCTTCGGCAACATCAATGTGCACTTCGCGCTGCACCGCCCGCACCGCAGGCTGAGCGTGCGCATGATTTGCAGCGTCGAGGTCGAGTCGCGCGCCAGCGTTTCGGCCACGCACGGCCAGACCTGGGAACAAGTGCGCGACGCGGTGCTCGCCGATGCGTCGCACGACGACCTTGGCGCCGCCCGAATGTGCGAACCGACGCGGCTGCTGCCACTGTCCAGCCGCGCCCGCGAATATGCCGAACGGCACCTTCACCCGGGGCGCGACTGGTTGCACGGTGTGCTTGCGCTGATGCACGCGATCCATGCGGATTTCGAGTTCAAGCCGGGCGCGACCAGCGTCAGCACGTCGGTCGACGAAGTGTTGGCGCAACGCAGCGGCGTGTGTCAGGACTTCGCGCATCTGATGCTGGCGGGACTGCGCAGTCTCGGCCTGCCCGCACGTTATGTCTCGGGCTACCTGCTCACCGACCCGGCCCCTGGCCAGCCGCGCCTGGCGGGTGTGGACGCGAGCCACGCCTGGGTCGCGGCCTACGCGCCCGGGCTCGGATGGGCCGAATTCGACCCGACCAACAATCAGATGGCCGACCAGCGTTACATCACGCTCGCCTGGGGTTGCGATTTCGGTGATGTCGCGCCGCTGCGCGGCGTGATTCTGGGCGGTGGCGAACAGCAGATGGAGGTGCGCGTCAGCGTCGTGCCGGTGTAGCACCGGGGCAGGCGACGCCAAAAACGAATCGGGGCGCCTTGCGGCGCCCCGATCGTCTTGACAGAGCTGTTCTCGAGTCGAGGTCAGCGAATCATCAACGGACCACAGCGATCTGCTCGCGCTTGTCGCCCTTGTACGTGAACAGCGTCAGCGCGCCGTTCTTCACGTCGCCCTTGGCGTCGAACGAGATCGTTCCGGTCACGCCCTTGTAGCCTTCGGTCTGCGCCAGCACCGGCAAGTACTTGGCCGGCTCAGCCGAACCGGCCTTGACCATCGCCGCGACCATCACGTTCACGGCGTCATAGACGTAGGGTGCATAGATCTGCACGTCGGCGTTGTACTTGGCCTTGAACCTCTTGTAGAAGTCATCCATGCCGACCTTCTGCGCGCCCTCGACGCCACCCGCCTCGGCGCAAATAACCTGGCTGTCGGCCATCGAACCGGCCGACAGTTTGGGCAGGTCACCGGTGCAGATGCCATCGCCGCCGACGAACTTGGCCGTGATGCCGAGCTGCTTCATCTGGCGGATCATCGGTCCGGCCACGGCGTCCATGCCACCGAAGAACACCACGTCGGGCTTCTTCGATTTCACGGCGGTCAGGATGGCGGTGAAGTCAGTCGCCTTGTCGGTCGTGAACTGGCGCTCGGCGATCGTGCCGCCGGCGGCCTTCACGGCCTTTTCGAACTCTTCGGCAACGCCTTGGCCGTAAGCCGTACGGTCGTCGATCACGGCGATCGACTTGCCTTTGAGTTCCTTCACGGCGTAACGGCCGAGCGTACCGCCCAGGTGCACGTCATCAGCGACGACGCGGAACGTCGTCTTGTAGCCGTTGCGGGTGAACTTCGGGTTCGTTGCCGACGGCGAAATTTGCGGAATGCCGGCGTCGCTGTAGATCTTCGAAGCGGGGATCGACGTGCCCGAGTTCAAGTGACCGATGACGCCGTTGACTTTGGAGTCGACCAGCTTTTGCGCAACCGCCGTGCCTTGCTTCGGATCGGCAGCGTCGTCTTCGGCGAGCAGTTCGAACTTGACCTTCTTGCCGCCGATCGTCGTGCCCTTGGCGTTGAGTTCTTCGATCGCCATGCGGGCGCCGTTCTCATTGTCCTTGCCAAGGTGGGCAATGCCACCGCTGGTGGGGCCGACGTGACCGATCTTGACGATCATGTCTTGGGCTGATGCGCCTGCGGCGAAAAGCACAGCGGCAGCCGCAACGATCACATTCAATTTCACTTGCATGCAGGTTCTCCTGTAGGGACTTGATTAAATTGAATCGAGGGTTTTATTCCCGAAGGCCGGTACGATACCGCAAAACCCGCGGTTGCTCCAGCAGGATTTGTCCGACCGAGGCCCGATTTCTGTTATGTCGCCCGGTGCGGCGGCCCCTGGCACCACCTTGAATGAGGGGCCCGGTCCTGCGGCGCGCAGCGCCTCTGGGGGATCATC
>JAEMQF010000101.1 GCA_022758925.1 Burkholderiales bacterium | reverse complement strand
TGCCCGAGCAGCGCGCCAGAAGGCGCATGATCTAGGCGCAAAGCGCAGGCATAGCTCGGGCTATGGCGAGCATTTGCAACGACGAGCAGGCGTCTTCTGGCGTGATGAGCGGGCATGATCGAAAGACTCTCAGCCTCTCAGGCCACGGCTTCGCGCGCGATCGGGCAGCACAGGGCATGCGTCGCCGCGCCCACGCGTGCGAGTTCGTCGCCCGGCACTTCGATCACTTCGACCCCGGCCTGGCGCAAGCGCTTGTTGGTGCGCGTGTTGCGCTCGAAGGCCAGCACGACGCCGGGTTCCAGCGCAAGCGCGCCGTTGCCGTCGTCCCAGGGCTCGGCGTGCAGGTCGCCTGCATCCGCTCCGGTGGCAATGGCATTCAGCGTCGGTGCGCCCAGCGCCTCACTGAGAACGTCGAGCAGGTGCACGCCAGCCCGAGCCTGCACCGTGATGGGGCCACCGCGTGTGCCCGGGCGCATTTCCTGGCAGGAGATGCTGTCCACCACGTCGGGCCGGTAGGTCACGACCTCGGGCGAACATTGCGTGAACACGCGCTCCAGCACCTCGCTGCCGCGCAAGCGCGGCATTTGTGCCGCGATCACGGTCTGCGCGGCTCCGCCTTCGAACAGCGAGTGTGCGATCTGCAATGCAGCTTGCGCCTGGGTGCGCACGCCGGTGCCGATGAGCACCACGCCGTGCCCGAGGGGCATGATGTCGCCGCCTTCGGCGCAAGCGTATGGGGTCTGCGTGGAGCCGGGGTTGTCGCCCCACCAGATGCGCGGCGGTAGCGACTTGAAACGCGGGTGGAAGCGGTAGACGGCGGCCACCAGCAGGGCTTCGCTGCGCGGGCCGCGCCATCCCGCCCGGTTCAGCGTCATGCCGTGCTGGACCCAACTGTGGCTCTCGCGCATGCACAGCGTGTGCGGCAGCGGCGGCAGCACGAACGGATGCAACGCCAGGGCCAGAGCCAGCGCGCCATTGCTCGGCAGGTCCAGGTCGGCCAAGGTCGCGCCCCCGATCAGGAGATCGGCCAGGCGCGATTCACCCAGGGTCTCGCAGGCGGCACGCAGTTCGTTCGGCAAGTGCGAACCCACCGCATCGGCGATGCCGGGATCGCGCACGAACGGGTCGAGCAGCCGATCCAGCAGCCAGTTGCGGGCTTGCGGCGACTCCAGGATCTGCACCAGCAGCGCGTGCAATTCCAGCACCTCGACCCCGCGCTGGGTCAGTGCGTCGACGAACCCGGCGAACTCGCGTTGGGTGCGCTCGACCCATATCGGAGCTTCGAACTTCAACTCGCGGCAGATGTGTGGGCTCAGGCGTCGATGCGCCAACCCGGGCCGGCAGACAAGCACGGAGCGCAGCTTGCCCACTTCGGAGTACACGCCCGGGGCCGGGCCAGCCGCCCGGTCGCGCTTCGAAGCCTGGCTGCTGCGGCCCACGCCCTGTCCCGGCGCGATGTCCTTCATCTGCGCTCTGCCCTCGCTTCTTGGCGTTTCGGCCGCCCCCTGCCGTCAAGCGGTGAGTGTGACCCGAACATGACCCGCCCGTGACTGCCAGTGACCTTCCTGTGACCCGCCAGTAACCCGTCAAGACCGCGCCGATCCTGCAACGCCCGAACCGGTCCAGCTTTGCGCCAGCACAAGGAATGCGCGCGACAGCCGGCACCCAACGCGCGTTTACCGAGCGTTTACTCCTTGTTACGCAAGCACGGCTTGTCATTGCTCAAGTGTTTGCAATCGGCTTCTAAGCTGATCTACATCAACAACAGCCGCAGGAGACCGACAATGCATGCCCCCACCATCCGGCACGAAACAGTTGCGTTGCGCTCGGCATTGCCGGCCGATTTGACGCGTCGAGCCTTGCCGCTGGCGCAGCCCCGGCGCAGCGAGGCCCCGAGTCATCCGGCGCGCCTGACCCCTGCGTGGCGCGAAGCCCTGGAACTGCTTGAGCAGCATGTGCCGTTCACGCGCCGCATGCTGCACGCTGGCGACTTGGTGCACGGC
This sequence comes from Burkholderiales bacterium, assembly GCA_022758925.1. GTDB lineage: Bacteria > Pseudomonadota > Gammaproteobacteria > Burkholderiales > Burkholderiaceae_C > JAEMQF01. Next base: position 24,817 of record JAEMQF010000101.1, on the reverse strand, counting down.
GGTGGCGAGGCGTGTACGGCGCTGCATATCGTCAACTCGGGCATGGTGCGCAGCGTCAACTTCTCAGCCGACGGTCGCGAACAGGTGGTGGGCCTGCACTTCAAGGGCGACTGGCTGGGCTTCGACGGCATCGCCAGTGGCCGCTACGGCTGTGACGCCATCGCCATGGACACGGGCGAGATCTGGACCTTCCGTTACGACACGCTGTTGCGCACCTGCGCCAGCGTGCCGGCGCTGATGGCGGTGATGCACGTCGCAATGAGTGAACAGATCGTGCGCGACCGCGACTCGCTGCTGGCGTTGGGCACGCTGCCGGCCGACGCGCGGGTGGCCAACTTCCTGAAGGTCTGGGCCGAGGCGTTGCGCGACCGGGGTCAGCGCACCGACCAGATCACGCTGCGCATGACGCGTGCCGAAATCGGCAATACGCTGGGCATGACGCTCGAGACCGTGAGCCGGGCCTTGTGCCGCATGGCGCGCAGCGGCGTGATTCTGTTCAACGAGAAAGGCCGGCGCGACATCAGCATTCCAAGCATCGATGCGCTGGGCGATTTCATGCAGGACGCTTTGGCGCCGAACGAACGCGTGCTGCAGTAGCAGCCGGGTGCGCCGCCCCCTGCAGTACCCGATGCGCGGCCTGCGCCAACTCCTCGCGCGTATAGGGTTTTCGCAGCACCGGCCAGAGTTGCGGCTTGTGCGGGCTTTCGCTGGTGAGGTACTCTGAGTAGCCCGAGGTCAGCAACACAGCAAGGCCGGGCGCGAAGGCGTGGGCGGATTGCGCGAGTTCGATGCCGTTCATTCCCGCGCCGAGCGTGATGTCGCTGAACAGCAAGTCGCATTCGCTGCCGCGTTCCAATTCGGCGATCGCCGATTCGGCGTCGGCAACCGCCCGCGCCGTTGCGCCCATGGCAGCGAAGAACGCGATTGCAACCCTGCGTACTTCGGCGTCGTCCTCCACGATCAGCACGCGCCTGCCCAACAGCGCAGCACCGGCCGCCGCATCCGAGGCTGGCGCGAGCCCGGGTGCGATTGCCGCTTCGGGCGCCGAGCTGGCGCGCACGGCAGGTGCAGCAGCCCCGGCTTCAGCCGCAGCGACAGCCGGCGCGGCAGGCAGGAACAACAAGATGCTCGTGCCTGCGCCGGGCTTGCTCTGAACCTGCAGGTGCCCGCCCGACTGTTTGACGAATCCGTACACCGTGCTCAGGCCCAGGCCGGTGCCTTTGCCGGGCTCTTTGGTCGTGAAGAACGGCTCGAAGGCGTGGTCGAGAACTTCCCGGCTCATGCCGATGCCGGTGTCGGTGATTTCGATCGCGACGCACTCGGTCGCGGCTGTCGCCGGGTTCGACCTGGCACCTGATGCCGCGCGCATCTCGGACGGCACTTCGGAGCAGGGCGCGCAACTGAAGCTCAGGGTGCCGCCGGCGGGCATGGCGTCGCGCGAGTTGAGCGCGATGTTGAGCAAAGCGGATTCGAGTTGCCCGGCATCGGCCAGGCAGCGCGGGCACCCGGCATGAATGTGCAGCGCCACATTGACGTGCCTGCCCAACGTGCGGCGCAGCATTTCCGCCATCGCCTTCAGCAGCGCGCCGGTGTCGACCGCCGTGGTGGCCAGCGCCTGGCGGCGCGAGAATGCGAGCAGCTTGCCGGTAAGTTCGGCGCCGCGCTGGCCGGCTCGTGCTGCGCTGTTCACCATCAGGCTCAGGTGCGAATCGCCGGCAACGCCCGGGTGGTCGGCGAGCATCTGCAGGTTGCCTTGCATGATGGTCAGCAGGTTGTTGAAGTCGTGCGCGATGCCGCCCGTCAACTGGCCCACCGCCTCCAATCGCTGCGCATGGCCGAGTTGTGCTTCGGTCTGGGCACGCTGCAAACTCGTGACGACCAGATTTGCGAGCGACTCGACGAAGTGCTTCTCGTCTTCGCCGAAGCGCCCCGGTTTTACGGAGTCGGCGACGAGCACGCCGATGACGCGTTGGGCATCGATCATCGGCACCGCCAGCGCGGCCTGCAGCGGGCCCTGGCGCAGGGCCGGAGAAACGTTGAAGCGGCTTTCGCGGGCAAAGCTCGAGACGATCAGCGCTGCACCTTGAGCGGCGACCAGACCGAGCAGCGTGTCGGGGCGGTTCGGCACCGGGGCGTCGGTCGCGCTCAATGCCACCGCGCGCACCGCGGCATCAGCGGCCGCGGCGAAACTGCTCGCGGCGCGAAACTCGAGCCGGTTCGGCTCGAGCAGCCAGAAGCTGACGGCCTCCACCTCAAGCCCTTGTGCCGCAAGCGCGGCGACATGCGCCATCAACTGCTGCGGGTCGCGCATGTCCACCGCCGAGCGACCGGCCAGGGCAAGGTGTTCGTTGTAGCGCGCGCGTTGCAGCGCGCGCTGCACGCGCGGGTAGGCGCCGATTCCGCGCAGCGCCGCAACGACGAAGTTCGCAGCGCCGCTTTGCAACGGGCTCAGGCTGATTTCCACCATCACTTCGCTGCCGTCGGCACGGTGCGCTGCGAGCTCCACGTCGCCCCCCATCAGGCGCGTGCGCGGTGCCTGCGCATAGCCCTGGCGCAGGCCCTGGTGGCGCGCCACGACAGCGGGCGGCACGAGTGCTTCGACGCTCATGCCGAGCAACTGCGCGCCGCTGTAGCCCAGCAGTTGCGCGGCCGCGCCATTGGCGAGCACGATGCTGCCCGCGGCATCGATCAGCAATACGGCGTCAGGGTAGGCATCGAAGACGCTGCGGAACACCGAGGCGTCGAGTGCCTGGGGTGGCGCGGCGGGGGGCAGGCTGCTGGGTTGCACCGATAGGCGCTGCTGTCAGAGGCCCTGCACCTGAGGCACGAGCAGGTATCCGGCGCTGCGCACCGACTTGAGGATTTGCGGCGCCTGCGGGTCGGCCTCGAGCTTCTTGCGCAGGCGGCCGATCTGCACGTCGATCGTGCGATCGAACGGCGCGGCTTCGCGGCCGCGCGTGCTCTCGAGCAGGAAGTCGCGCGACAATACGCGCCCCGGGTGCTGCACAAAGACGCTGAGCAGGTCGAACTCGCCGCTGGTCAACGCCACTTCGCTTCCGTCGGGGGCCAGCAGCCGGCGTGCACGCAGGTCGAGCAGCCAGCCGGCGAAGCGAAAACACTCGCCATTGCCGGGCGCTGTGGCCCCGCTGCGATTCGTGCTGCCGACCATGGCGTGATTCGCCTCGTGATTCCTGCCGTGAATCGCGCCATGATTCGGACTTCGATTCGCCGCTGCGCTACCCTCCGGCAACGGTGCGGCCGCGGCCCGCGGCACCCCGCCATGCGTGCGCCGCAGCACGGCCTTGACGCGTGCCAGCAGTTCGCGCAGGTCGAAGGGTTTGGTGACGTAATCATCGGCGCCGATTTCCAGGCCGACCACCTTGTCGACAGCGTCGCCGCGGCCGGTGACGATCACCAGGCCGCAGTTCCAATGCTCGCGCAAGCGCCGGGCGATGGCGAAACCGTCTTCACCGGGCAGGCCGAGGTCGAGCAATACCAGATCGGGCACGTCCGCAGCCATCAGCTCCATCAATGCCGAGCCGCTTTGGTGCTGCGACACGCGAAAGCCGTTCCCGCCCAGGTAGTTGGCGAGCAACTCCCGGATGTCGGCTTCGTCGTCGAGGATGGCAATGTGCTGCTGGGTCAAGTTCGGGCCCGCCGGAAATGGCGCGGATTGTTCGGCCCGTGCCGGTGCTGTTTATACCGCGAACCGGTTTCAGGCCCCGACTCAATCCCTTGCTCTGCTTACGCCAACACTGGGTAACCCAGGCCGGGGCCTGAATGCGGCATCTGCACCGGCACCGTCATCGCCGTTGCTGACGCCAGATCCGCGTCACACCGTGTATGCCTCAGTGCGCCATCAGCACCGGCACCGTCATCGCCTGCATCACGCTGCGCGAGGCACCGCCCAAGGCCCATTCGCGCACCCGGTTGTGACCGTAGCAGCCCATCACCAGCAGGTCGGCGCTGAGGTCGGCGGCGCGCGACAGCAGCAATTCACCGACATCGCGCGCGCTTGCCACGTCGCGATGCACGATGGCCGTCACGCCATGGCGGCGCAGGCTCGCCTCGATATCCGGGCCCGGCGCCGCGTCGCCCTCAGGTTCACTCCAGAGGGCGACGTGGACCTGCTGCGCGCGTTTCAGGAACGGCAACGCGGCAGTGACTGCGCGCGCAGCCTCGCGGCTCGGTTTCCACGCCACGAGCACGACCCGGCCGATCGGCTCAGCCTTGTAGATCGTCGGGATCAGCAGTGCCGGCTTGCCGCTGGCGAACAGCACCGATTCGTTGAAGTCGGGCGTCACCCCGGAGGGCGGATCGCCCGGCTCGAGGCGCTGGCCGAGGACCAGCAGGTCGGCGCCGAGTGCCTGCATGGCGAAGCTCGAGGTCGGCTCGCCCACGCACTCGGCCCACTCGACGCGCGCAAGCAATCTGGCCGTGCCACGGCCGACAGTTGCGTCGAACAGGGCCCGCGTGCGCGCGCGCCGCTCCACTTCGAAAGCCTCCATCAGCGGCGCGACCTCGACGCCGGAGCCATACGCCAGCGCGTACTGCATGAACGCCGGCAACACTGCATACAACGCGGTGACGCTTGCGTCCAGCGTCTCGGCTAGGGCGTTCGCGGCGCGCAAACGCGCCGCGCAGCCCGGTGAATCGTCCAGGTGCAGCAGAATCGATTTGATGGCGTCCATCGCGGGTTCTCCAGGTTGGCTGCGGCAAGCTTAGGGCGGCCGCTGCAGCGCTGAATTGCTCGAGATCAAGCGGCGTCGCGTTGCACCTCGCCAAACCGCGCGGCGCCCAACGCGCAAGCCGATTGTGCACAACCAAGCGAAGGCGCAGCCGGCCCGCCCGGCGCGGAACCGCGCGCAGCGCCTCGTGCGTGGGCCGGGCGCTTGCGCGAAATCAATCGGCGCAGCCGTTTCCTGGCTAAGCTGATTTCATGCGCAGCGCGGGGTGGGCGAAACACGGCATGCGGCGCCTGGCCGGCAAGGCAGTCGCCCTCGCCGCACTGTTTGTCGCGGCGGGCATCGTCATGGCGCAAGCGCGGCGCGATGCCGGCGAGCGCACCTACAAGACGTTTTGCGCCAGTTGCCATGGCGCGGCGGGCAAGGGTGACGGGCCGATGCTCAGGCATCTGGTGCAGGCGCCGACCGACCTGACGCTGCTCGCCAAGCACCACGGTGGTGTCTTTCCGTCACTGCGCGTGTCCGACAGCATCGATGGCCGGAGTTCGCGCGAAAACGGCCCGCACGGGTCGCGCGAAATGCCGGTCTGGGGCACGGTGTTTCGGGCGCCGGCAGCGCCCGGCACGGTGGGGCCGCGCGATCCCGAGCGTGAAGCGCGCCAGCGTTTGGTTGACCTGCTCGACTATCTGTCGCGCATCCAGGATCGTTCCGCCACTGGGCGCGACTCTAACCAGGAGTGAATCATGAAGAAGGTATTGATTGCGGTTGACGGTTCGAATCAGGCCAGGAACGCGATCGAGGCGGTGGCCAATTTGTCGCGTGGCGGCACGATGCCGGAAGTCGTGTTGGTGCATGTACGTGCCTGGCCGGTCCTGTTCGGTGAAGCCAGCGTGTCGAGCCTGGAGCAGATCGAGCGCTCCGAGAAGACGTATCAGGAGCACCTGCTTGCCGACGCGCAAGCCCAGGCCCTTGGCGCCGGGTTGGCAGTGGCGACCAAGTTTGCGGCCCAGGGTGAGCCGGCCACCGAAATCGTGCGCGCCGCGCAAGAGTGCGGGGCCGAGCAGATTGCGATGGGCACGCATGGGCGCGGCGCGTTGGGCAGCTTCTTCATCGGATCGGTCGCGCAGCGTGTGACGCACATGTCGAAGGTGCCGGTGTTGCTCGTGAAGTGACAGCGGGCTGGAGACACGCTTGCGCGCGATGCCGAAGGCGCGGCTTGTAGACCCATGCCGACGCCGCGGGTAGCAGGCCCATGCTGACAGCGCGGGTCGCAGACCCATGCCGAAGGCGTGGGTAGCGGGCCCACGCCGGATTGCGCTTTCGCAAGCGACGCTGCAGCCCATTGCCTAGCATGCTGGTGTTCAACACGAAGCCTCGTCCCCGGCATTGCTTTCGTGCTTTTCGGCTTCGCGGCGGCCGGGCACCGCGTGAGGGGATTGAATCATGAAGACAGACGCACAACTGAAGAAGGATGTGACGGCGGAACTTGACTGGGACCCGTCGATCAATGCAAGCCATGTCGGTGTCGCCGCCGCTGAAGGCGTGGTCACGCTCACCGGCCATCTCAACACCTTCGCTGAAAAGTACGCGATCGAGCGCGCTGTGCAGCGTGTCGAAGGCGTGAAGGCGATCGCGCTCGAAATCGACGTGAAACTCGAACCCGGCCACAAGCGCAGCGACTCCGAGATCGCCGGCGCGGTCGAATCGGCGCTGGCGTGGCACGCGCTGGTCCCGGCCGAACGCATTCAGGCCAAAGTGGAAAAGGGCTGGGTCACGCTGAAGGGTGAGGTCGATTGGGAGTACCAGCGCCAGAACGCCGAGAAAGCGGTGCGCCCGCTGACGGGTGTGGTCGGTGTCAGCAACTTGTTGACCCTCAAGCCCTCGGTGACTCCGGCCAAGGTTGCGGATCGAATCCGCGACGCGATGGCGCGCCATGCTGAGCGCGAGGCGAAACACATTGAAGTCATGGTCAGCGGCTCGGCAGTGACGTTGCGCGGGATGGTCGATTCCTGGGCCGAGCGCAATGCCGCATTCGGTGCGGCCTGGTCGGCACCCGGAGTCCTGAGCGTGGTCAATGAAATCAAGGTGGAAGCGTAGACTTTCAGATTGGCTTTACGCTGCATCTGCGCCGCCGTTTGCGATGGCTCAATGTGGGCGGCGTCATCGGGAGTAGAGTCAAATTGCGGGTGGGGGAATGGCAAACGCCTGAAGTCCAACCGCGAAGCTGGGGTTTCCCCATCGGTGGGGAAAAATGGCGGTGTCACTGACACCGTGCAGGTCGAAGGCACCCCCAGACTGACCGGGCGCGATTGCCCCGGTTGGGCGTCTTCACCGGGGCCCGTCACGCCGCAAGGCCTGACGGGCCTGTCTCGGAGCCTTGGCAGCGCTGAATTCTCTCAGCCTGGAAACCGCAGTTGACCGCTTCCCTGCGCTGGCTACACCGCATGCACACTCAGACCTCTACTCACGACCACCCTCACCGTTTGGGTGAGCGCGCTACGCACCCGATTGCGCCGCGCTGCGGCACGCTGGCCGCGTTGCTCCTCCTCGCGGGCACGAGCCCGCCGCGTCGTCGCGCCTTGCCAGCGCACCGTATCACGGCCCACTCGGGCGCGTCCAACTGCGGTTTCCAGGCTCAGGGCTTCGCAATGCAGATCTGCCACGACGCAGGGGTTTGAACGCCGATGAAGAACTGGCGGCGACCCTCATCCGAAGTTTGATACTCCACGACGGAATGGACCGCCGCCGCTGCGAACTCCCTGTCAAGCGCTGCAAACTGGGGTGAGGTCTGGTCTGCCACCGGTGGACGCCCCATGACCACGACGCTGCCACATGCCGCCACAACGTCAGGCGGCAGGATCGCCTCGAAATCGTCGCGGCGCGCGTCGATCACGCGGGGGTGGCCGCGGAGCTGCACCGCCAGCGACGCGCCGGTTCGAACGTCGGACTGGACGTAGCGCAAGGGCGCGGCGCTGTGCTCGGCCCAGGCTTGTTGCACGGCTTGCGCCAACTGCGGCGGCGCCGGCGCCACGCGTACCGACGAGATTTGGCGCAGACTCGGCAACGTGCCGCTGTTCGCCGTGACCACAGCCCACAGCAGTGCTTGAAGAGCGATGCAGGCCACGGCGGCACGCAGCAGCACGGGTTGCGGTGCATGAATTGCGAACGGTCGCGCCGCCACCAGCCACAAGGTCAGCACCACATGGAACGTCGTGCCCCAGCCCACCAGCAGGTTTACCCCCAAGACTGCCGCGATCGTCATCGTCATGACGATGGGCCCAAAGCCGACGATCGTCAGGAACGGCGAGAGTGCGAGCGTTTCGCCGGCGGGTTGCTCTGCCGCTGGCGCGCGCCGGCGCAGCCAGGTGAAGATCAACAGCGCCCCTGCCGTTTTCGCGAAGTGGCTGATGCCGAAGTTCCACACCGATCGCAGGCGTTCGAGACGGTCGAACTGCGCCGGGAAGAAGGCCTTCGCGGCGTACTCGTCGGGTGCGGTGGTCGCGCCGAAGGCAGCCAGAAGATGCGGCGCGAGCAAGGCCGCGCAAACCAACGCCGCGACCGCAAGGCCGCGCAGGACGCGCGGCTCGAAGCCCCGGCGCGTCCATAGCAGGTAGGCAGCGAACGAAGCGAACCACACGACCGCGCTGAATTTGACGAGCATCGTCAACGCCGCCCCCACGCCCAGCAGCACCCAGTCGGCGAGTCGCATGCGCGTCAATGCGCGATGAAAGAGCACCACCGTCAACAACGCGAACGGCAATTGCAGCGTGTTGTGGTTGAAATACGTCGTGCCCGCGTTCATGAATTCGATGCTCGATGCCAACAGCGTCGCCAGCGCCGCGCGCGGCGCGCCGACCAGCGTCCGGCCCCATGCATACAGCACAAGCAAGGTGACGACCGAGCACAGCGCGCTCAGAATGAAGGTGGCACCGATCGACGCACCGAAGATCTGGTTGCTGCCCCACAGGAGCCAGGTCGGCAGCGGTGGGTGCTTGCCGTAGGCGAGTTGAAATTCCTGGCTCAGCAGCACCTGTTCAAGACTGTCGTCCTGCGGCGCAACGTGGTATTGCGCCGAGAGCACGCCCCAGAGCAGAAATTGAACCAGAACCAGCGTCAGGACGAGCGCGGTCGGCTGTTGCAGCAAGACCCTCTGCCAGAGGCCAGCGCCGGTGCGACGAACCCGCGCTGCGACACCCGGCAGGCCCAGGGCGAGCCGCGTCCGACGCCGCCGCTCGCGCTGCGGCCATGTGCTGGCCGGACTGGCCTCGCACGCGAGCTCGTTCAAGGCCTGGATTCGCGCAACTCGATGTCGCCACGCCCCACGATGCAGCGTTTCATTCGTGGGGCGCACGCCGCACGACGCGCGCGACGATGTAGTTCGGCCTTCGCTTCACCTCGTCGAAGATGCGCGCCAGGTACTCGCCGAGCACGCCGATGAAGAGCAGTTGCACACCCGAAAAAAACATGATGCTGGCCACGATCGTCGGCCAGCCTGCAACGGCAACGTCAAACAACATTGTCTCGACGATCACCCAGACCCCATAGCCGAACGCGAGCAGCGCCAGCAGCAGCCCGACGACGATCGCGGCGCGCAGCGGCAGCGCCGAGAACCCGGTCAATCCCGACCAGGCCAGGCGCAGCAGTTGCACCTTGGAATAGTGGCTTGCACCGCTGAGGCGCGGCGTCGGCTGGTAGGGAACCCCGACTGACTTGAAACCGACCCACGCATACAGGCCTTTCATGAACCGGTTTTGCTCCGGAAGGGAGCGGATCGCGTCCACGACCCTGCGGTCCATGACCCGGAAATCCCCAGCGTCGGGCGGGATCGTAACCTTCGAGCCCAGGCCCAGCGCGCGATAGAACCAGCGTGTGCCCCAGCGCTTGAAACGGGTCTCGCCGCCACGATCGGAGCGCACCGCGTACACCATGTCATTGCCGCGCTCCCACAGGTGCAGCATCGCTTCGACCGTGGCCAACGGGTGCTGCCCGTCGGCGTCGATGCACAGCACGAGGTCGCCGCGGGCGTGTTCGAGTCCGGCGGTGATGGCCGCTTCCTTGCCGAAATTGCGCGACAACTGCACCAGTGCAATCGACCAGGCCTGCGGCAAGCCCAGTACCTCGCGTGCTGTGGCGTCGGTGCTGCCGTCGTCGACGACCAGGATTTCGTACGACGCACAGCGCGGCACGAGGAAATCGACCAGACCGCTGATCGTGGCCGCCAGGTTCTGCGCTTCATTGAAGGTCGGCATCACCACCGACACGTGCGCCTGCTGCAAACGGCGCGCCCGCGGCTCGGTCGTCAAATCGGCTTCAGCTTCTGCCAGAGAAAGTGAGTGGTCGACATGGCCCACGAAACATGACTCCCGATGCGGCTCGCCAGAGATGGCGTTGTCAGCACTCCATTGTGGTACGCAGGCTACGTGAACGCCACGGTATTTGCCCCAGGGGCGCGAGCAGCGCCTGAAGCCTTGTTACACAAGTTGGCGCACAAAGTCGAGCGACGACACGACGCCGACGATGCGCTCCGCATCCACGACCACGACGTGGTGAACCTTGTGGTGCAGCATGAGTCGAGCGACATCGCTCACGCTCGTGCCCGGCGCGACGGAAATCGGCTTGTAGGTGCAGATGGTCCAGGCCACGGTCGCCGCAGGGTCGCCTTTGCGGATGTGGAACTGAAGCAGGTCCGCGGCACCGATGACACCGACCATGGTGCCGGCCGGGTCACGCACGGGCACCCACGACAGGCCGTGGCTGCCCATGAATTCCTCGACCTCGTGCACCGTGTCGTCCATGTCCACGGTCCAGACCTGGGTTTTCATCATCGTCGAAATCGCTGTCATGCTGGTTCCTTCCCGCGTGGCGCGCACCCGAGGCGCTGTTCGACCGCGAGTATGTTGCGTGTCACTTCAAGCAGCGTGTCGGGCGTGACGCTGATCGAATCGATGCCCAGCTCCACCAGGGTCTGCACGACCTCGGGGTAGTCGGAAGGAGCCTGGCCGCAGATGCCCGAATGCCGATGGTTGCGCCGCGCGCCAACCACGGTCTGGCGAATCATTTCGGTGACGCCGGGGTCGCGTTCGTCGAAGTCGAACGCCACCAGATCCGAGTCGCGATCGACGCCGAGAACGAGTTGCGTCAGATCGTTCGAGCCGATCGAAAAGCCGTCGAACAGCTTGGCGAAGGCGTCGATCTGGATCACGTTGTTCGGGATCTCGCACATCACGTAGATTTCCAGGCCGTTCACGCCTTGCTTCAGGCCGTTTTCAGCCATCGCCGCGAGCACGCGCTGCCCTTCCTCGACACGCCGGCAAAACGGAACCATGAGCTTGACGTTGCGCAGGCCCATGTCATCGCGCACGCGCTTCAGCGCCGCGCATTCAAGCGCAAAACCTTCGGCGTAGGCCGGATGCGCGTAGCGCGATGCGCCGCGAAAGCCGAGCATCGGGTTCGCTTCGGTGGGTTCGAACCAGCGGCCGCCGAGCAGGCTCGCGTATTCGTTGCTCTTGAAGTCCGACAGGCGCACGATCACCGGTTTGGGGTAGAACGCCGCCGCGATCATGCCCACGCCTTCGGCCAGCTCGCGCACGAAAAAGTCTTCGGGCCGGGCAAAGGTTTCGGTGAGTCGATCGATCTGCGCACGCACCGCGGGGTCGTCGATGCGCTGCGGATGCACGAGTGCCAACGGGTGTACCTTGATGTGCTCGGCAACGATGAATTCCAGCCGCGCCAGGCCCACGCCGTCGTTCGGCAAGAGGCTGGTCTGAAACGCCTGCTCGGGATTGCCGAGGTTGACCATCACCTGCGTGCGCGGCCGCGCCAGCGCCGAAAGGTCGGTGTGCGTCACTTCGACGGGGACCACGCCGGCATAGACGTGGCCGACGCTGCCTTCGGCGCAGGACACGGTCACCGTGTCGCCGGTCTTGATGGAGGTCGTCGCCGTATCGCAGCCGACGACCGCAGGAATGCCGATCTCGCGCGCGACGATCGCGGCGTGACAGGTGCGCCCGCCGCGATTCGTGATCACCGCGGCGGCGCTCTGCATCACGGTGCCCCAGTCCGGCATCGTGGTGTCGGCGACGAGCACTTCGCCCTTCTGAAACTGGCCGAGCTGGGTGATGTCGGTGATGACACGGGCCTTGCCCGACGCGACCCGCGAGCCCACCGCGCGTCCGCTGGCGCAGATCTTGCCCTTGGCGCCGAGCTTGAATTCCTCGAGCATTCCCGGTGCGCGCCTCGACGCCACCGTTTCGGGACGCGCCTGCACGATGTAGAGCTGACCGTCGATGCCGTCCTTGGCCCACTCCACGTCCATCGGCGTGGGCTTGCCGGCCTTGCGGCTGTAGTGGTCTTCGATCTGGATTGCTGCGTCGGCCAGGCTCAGCACTTCGGCGTCGTCGATGCAATAGCGGCGCTGGTCCTCGGCGGCGGTGGGCATGATGCGCGTCGTCTCACGCCCTGCCGCCTTGGCGTAGACCATGCGAATTTCCTTCGCGCCGCGCTTGCGCCGCAACACGGCACGGTGACCCGCCTTGAGGGTGGGCTTGAAGACGTAGAACTCGTCCGGGTCGACCGTGCCTTGGACGACGGTTTCACCCAGGCCGTAGGCGCCGGTGATGAAGACAACGTCGCGAAACCCGGACTCGGTGTCGAGCGAGAAGATCACGCCGCTGGCGCCGATGTCGGAGCGCACCATCTTCATCACGCCGACCGACAGCAATACCTTGAAGTGGTCGAAGCCGTTGGCAAGCCGGTAGCTGATCGCGCGGTCCATGAACAGGCTGGCGAAGCACTGGCGCACGGCGTCGAGCAAGCGGGCTTCGCCGCTGACGTTCAGGAACGTCTCATGTTGGCCGGCAAAGCTGGCGTTGGGCAGGTCTTCGGCGGTGGCCGAGCTGCGCACCGCAAGCGTCACCGCCTCGCCGTATTCGCCGCGCAGCCGCGAGTAGGCACTGCCGATCTGCTGCACCAGCTCGTCGGGCAGCTTCGCGGCGTAGACGATCTCGCGCGCGCGCTGAGCGCGCCTGGCGAGATCGTCGACGTCCCTCGGATCCAGGCCGTCCAGCGCTTCGTGCAGGCGCGGCCAGGCTTCGGCGCGGTCGAGCACATGGCGATAGGCTTGCGCCGTGATCGCGAAACCGTTCGGCACGCGCACGCCATGCGCCGTGAGTTCGCAGAACATCTCGCCCAGCGACGCGTTCTTGCCGCCGACCAGGGGCACGTCGGCGATGCCCAGTTCCTCGAACCAGCGTATGTATTTTGCCGCGGTGTTCGCCATGCCAGTTCCTCGGGATGCCGGATTGCAGCCTACGAGCGAAACAGGCGCGCTGCGTTGAGGCGGATCAATGCCGGAACAATGCCGTGGCGCAGACTGGCGTGGTCGACAGTGCTGAGTTGGAGGCGATGATGGGAACCGAAAGCGAACTGCAGGCCAGCGTGCAAGCGCTGGTGCAAAAGGGCAAGGGCATCCTCGCAGCGGACGAGAGCGCGCCGACGATCGCCAAGCGCTTCGCCGCGATCGGGCTCGAATCGAACGAAGAGAACCGGCGTGCCTATCGCAGCCTGATACTGGGAACGCCGGCCTTGAGCGATTCGATCAGCGGCGTGATCCTGTTCGAAGAAACGCTGATGCAGCGCGCAGACGACGCCACGCCCTTGCCGCAACTCGGGGCGCGCATGGGGTTGGTGCCGGGCATCAAGGTGGATGCGGGCAAGATTGCGCTCGCACTGGCGCCGGGCGACGAGATCACACAGGGGCTGGACGGGTTGGGCAAGCGGCTTGCGGGCTACAAGCAGCAGGGCGCACGCTTCGCCAAGTGGCGCGCCGTCTACAACGTCACCGACACCTTGCCGAGCCGCGCGGCGATGCAGACGAATGCGCATGCCCTGGCGCGCTACGCGGCGATCTGCCAGGAGCAGGGCGTCGTGCCCATCGTCGAGCCCGAGGTTCTGATCGACGGCGCGCATTCGCTCGCGCGCTGCGCCGAGGTCACGCAAGCCGTGTTGCATGAAGTTTTCCAGGCGCTGTTCGACCAGCGCGTGGTGCTCGAACACCTGCTGCTGAAGACGAGCATGGTGCTGCCGGGCAAGGCCCACGCCCAGGCAGCAACCCCTTCCGAGGTGGCGCAGGCGACGCTGCGCGTGCTGCGCCGCACCGTGCCGGCGGCCGTGGCGAGCATCAACTTTCTCTCCGGGGGGCAAACGCCCGAACAGGCGAGCGCCAACCTCGACGCAATCAACCGCTGCGGCGTTCAGCCCTGGCCGTTGAGTTTTTCGTACGGCCGTGCGCTGCTCGACCCGGCATTGAAGGCCTGGGGCGGGCAGGCTTCCCGGGTTCGAGACGGCCAGAGCGCATTGCTCAAACGCGCTCGGCTGAATGCCGCGGCGTGCCAGGGGCGGTATGAGACCGCGATGGAAAGCTCGGGCTGAGCGCTTTGGTTCCTGGCGCCTTCTGCCGCCCAGGCTCGGGCCGGCCGGCGCCCGACCCGCTTCAGATGATTCGCGAGAAACGATCGCGCACCGCGTTCGCAGCGAGGTAGCGGTCGAACACCATCGCGACCCCGCGCACGAAGTACCATCCGAGGGGCGTGACCTGGATCGCATGCGGCGAGAGCTCGACCAGGCCCTGCTCGGCGAGCAGCTCGAGGCGCTCGAGTTCCGTGGCGAACGTGTCGCGCATCGTGATGCCATGCGCCTGCTCGATGATTGCGAATTCGACCCGGCCCTGGCACATCAGCGCCATGATCACGTCGCGCCGCAACAGGTCGTCGCGGCTCAACCCAAGGCCACGCTCGATCGGAAGGCGGCCCTGGTTCAGCGCGTCGTAGTACTGGCTCAGCGTCTTCACGTTCTGGCTGTAGCAGGCGCCGACCTTGCCGATCGCCGACACGCCGAGCGCGATCAGGTCGCAGTCGGGCTGCGTGCTGTAGCCCTGGAAGTTGCGGTGCAGCCGGCCCTCGCGCTTGGCGAGCGCGAGCGCATCGTCATGCAAGGCGAAGTGGTCCATGCCGATGTGGGCGTAGCCCAGGCCCTGGAAGCCGGCGATGGCTGCACCCAACATCTGCACCCGGTCACCCGCGGGCGGCAGGTCGCTGCTCTGGATGCGCCGTTGCGGCTTGAAGCGCAGCGGCAAGTGGGCATAGGCATACAGCGCGATGCGATCGGGCCGCAGCCCGCCCACCTGCGCAATCGTGCGTTCGAACGACAGCGGCGTCTGGCGCGGCAGGCCGTAGATCAGGTCGACGTTGATCGAATCGAAGCCGATGCTGCGCGCCGCGTGCATCAGCGTGCGCACCGATTCGAACGGTTGCACGCGGTGCACCGCCTGCTGCACGTCGGGGTCGAAGTCCTGCACGCCGAAGCTCAGCCGGTTGAAACCCAGCGCCGCCAGGTGCGTCAGGCGCGCCGCATCGACGGTGCGCGGGTCGACTTCGATCGACAGCTCGGCGCCCGGCCGGAAGCTGAACGAGCGCCGCAGCAGCGCCATCAACGAGTCGAGTTCGGTATCCGACAGGAAAGTGGGCGTTCCGCCGCCGAAGTGCAACTGCGATAGTGCACCCCCAGGCCGACGCGGCGCGTCGGCCGCCACCGGGCTTGCAAGCCCGGTGGCCTTCGCCAGCCACTCGTGAGCGCGCAGGCGCTCACTCGGTGCGGGCTCAGCCCCCCGAGGGGGTTGAGGCAACTTCGGGCGGCCGTGCGTTTCCTCAAGAGGTGCGTCGCGGCCAAGCACGGCGAGCTGCAGTTCGAGCTCGGTTTGCATTGCCTGCAGATATTCACCGGCACGCTCATGGTGCCTGGTGACGACCTTGTTGCACGCGCAGTAGTAGCAGACCTGTTCGCAAAACGGAATGTGCACGTAGACCGACAGCGCTTCATTCGGGCCTGAAGGCGCCTGCAACGCGCGTTGCGCGAGAGCCTCTTGATACTGCGTGGCGCCGAAGGTTTCGACGAAGCGGTCGGCCGTCGGGTACGACGTGTAGCGCGGGCCGGAGACGTCGAGCCGGCGCAGCAGCGTCTCGGAAAGGATGGGGGCAGCGGCGGCAACGGACATGACGTCAGCGATTATGTCGAAACGGCGTCGGCTCGCTCTTGATCCTGCTCAATTCAGGCGAATACCGGGTTTGACGAACGCGAGCCCTGCGATCACGACCTCGGTCAACCAGCGCAACGCTTCCGATTCGAGCTGGCTTTCAGTCTCGCTTCGCGTCGCGGTTCAGGCGGCTCATTCGTAATGTGTCCACATGCGCAGCACGCGCACTGTGCGCTCGGCCTTGAACACTTCGTACACCAACCGATGCTGGATGTTGATGCGCCGGGAGTAGGCGCCCTCGAGGTCGCCGACCAGCTTCTCGAACGGCGGCGGGTTCCGCAACGGGTCTTGGCGCAGCACGTCGAGCAGGCCCTGCGCCTTGGGCTTGAGGCCGGCGGCGGCAATTTTGCGAGCGTCCTTGACGGCCTGCTTCGCGAACAGCACCGACCAACTCACCAGCGCAGCTCTTTGGCGCTCTTGGCCAGTGGCTCGGCCATGCCCTTCTTGATCGACTCGCGCATGCCGGGCACCGACAACAGGTACAGCGTCTCCTGGATGGCCTGCCAGTCTTCCGCCGACAGCAGCACAGCGCTGCTGCGCTTGCCGGCAATCAGGATCGGCTGGTGGGATGCGGCCGTTTCGTCGATCAGCCGGTACAGGCTGGCCCGGGCTTCGCTGGCAGTGAGGGTGGTCATGGGGGGCTCCTCGATGTCCATAGCGTACGTGAAATCGTACGTAGGGTCAATCTGCCAGTGCTTCGGCGTCGGGCAAGCAGAGCTGCCTGGAGATCAGGCGCGGGAGCAGGGTGTCGCGCCGGGAGGCGTGAGTTCGGACACGCTCCTGGTTGACGCGTGCGCAAGTGAATTCAGTTTCGCGCTGCGGACAGCCACGCGGTGATGGCGCTGGCGGCGCTGATCAGCGCCCAGAAGATCAGGAACGCGAGCGTATAGATCGCCTGCCGGCTCAAACCAATCGTCTCGCCACCGAACCAGCGCAAGTCGCTCGGATCGACCAACCCGAAGACCAGCATTTCAGCCACGCCGGCCATCAGAAACGCCGGCCACAGCACCGTCAGTGCGCGCACCGCGAAGCTGTTCACGTGCTACTCCTTGCGCCCGGCGGTGGCGGCGTGATTCCGAGCCTGCACTGCGGGAGTCGCGGCCGCTGCGCCCGAGGGCTCGACGCGCAGCACCGGATCCGCGCCATGCACGGCGATGGCTGCAGTGACCAGGCCGGCCACGACCACGATGGCCGGACCGGCGAGCGCAAACCAGACCATGCCAACGCTCCACCAGGGCTCGTTCGGGCCGGGTTCATCATCGGATGCGGTATTGCGGTTGCTCATGCAGGTCTCCTGGGCAGAGGTCGTGGCAAGGGGGTCAACGCGGCACGACGAAGGTCGATTTTTCGACCAGCGACGCACCGCTGCCGGTCGCGGTGATGGTGAAACGCACCGGGTGCACACCGTTGCGCGCCGCTGCGGCCGCGTCGGGCGCGATGCGCAGCGCCACCGGCATCCAGCGCGATTGCGCAGCGCCGACGTCGATCTCTGCACTCGAAGCCAGCACCGCACCGGCCAGGCCGTCGACGCCAACACGGTAGCGCTGAACCGTCTCGGTGGCGTTCATGATCTGCAGCCGGTAGCTGTTCTCGACGAAACCTTCGCCGACGACTCGCGCCAGTGCCCCGCGGTCGCGCACGACGTCGACCTTGAATGGCGTGCGCAATGCGAGGCTCGCAGCCAGGCCGCCGACAATGATCAACAGAATCGCACTGTAGACCAATACCCGCGGCCGGGCGGCACGCCGCCACATCTGCGCCTTGCTCCAGCCGCGGGCGATGCCGTTTTCGGTGGCATAGCGGATCAGGCCGCGGGGGGAGCCCATCTTGTCCATCACGCCGTCGCAGGCGTCGATGCACGCGCTGCAGCCGATGCATTCGTTTTGCAGGCCAGCCCTGATGTCGATGCCGGTGGGGCAGACCTGCACGCACAGCGAGCAGTCGATGCAGTCGCCTTTGCCGACGGACTTGGCGCTGACGTTGCGCGCTCGCGAACCGCGCGGCTCGCCGCGCGCCACGTCGTAGCCGATGACGAGCGTGTCGCGGTCGAACATTGCGCTCTGGAAGCGCGCATACGGGCACATGTACTTGCAGACCTGCTCGCGCATGAAGCCGGCGTTGCCCCAGGTTGCGAAACCGTAGAAACACACCCAGAACCATTCCCACGGGCCGAAGTCGAGGGTGAACGACTCCGCCCACAGCTGCTTGATCGGTGTGAAGTAGCCGACGAAGGTGAAACCGGTCCACAGCGCGAGGCCGACCCACAGCGCGTGTTTGCCTGCCTTGCGCCACATCTTGTCGAGCGTCCAGGGTGCGCCATCGAGTCGTTGGCGGCGCACCCGGTCGCCCTCGAACCAGCGTTCGATCGCCATGAAGATCTCGGTGTACACGGTTTGCGGGCAGGCGTAGCCGCACCACAGGCGCCCCGCCACCGCGGTAAAGAGGAACAGGGCGTACGCAGCCAGCAGGAGCAAGCCCGTCAGGTAAATGAAGTCCTGCGGGTACAGCACCAAGGGACCGATGTAGAAGCGCCGCGACGCCAAGTCGAACAGGATCGCCTGACGATCGTTCCATTGCAGCCAGGGAAGGCCGTAGAACACGACTTGCGTCGCGAGCACCAACGCCCAGCGCCAGAGCGCGAAGCGCCCGCTGACGGCGCGTGGATACAGTTTCGCGCTCTTTTCGTAGAGCCAGACGGTCGTTTCCGCGCCGGCGGCTGCGACCGGCACGATCGGCACGACACGGCTCACTGAGGCGCCTTCGTCGCCGACCTCGAAAGTTGCCAGACGTAGGCGGCCAGCACCTGGATCTGCTCGGCACTCAGGCGTTCGGCGTGCGCCGGCATGACGTTGGTCTTGCCCTGCGTGATCATGGCGACCACCGATTCCTCGCCCCAGCCGTGCAGCCACACCTTGTCGCTCAGATTCGGTGCGCCGAGGGCCGTGTTGCCTTCACCCTTGGCGCCGTGGCAGGCCGCACAGATGACGAATTTTTCGCGGCCGAGTTGCGCCGCGATGTTGTCGTGGGCACTGCCCGACAGGCTCAGCACGTAGTTCGCGACGTTGCGCACATCGGTGGCATTGCCCACTGCCGCGGCCATCGGCGGCATCATGCCTTGGCGGCCGTTTGAAATCGTCTGCGCGATCGCTTCAGGCGTTCCGCCCCACAGCCAGTCGTTGTCGGTCAGGTTCGGGAAGCCCTTGCTGCCGCGTGCATCGGAGCCATGGCACGCGGCGCAGTGATTCACGAACAGCCGCTCGCCCACGCCCATCGCCTGTGCATCGGCGGCGAGTTGTTCCGGTGTCAGCGCCGCGAACCGCGCATACAACGGCGCCGATGCCTTGGCGGTCTTGCTGCGTTCGTCGCTGTGCTGACTTGTGCTCGTCCACCCCAGCGCCCCGGCGAAGCTGCCCAGCCCGGGATACAGCCACAGGTAGCCGAACGAAAACAGCACCGTGATCACGAACAGCCACATCCACCAGCGCGGCAGAGGGTTGTTCAATTCGGTGAGGTCGACGTCCCAGGTGTGGCCGGTGGTTTCATCGGGCGTGCCGTCGGCGCGCATCACCACCCTGCGGCGTGCGGCGAAGAACAGCAGCGCGAGGCAGGCGACGAGCCCGAGCAAGGTGGCAGCGCCGACGTAGATCGACCAGCCGGAGGAAATGAAATCGCTCATTTGGCAGCGCTTCCTGTTTGATGCAGCGCAGAGCCGGGTTCCACCTCTTGTGGAACGCTGTTGCTCCCGGCCAGGTATCGAGTACGGGGTGGCACTTTCGCCGCCAGGTCAGTTGCCCTGTCGCCGCTGGGGAAAGCTTTGGGCACGGACACCGGCTCATCGGCGAAGGGCAGCGCCGCAGCCTCGGCGTAGCGCTCTCGGTTCGCCGCGCGCCAGACGCGCAGCACCATCGCGATGAACACGACAAAGGCGAGCACGGTGACGATGCTGCGGATCAGGTTCAGGTCCATGCGCCAAAGCTCCGGTTCATTCCCATTCATTCCAGTTCACTTCACCGCGGTGCCGAGCACCTGCAGGTAAGCGACCAATGCGTCGAGTTCGGTCTTGCCGGCAGTGTCAGCCGCGGCCTTCGCGATTTCTTCGTCGCTGTAGGGCACGCCCACCCGGCGCAGCGCGGTCATGCGTTGCGCCATCTCCTGGCTTGCCACCTGCGTTTTCTCGAGCCATGGATACGCCGGCATGTTCGACTCGGGAACCAGGTCGCGCGGATTGTTCAGGTGCAGGCGCTGCCATTCATCACTGTATTTGCCACCGACGCGGTGCAGGTCGGGCCCGGTGCGTTTGCTGCCCCACTGAAACGGGTGGTCGTAGACGAACTCTCCGGCCCTGGAATACGTGCCGTAGCGCAAGGTCTCGGCAAGCAGCGGCCGGATCATCTGCGAATGGCAGTTGTAGCAACCCTCGCGCAGGTAGACGTCGCGCCCCGCGAGTTGCAGCGCGGTATAGGGCTTGACGCCGGGCGCGGGCTGGGTTGTCGAGCGCTGAAAGTACAGCGGCACGATTTCGACCAGGCCGCCGACTGCGACCACGGCCAGGATGAGCACGATCATCAGCAGATTGCTGGTTTCGATGCGCTCGTGGCCGGAAGGTTTTGCAACTTCGCTCATGTCGATTCCCTCTGACTCACGCCCGCGCGGCGCTCGGCATGACCGGCACCGGTATCGGTGCCACGCGGCCGGAACGCGCCGTCATCACGACGTTCCACGCCATGATCGCCATGCCGCCGAGGTAGAGCACGCCGCCGACAAAGCGGATGAAGTAGAACGGCCATGTCGCCTTGACACTCTCGACGAAGCTGTAGACCAATGTACCGTCGGCGTTCACCGCGCGCCACATCAGGCCCTGCATCACGCCGGCGATCCACATCGCGGCGATGTAGAGCACGATGCCCAGTGTCGCCACCCAGAAATGGAGCTCGATCGCGCGCACGCTGTGCATCTGCGTGCGACCCACCATGCGCGGAATCAGGTGGTACAGGCAACCCATCGAGATCAGGCCGACCCAGCCGAGCGCGCCGCTGTGCACATGGCCGATTGTCCAGTCGGTGTAGTGCGACAGCGCGTTCACGGTCTTGATCGACATCATCGGCCCCTCGAAGGTGCTCATGCCGTAGAACGACAGCGAGACGATGAGGAACTTCAGGATCGGGTCGTCGCGCAGTTTGTGCCACGCGCCCGAGAGCGTCATCATGCCGTTGATCATTCCGCCCCAGCTCGGCGCGAGCAGCACGAGCGAGAACAGCATGCCGATCGACTGCGCCCAGTCGGGCAGGGCGGTGTAGTGCAAGTGATGCGGCCCGGCCCACATGTAGGTGAAGATCAGGGCCCAGAAGTGCACGATCGACAGGCGGTAGCTGTAGATCGGGCGCTGCGCCTGCTTCGGGATGTAGTAGTACATCATCCCCAGGAACCCGGCCGTGAGGAAGAAGCCGACCGCGTTGTGGCCGTACCACCACTGCACCATCGCGTCCTGCACGCCGGCGTAGGCCGAATAGCTCTTCATCCAGCCGGCTGGAATGGCCGCGCTGTTGACGATGTGCAGCAACGCCACGGTCAGGATGAAGGCGCCGAAGAACCAGTTCGCGACATAGATGTGGCGCACCTTGCGCACGCCGATCGTGCCGAAGAAGACGATCGCGTAGCAGACCCAGACCACAGCGATCAGGATGTCGATCGGCCACTCGAGTTCGGCGTATTCCTTGCCCTGGGTGTAGCCCAGGGGCAGCGAAATCGCGGCGGCGACGATCACCGCCTGCCAGCCCCAGAACACGAATTCGGCGAGCTTGGGCGCAAACAACGGCACCTGGCAAGTGCGCTGCACGACGTGGAAGCTGGTGGCGAACAGCGTGCAGCCGCCGAACGCGAAGATCACCGCGTTGGTGTGCAACGGACGAAGGCGGCCGTAACTGAGCCAGGGAATGCCGAAGTTGAGTTCGGGCCAGGTCAGCTGTGCCGCGATCAGCACGCCGACGAGCATGCCGACGATGCCCCAGAGCACCGCGGCATAGGCGAACAGGCGTACCGTGTTGTCGTGGAAGGTCGAGGCGGGGGTGGGATTCAATGGCATGGCGGCAATTTTTCGGTGCTGGTCCCAATGCTGCCTTGTTCCGGATCAAACAAGGCACGAGCGCCCTCGCGCTCGAGGTCGTCGAACTGGCCCGCGTGCAGCGCCCAGGCAAAGATGCCGAGAACGCCGAACATCGCAAACACCGACAGTGGGATCAAGAGGTAGAGGATGTCCATTGCGTGATGCCGGCGCAGGCCGGTGTCCTTCTTCCACGAGTCAAGCGCTGGTTCCCGAAGTGCGCGGCGATGGTAGCGCGTGCTGCAATCTTAGCGAATTGCCGACGACAAGCAACGAACTCGCGGCCATGCCCAGCCCCGCTGCCCAAGGCGGCAGCAAGCCGAACAATGCGAGCGGCACGCACACCGCGTTGTAGGTCGCGGCCCAGGCGATGTTCTGCGCAATCACGCGCAGCGTGCGCTTGGCCATCGCGCGCGCCTGCACCACGTCGGCGAGGCGATTCGAGACGATCACCGCATCGGCACTGGCCCGAGCCAGCAGCGCGCCTTCGCCCATCGCGAGCGAGACGTCGGCGCGCGCCAGCACCGGTGCGTCATTGACTCCGTCGCCGATCATTCCAACCGACTCGCCACGTGCTTGCGCGGCTTCGATTTCGAGCAACTTGCGCTCCGGCGTGGCGCCGCCGATGGCTTGGGTCGCATCAATTTCCAGGCGCCGCGCCAGGCGCTGCACGCGTGCCGGCGCGTCACCCGACAGGAGTGTCAGTGCGATGCCGTCGGCGCGCAGCGCAGCCAGCGCCTGCGCCACACCGTCGGCGAGGGTTTCGTCGAAGATGAAGTGCGCCAGGACTGCGCCTTCGCGGCCAAGGCTCACGCGCACGCCCTGCGCGGCGCTTGCGCGCGGGCTCTCGCCGCTGAAGACGTCCGCGCTGTCGACGTCTGCGCTGTCGACGTCTGCACTGTCGACGTTTGCACTGTCGACGTTTGCGCTGTCGACGTTTGCGCTGTCGACGTTTGCGCTGTCGACGTTTGCGCTGTCGACGTCCGCGCTGTCGCCGACCCGCAGCAACGCCACGACCCCGGCGGCGCCAAGCACCCAGCGCGCATTGCCCAGCCGCCAGCGCTGGCCCAAGACGTCGATCGCCTCGACACCGGCGCCGGCCTGTTCGCGCACGTCGCGCCAGGCCTGGGCTCGGCGATCGGGCGGGGCGGCCTCGCACAGTGCCATGGACAGCGGGTGGTGCGACCATGCGCCGAGCGACGCGGCCAGGCGCAGCAGTTCCGGCTCGGTGAGATCGGCGCACACCGGCAGGCGCTCGATGCGCGCAAGGCGTGGTCTTTGCGTCGTGAGCGTGCCGGTCTTGTCGAGAAACAGGCGCTGCATTGCCGCCAGCGGTTCGAGCGCGTCGATGCGCCGCAGCAGCACGCCGCGTCGTGCCAGTGCCTGCGCCGCGGCGAGCAGCGCTGAAGGCGTGGCCAGCGACAGCGCGCAAGGGCAGGTCACGACCAACACCGAAACCGCGACCCACACCGCGCGCTGCGGGTCGATGAAACTCCACACCAGCGCGCCCAGTCCCGCCAGCAGCAGCACGGTCCACAGAAACGGCCCGGCCCAGCGGTCCGCCCAGCGCGCCGACGCCGGGCGCTGCGTGGCCGCGTCGCGCATCAAGCCGACGATCGCCTCGTAGCGCGTGTCGGCGCCGCAGCGCTCGACCCGCATCATCACCGGCGCGCCGAGGTTGATGCTGCCGCCGATGACGCTCATGCCGGGCAGTTTGGGCACCGGCTTGGACTCACCGCTGAGCAGTGACTCGTCGACGTGGCTGCGTCCTTCGATGACCACGCCGTCGGCTGGAAATGCTTCGCCGACGGCAATCCGCAAGATGTCGCTCACTCGCAACTGGTCGATCGGCACTGCCTCGCTGAGTCCGTCGGCTCCAAGCCGCAGCGCGGTCTGTGGCATCACGCCCGTTGCCGCCTCCAGCGCCTCGGCCGCCCAGTGCCGCATGCGCATCTCGATCCAGCGGCCGATCAGCAGGAAGCTGATGAACATCGTCAGCGAATCGAAGTAGACCTCGTGGCCGAATGGCCCTGCCGGGTTCAGCGCCGCGCCGCTGCTGGCGATGAAAGCGACACTGATGCCGAGCGCCACCGGCACGTCCATTCCGATGCGACGCACTTGCAGCGAACGCCACGCGCCGCTGAAGAACGGCGCTGCGGAGAACAGCAGCACCGGCACTGTCAACAGCCAGGCACCCCAGTCGAGCAGGCGCGTCAAATCGGGAGCGATGTCGCCGGCCTCTGCCACATAGCCGGGCAGGGCAAGCATCATCACCTGCATCCCGCAAAACGCTGCGACGAAGGCTCGCCACAAAGCCAGGCGGCTTTCGCTGCGACGCAACTCGCGCGCCGCGTCCGCCTCATCGAGCGCAGCGCCGTAGCCGGCGCTGCGCACTACTTGCAGCAAGGCATTCAAGTTGGTGCGTTGCGAATCGAACCGCACTCGCGCCGACTGCGACGCATGACTCACCGACACGTCGCGAACTGCAGCGTCGCTTCGAAGCGCAGCCTCGACGCTCGCGGCGCAGCCGGCGCAGTGCAGGCCGGACAGGCGCAGCGTCGCGCTGGCCAGGCGTGCGTCGTGAGCATCGGCCGCCCAGCGTGGACCGCGGTCTGCTTCAAGCACCTCGGCGGGTCTGGCGGCAACGAAGGAGGGAGACATCGGCACGAGTATGCCAAGGCCCGGCCGCACGCAGTCGTGATCTACATCAAGCGGTGGGTAGAACCCTCAGGCCGAGGCCTTGCGTCGTCCACCCCAAGGGCCACGAAGGGGCCCATGCGAGGCCCCCGGGCTTGAGGAGAGTGCGGCAGGTCGTGCGTTTCCTCAACAGGCGCGCCTGGGCCCGAGCCGCTGCTGGAGGTCGGTCCGCAGAGCAAGTGTTCCACCAACTCGCGCACGCTGCGGATCTGCTCACCAAACGGCAACTCGCCGCTGCCGCGGAAG
>JAEMQF010000311.1 GCA_022758925.1 Burkholderiales bacterium | reverse complement strand
TAGGCAGCCAGGGGTTCCTTGCCCGGCCTCCACTCGGTGTCCGTGTCGTCGTGGTAGGCGAAGCCGTACGTCTTGTCCGGAACCGAGCGGACGCGGTTATGGCAGCGGCCGCAAACCTCGTTGGCCTGATCGGTACCGAGACTGGCCGGGTTGATGATCTTCGCGTGATTCTTGCGGTCGAGAATATGCGCGGAGCCGGGGCCATGGCACATTTCGCAGCCGATGTT
The DNA here is from genome assembly GCA_022758925.1 of Burkholderiales bacterium. Taxonomy (GTDB): domain Bacteria; phylum Pseudomonadota; class Gammaproteobacteria; order Burkholderiales; family Burkholderiaceae_C; genus JAEMQF01. The sequence goes on along the minus strand of JAEMQF010000311.1, from coordinate 8,691 downwards.
CATGAGGTCCGGCTTGCCGTCGCCGTCGTAGTCGAAGTAGGCTGGGTTGTCAGCCTCGAAATTGACCGCCGGATAGGGCCGTAGCAGCCATTCACCCTGCGGCGTCTTGCCCGCGCTACGAATACCGGTAATGTGGCAACCCACGCAGTTCTTGCTGAACGTAGCTTGCTTGACCGATTCTGAAATGCTCGCGCGGGTCGTTCCCGGCGTGACCAAAGGCCGTTTGGTGGGGCCGTACCAGTTGCCGATCTTGTACGCGAAATAGGTCTTGGAGTCTTCGTTGAACTGTACCGGTGAGGTGTAAACCTCGTCGCTGTAGCCCGTGGCGCTGTCCGTGGTAGGTATCCGCACTCCATAGCGCTCGCGCCAGTCACCTGTTCCACCGAGGACGAAAACCACTGGCATCTTCACTTCGCCCAAGGCGATGAAATACTGACCTTTTTCGACAGATAGAACCGGGGCGTACGGCTTATACGCATCGAAGACGGACGCAATCTTGTTGAAGTCGAGACCCTGGACAAAGTCATCCACACCGCTGTGGTCATAGTCGGCCACCACGCCTTTGCCGGGAATGAGGGAGTACCGGGTCATGGGTTTGCGAATCGACAGGGCGTGCTTGGTGTTCTTCCAGCCCTTATATTCCTCATGACAACTGATGCAGAACTCCGAGCCGACGTAAACGCCGCTCTCGAGTTGTGCTGGCGTGTAGAGCGCTGTCAGGCGTTGCAGAGCCGTGGGCTGTGTGGTCAAGGACTCGATTGCAGGCGGTTTGCCAACGCTGTCGTGTTCTGACTCAGCGCCGAACGCCATGCTGATCAGCAACAGCCCAACTGTCATCGTCAGCGACAGAAAGACGCGCCGCACACTTGCCAAGACACTGACTGGAAATGTCTGCTGCCAAGGATTTTTTCCGTTCGATCGTCTCATGAAATTTCTCCAAAGGGAATTGGATTCCGAGAGCATCCCAATGTCTGCAAGGCTATGCTCTTGTAGCCGTCGATGCATTCGGCGCCCAGGGGGTTCATGCCGCCACTCCGAACAGCAGGCCTACCCCGGCCGTGATCGCCATCGCCAGCGCACCCCAGAACACCACGCGCCAGATGCCCTTTAGGATGTTGGCGCCGCCGGTGTAGGCGGCCAGACCGCCCAAAACCACCAGAAACAGCAGCGATGCGGTGCCGATCACCCAGCAGATAGCGGTCGGGTGACAGCCAGGCGCTCAACAAGGGCAACGCCGCGCCGACGCTGAATGCCGAGGCCAAGGCGCCCGCCGCCTGCACCGGCTTGGCACTTGCCACCTCGGAAATGCCGAGCTCGTCGCGCGTGTGCGCCCCGAGTGCATCCTTGGCCATCAGTTGCCTGGCCACCTGCTCAGCGAGATCGGCATCGAGCCCGCGCTGCATGTAGACGGTAGCCGGCTCATTCGTCTCACGAACGCTGTCGGAGTCGGTGGCCAGTTCCTGGCGTTCGCGCGCAATATCGGCCTGCTCGGTGTCCGACTGCGAGCTCACTGAAACATATTCGCCCGCCACCAACCCGGCCACTCCGGCCACCAGCACGGCGCTCTGCGTCGCGTCGGCGGCGGCCACGCCGATGATCAGGCTGGCAGTAGACACGATGCCGTCGTTCGCGCCCAGTACCGCGGCACGCAGCCAACCGATGGTTTGTGTGCGGTGGCTTTCGGTATGGAGTCTGGCCATGACGCCGCCGGACTCAAAACACCTTCTCGGCCGCGAACTGGGCGATGTTCAGACCGAAGCCCGGAACCTTTCCGTTGGTCATGAAGAACAGGTCGCGGTAGCTCATCTTCAGCCGGTAGGGGACGCGGCCCATCTTCAGCACATCGTCCTGGCCACCGAACCAGGTGTTCGAGCGCACATAGAACGCCTTGCCCTCGCCCATGTCGCCGATGCAGAAGGTCACGGGTTGCAGAGCTTGATTCGCTTCTTCGGCATCCATGCGCCCCATGTCGAGCGCCACTTGCCGGCCAACGATTTCAGCCTCCTGGTGGGCGATGCCACCGATCTTGGGCATCGTCACGGCCGCGCAGTCGCCGGCCGCGAAAATCTCCGGGTGCTCGGGATTGCGCATCAACAAATTGGTCTTGATGAAGCCCATGCTGTCGCAGATCGGCAGATCGCGCAGGCAGTCATGCGCCACCCAGTCGGGCAGGATCAGCTTGAGCTCGGCCGGCAGCGTTTCGCCACCGACAAACTCGACGCCCTCGGCCGTGAGCCGGGCAATGTCCGGCATGTTGTTGCGGTAGTGGATGCCCATGCCGGTGGCCATCTTCAGGAATGCCTCGACATTCTTGACGCCGGCGTCCGCTGCGATGATCTCGTCGGGCGTGAAGACAGTGATCTTGTCGGGCGTGCCTTGGCCCGTGCGCTTGAGGTAGTTTTCCATCGACGTGGTCATCTCCAGGATCGGACCCTCGCACGCCGCCTTCAGGTACGGAATGCTGCCGCCCGGATAGGGCTGCAGTCCCTCGGCACCGTCGCCCTGATGAAAGTGCGCCGCTCCGATCACGATCGGCCCACCCTTGTAGCCGCCTTCGAACAGGTATTGGCGCAGACGCTCGCCATGGAACAGGTCCGAGACGGTGTGGCCGAATTCGGCGAAGCCCGGAATGCGGTCGTACGTCAGGTGCGCCCCCATGGCGATGACCAGATAGTCGTAATGCAACGACTCACATTCCGCACCGGGGCGTTCGGTGGGCAGGAACTCGACCTGCCTGCTTTCGATGTCGACCTTCTTGACCGTGGCCTGGACAAAGTGGATGTCGTCACCCGCCAAGACCGGTCGCAACTGCATGCGCTGGTGCTTCGACGGATCGCGGTTCTCCATCACGTCGGTGGGGATGTTCGGCACGAACAGCAGATAGTCCCTGCGGTCGACCAGTGTGATGTCCACACTGTCGCCCGCGTATTCGCGGATTTTTTGTGCACTTCCCAGCCCGGCGAAGTTTCCGCCGAGGACGAGAACATGCGGTTTGGCTTTGATTTCCACGAATCATCCTTCGATGAGTTGACTTTCGGTTGAGTTCAGCGGCCTGTGGCCACGGCGTTCAGTCACAGCGCCTTCTTGCAAAAGTACCAGTCAACACATTCGTGGCCTTCACCCATGCGGGCTTGTGCATCCTGTGCGGTTTGCGGCGGCGGTACGATGAGCTTGTCCCCGGGTTGCCAGCCTTCGGGCGTGGCGACGCCGTACTTGTCGGAGGTCTGCATGGCGGTCACCAGGCGCACGAACTCCGGGATCGAACGGCCGTTGCTCATCGGGTAATACACCATCGCCCGCAGTGTGCCCTTGTCATCGATCACGAAGGTGGAACGCACGGCAGAGGTGTCGGAAGCGCCCGGCTGGATCATTCCGTAGGCGTGGGCGACGCGCATCGACAGGTCTTCGATGATCGGAAACGGAACATCGACGCCAAACTTTTCCTTGATGTTTCGCACCCAGGCAATGTGGGCGTATGTGCTGTCGATGGACAGGCCAAGCAACTCGCAGCCAAGCTTCTGGAATTCGGGATAGTGCTTGGCGAAGGCCATGAACTCGGTGGTGCACACTGGCGTGAAGTCCGCCGGATGAGAAAACAGGAGCAACCATTTGCCCTTGTAGTCGACCAGCTTTCGGGGGCCATGCGTTGTCTTGGCATCGAAGTCAGGTGCCGGTTCGTTCAACCGCGGCAGTGCGGTTGCTGAAAGTTCATTCATACATTCTCTTGACATCAGGGCGCGACAAATGATGGCGTTGTCGCTTCGCCAGGAACATCGGATTCGGACAGGGCGCTCGGTTGAAGCGTCTGTACATTCACGAATCCTTTCTTGCGGTAAGGAAAGCGTGGTCCCACCAGGCCATCGTGACGCCGTAATTGAACTGCGGCGTGCGGTGATGAATGGCATGGGCGCGTTTGCATTTCCGCAGCCAGGCGCTGCGTGCTCGCCAGTGGTGCAGAGCGTGATGCACCACGCCATAGAGAAAGTAGCCCACGGTCAGCCCCAGGGTGGCCGCCGATCCGTACCAGCGGCCTGCCAGCAGCGTCGCCGGCAGCCAGAACAGGCTGGCGATCATGGCCAGGCTCAAAACCGTGGGCGTTGCGATCAGGGCGTGCGGACGACGGTGGTGCTCGCCGTGCAAGCGCTGGAACGGCTCGATGCCATGGAAGACGAACCGGTGCATCGCGTATTCGACAAGGCTCCAGGCCGCCAGGCCGGCAAGCACGGCAACGGCCAGCCCGGCGTGGACCCGGGCGGGAGCAAAGTGCAGCAGAAGAAATGGCAGCAACGAGATGGCCGCCAGATCGACAAGGAAGTCCGCGAAATAGGAAATCTTCGAATGTTCGATGGCAAGCGCCTTCACCTTGTGACCCCTGGTTCGCCATGCGAGACCTTGCTGGTGTCGCTGCAGCTTGTCATCTGTCCGTCCCGCGCGGGCAATAGGAATTCGCGTCCTGGCGTGCCGCCGGGTCGTTGTCGGGGAAGCACTGCCCGCTCGGCAGCGCGGCGGGCAGATAGCGCCTGAGTTCGGCGTCGTACAGGCCGTTCTCGATGAAGTCGGTCAGCGCCGTCAGCTGCGCTTCGCTCAGGCCGAGCGGCTGGAACGCAGCCGCCAGCGACTGCGCCGGCACCGCTGCGTTCTCTGGCCGGGCCCGGTTCTTGTAATCGACGACGGCGCGCACGCTGGGCAGGCTGGACCCATGCCCGAAGGCCGGATGGTCCTTCAGGTTGTAGAGCTGCGGCACCTTGAAGGTGTACATATCGGCTGCCAGCCCGGTGAAGCTGCCCCGGCCCAGCCGCTCCGGAAATTTCGCGTCCTTGATGATGGCGTTCCTGGCGCCGTCGAGATCGTTCAGGCCGAGGGCGTGGAACTGCATCCCGGCCAGCGACGGGCCGGCGTGGCACTGCACGCATTGACCGGGGCCGAAGAAGACCTGTGCACCTTGCTTCTGGCGGGTCGTCAACGCGCTGCTGCTGCCACGCAACCATTGCTGAAACGGCGCACGGTCGGCGATCAGGGTCCGTTCGAAGGCGGCAATCGCCAGGCCGGCGTTGACCTGGTTCACACGATTCGTCGAAGATGCTGCGGGAAAGGCCTGCGCAAACAACGCGGCATAACGCGCGTCGCGGCTCAGGATCGAGGCTGCGGTGTTCTCGGGATGCTTGTCGTCATCGAGCAGCCGATGCACCGTCAGGCCGGCGATGGCCTGCGACTCGATGCCTTCATAACCGAGCCGATTGACCGCTTTGGGCGAGCCCTCGGTCCAGGCGTAGGCCGTTGCTGCGTTCGCCCCGGTCGCGCCGAACTGGCCGCTCCAGAGCATCACGTTCTGCCAGGCGGCATTCAGCACCGGCGGCGACGCGATCGGCTGCACGTCCACCAAGGCATGGTCCACGCCAGCGGCAGGTCGTCGCGGCGCGACCTTGGGTCCGAAACCCGAGCCACCTTCCGAGATGCCTTGGTGCAGGCCCGACGCGAAGCCTGCGTCGGCGTGGTGACCGCTGGCGCACGAAAAGTTGCCCCGGGTGGAAGGGATGACCGGATTGACCGCTGCGGCCGTTTCATGAAAGAGCAAGCGCCCCAAATTGACCTTGGCCGGTGTCAGCGGGTTCAGCGGGTCTTGCGGGATCTTGCTGATTTCGAAGCCGGATGGAAGCACGAACGCGGCTGCGCCCGAGGCGCCGCCGGCGGCGTCAACCAGCTTGCGCAGCGCAGCATCGATTTCGTTGTCCGCGCGCTGCCCGCTGGTGGGCGCATGCATCAACCGGCGTCGTTCGGCCCGTTCGACCAGCGCTTGGTGTGAACGCAGGTGCAGCTCGGGCGGGATCCTGATGTGCGCGCAGGCCGGTCGACCGCCCCGTGTGAAGCTGGTGCAGCTCATCGCGTCGGCGGGCGGTGCGGCCGCGACCTAGAAGGCTACCGGCTCGGCGAAAACGGCCCAGATCAGCGTCAGCATGCTGGCCCCGAGCATTCGCCTGGACCAGGGGGCAAGTTTCGATTTCATGCTTTAGCCTTCTATTGACAATTTTCTGCGGGCAAGCCACAGCTTGTCTGTGCGCTGGCGAACCGGCGAAGCAGGCCGTCGAGCCCGTTGGTCGTCGATTGAAGGGTCCGGATCATGGCTTCGTGGTCCAGCGCCGCAGCGCCGTACACAGCGTGGGGCCGATCACCGGCATGGCCAAGTTCGATCAGACATCCGAAAGACCTGCCGGGCATTGACGACGATCAAGCCGATCGTCTGCGCCAAAACAGCGCAGCACGGGCGAGCGCGATGCGCTCACCCGAACTTCGGTGCCGCTGCGCATCACCCCGCGTGCTTGTGCATCCCCTTGCGCTGGCCCTGCCCCACAGCCAACTTCTGATCCGCCAGCGCCTTCTGCTCCGGGCTCAGCACGGCATAGAGCGCCTGACGGGCCGCATCGCGTTCGGCCTGACTGGCCTCGCGCAGTTTCATCATCGACTCACGCTGTGCGGCGTGGTCGACCTCGGCGGCGGCCTTCGGATCTTGCATCCTTGCCTGCATGGCACCGCGCATGGCCTGGCGGGTGTCCGCCTGCTGACGCACGACACCTTCGAACTTCTGCCAGGCGGGCTCCTGCGATGCCGTGATCTTGAGCTCGGTCTTCACCGTCGCCAGCCGGGCGGCGACATCGGCGGCGCTCTCCGCGCCGCGCATGCCACCATGGCCACCGCCCTGCATGCCCATGCCGGCACCCATCTGGCCCATCTGGCCTCCCTGGCCCATGCGGCCCATGTTGCCCATGTGTCCTTGACCCTGTTGGGCAAAGACAAGGCCGCCAGCCCCCAGGGCGATGGCGGCAGCAGCAGTGGCGATGATCTTGGTCGAGGTTTTCATGATGTGGTGTCCTTCAAAGGGTGCTGAATGGCGATGACGTCGGCTTGTTGTCCGGCACCACCGCGTTGTCGAAGATCCCTTCGCAACGGTGTCCATTGAGCGCCCGCCCTGTGTGCGCGGTGTGTCATGCGGCGGCTGTTTTGTCGCGCTGCGTGTCGGCCAGGCGACGTGACATGCTGTGATACGTTCATGCTGGCCCGCCCGGGGCCGCACTACGGTTCAATGCCAGACATGGCCACCACGATCGAACGCAGCGACCACATCCTCATCGTCGACGACGACGCCGAGATCCGCCTGCTGCTCACGCGCTACCTCGAGAAGAACGGCCTGCGTGCCACCGCCGTGGGCGACGGCCGCGCCATGTGGCGCGTGCTGGCCGACGGCGCATTCGACCTGATCGTGCTCGACCTCATGCTGCCCGGCGACGACGGCCTGACGCTGTGCCGCCAATTGCGCGCCAAGTCCGAGATCCCCGTGTTGATGCTCACCGCCCGCGGCGACGAGACCGACCGCATCGTCGGCCTGGAGATGGGCGCCGACGACTACCTGCCCAAGCCCTTCAACCCGCGCGAGCTGCTGGCGCGCATCAAGGTCATCCTGCGCCGCACGCGCAGCCTGCCGCCGAACCTGCAGCCGGTCGAAGATGGCCGCCTGCGCTTCGCCGGCTGGGTGCTGGACACGGCGCGGCGCCAGCTCATCTCGCCAGCGGGCGAGGTCACACCCATCGGCGGCGTCGAATACAAGCTGCTGCACGTCTTCGTCACCCATCCCAACCGCGTGCTCAGCCGCGACCAGCTGCTCGACCTGAGCCAGGGCAGAGAGGCCGACCCGCTGGACCGCAGCATCGACGTGCAGGTCAGCCGGCTGCGCCAGCGCCTGGGCGACGACCCGCGCGACCCCGCGCTCATCAAGACGGTGCGGGGCGAAGGCTATGTGCTGTCAGCCTCGGTCGAAGCTGCTGGCTGACGTGGGCCGGAGCGCAGGCGAGGTGCGCGCCGCCGACGAAGGGGCTCGACGTCGGGCTTTGACGGCCACCTGTCGCGCGGCCTGCAGACGCATCACCACAGCGGGTGGCAACACGTCGGCCAGCTCGGTCAGGCACGCGGCGATGCGCAGCCCGACCGGATCCAGCCGGCAGGAGGTCTGAAGAAGCGCCCGATGCATGGTGAGTGCCTTTGAGACCCGAAGCGTCAGGGCAGCTTGGGCGGCTGCTGGTTCGGCAGGCTGCCGCTGAGCGAACCCAGGAAGGCCGTGATGCTGCTGACCTGGGCCGGGCTCAGACTTCGGTTGTTGCCGCCCTCGGCGCAGACCCGCACGGCTTCTTCCAGCGTCGGCACCAGGCCGTTGTGGAAGTACGGTGCCGTCAAGGCGACGTTACGCATCGAGGGAACCCGCCACACGTTCTTGTCGACGGTCTGCCCGGTGGCGGCCATGCGCCCCGGGTCGTCGAGCAGCTTGTACTTGGCCGCCAGCGGCCCGGCCGCGTAGAGCGGAAAGCGCTGGTAAAAGCCCGCGCCGCGAGCCAGCGGCGGCGGCCCGGCGAAGTCGGGGCCCATGTGGCATTGCACGCAGCCCACTTCGCGGAAGGTCTGAAAGCCTTCCCATTGGGCCTGCGTCAGCGTCGACTTGTCGGCAAAGCGGAAGGCATCGAATGCCGACGCGCCGCTGACCAGCGTGCGCTCGTAGGTGGCGATGGCCTTGGCGATGTTGTCGATGTTCACACCGTTCTTGCCGAACACGGCGTCGAACTGGCTCACGTAGCCGGGGATGGCCTTCACGCGCGCCACGACAGCGTCTTCGCTGGGCATGGCCATCTCGGCCGGGTTGGTCAGCGG
>JAEMQF010000396.1 GCA_022758925.1 Burkholderiales bacterium | reverse complement strand
TTCCCCATCACAAACAGGAGACAAGCATGAGTACTGGCAGCGCAGGCGCGCTACGGCTTTGGGTCCCGGGCGACTGGAACGGATTCTTCGGCCTGTTCACCAACGTATTGCTCAACGTCATCGTCCTCACCGGGCTCTGCCTGGGGGTCGTGCAGTTGCCCGCCGACACCGTGTTCGGGCGCGTCTTGCCGGCGCTGGGCATTGCGTTGCCGCTGGGCAACCTGTTCTACGCCTATCTCGCCTGGCAACTCGCCAAGGCCGAAGGCCGCAGCGACGTCACCGCCATGCCCTACGGCCCGAGCGTTCCGCACATGTTCATCGTTGTCTTCCTGATCATGTTGCCGACCTACCTGAAGACGAAAGACCCGATGCTGGCGTGGCAAGCCGGCCTGGCCTGGTGCTTCATCATCGGCGTGATCGTGCTCCTCGGCGCTTTCGTCGGCCCGGCGATTCGCTCGATGACGCCGCGCGCGGCGATGCTCGGCACACTCGCCGGCATTTCGGTCGCCTTCATCTCGATGCGCCCGGCGTTCCAGATGTGGGAAACGCCATGGATCGGCCTGGTGTGTTTCGCCATCGTGCTCATCGCGTGGACCGCGAACCTGCGCATGCCCGGCGGCCTGCCCGGCGGGCTGGTGGCGGTGATCGTCGGCTCGCTGATCGGCTGGGGCGCCGCGCTGCTCGGCTGGAGCGACTATGTGAAGGCCGGCGCGCTGGGCGCATCGTTCCAACAATTCGGCGTGCACGTGCCGATCTTCTCCGCCGACGTCTGGAGCGGCCTGTCGCAGGTGGCACCGTTGCTCGTGACCGCGATTCCGCTGGGCATCTACAACTTCACCGAGGCCATGAACAACGTCGAGAGCGCCTCGGCCGCCGGCGACAACTACAACCTGCGCAAGATCCTGCTCGCCGACGGCCTGGGCGCGGTGGTCGGCTCAATGCTCGGCAGCCCGTTCCCACCCGCGGTCTACATCGGCCACCCCGGTTGGAAGGCAGTGGGCGGGCGCATCGGTTATTCGCTGGCGACCGGCGCCGCGATCGCGGTCGTTTGTTTCCTCGGGCTCACGGCGCTCTTGCTCGCGCTCATCCCGCTCGTCGCAATCCTGCCGATCCTGCTCTACATCGGCCTCGTGATCGGGGCCCAGGCGTTTCAGGCGTCCCCCGCGAAACACGCGCCGGCGGTGATCCTGGCGCTGATCCCGAACATTGCCGAATGGGCGAAGACGCAGATCGACGGTGCGCTCGGCGCCGCCGGCACGAGTGCCGCGGCAGTGGGCATGGACAAACTTGCCGGCACGGGCGTGCTCTACAAGGGCCTGGAATCGGTGGGCGGCGGCTCGGTGCTCGCCGGCATGGTGCTCGGTGCGATGGCGGTCTACGTCATCGACAACAAGATGCGTCACGCCGCCGGCTGGGCCTTTGCCGGCGCAGCGCTCGCCTACATCGGCTTGATCCACGGTGCGCAGCTCGGCTGGGGGGCGTCACCCCTGGTGGCGTTGGGCTATGTGATGTTCGGCGCGACTTGCCTGGTGCTCGAGCGGACCCAGGGGCCGGGATCGGCGCGGTCCTGAGCCGGACGCGATAGCGGCTCCGAGCTGCAACGCTCATCCCGGCCCGCGTGCATGCCACATGGGCCGGGATCTAGTGTGGTGCGCCAGAAATAGCGGCACATGAAAGCAGCGCGCCGGGCCGCTGCGCGCCCTGCCGGCGCGAGATCGTCGCTGCGTGGCAGCAGATGCAGCGCGGCCTAGAATGAAGCCATGCGGCGCGCCAGTAGATGGTGGTTCGGACTGGCCCTTCTGGCCCAGGCAATCGGGGCGGCCAGTGCCGAGCTTGTGGCTGGCGCTTCGAGCGCACCTGGCGCCGCGACGATGGCGCCACCCGGCGCCGTGATCGTGCTGAAGGTGAACGGCGCGATCGGCCCCGCAACCGCCGACTATGTGCACCGCGGCCTGGCCCTCGCGGCCAAACAGCGCGCGCAGTTGACCGTGCTGCAGCTCGACACGCCCGGCGGCCTTGATGCATCGATGCGCGACATCATCAAGGACATCCTCGCCTCACCGGTTCCGGTGGCGACCTGGGTCGCACCGAACGGTGCGCGCGCGGCGAGCGCCGGCACCTACATCCTGTACGCGAGCCACATCGCGGCCATGGCGCCGGCGTCCAACCTCGGCGCTGCGACGCCGGTGGCGATCGGGCTGCCGGGGGTCGGCGAGCCACAGAACCCGCTGCCGCCGAAGCGCGCCTCTGACTCCGCAAGCAACGCCGCAGGTAGCGCCACAGGTACCGCCGCAAGCGGCGCCGCGCGCAGCGAAGCCTCGCCCGCGCACATCACCGATACCATGGCCGCGAAGCGCATCGGCGACGCCGCGGCGTATATCCGAAGCCTGGCGCAACTGCGCGGCCGCAACGCCGAATGGGCCGACAGGGCAGTGCGCGAGGCGGTCAGCCTGGCGGCGCAAGACGCGCTGAAGAGCCAAGTCATCGACTTCATCGCCGGCGATCTGCCCGACCTTCTGCAACAGATCGACGGACGCGAAATTCGATTGGCTGGCGCACCAGGCGGCAGCGTACGACTCGCGACGCGAGGTGCGCCCGTGATCGAGGTCGAGGCCGACTGGCGCACGAAGCTGCTGTCGGTGCTCGCCGACCCGAGCCTGGCGATGATCCTGATGATGGTGGGCATCTACGGCTTGCTCTTCGAATTCTCGAACCCGGGGTTCGTGGTCCCGGGCGTGGTCGGCGGCATTTGTTTGCTCATGGCCTTGTTCGCTTTCCAGATGCTGCCGGTGAACTACGCCGGGTTCGCGCTGATGCTGCTCGGCGTCGGCTTCTTCGTCGCCGAGGCGTTCGTGCCGAGTTACGGCGCGCTCGGCCTGGGCGGGACCGTCGCATTCGCCTTCGGCGCCGTGCTGCTGATCGACAGCGACGTGCCGGGCTTCGGCGTGCCGTTGTCGTTGATCGCGGGGCTGACGGCGGCGTCTGCCGCATTCATCCTGCTCGTCGTCGGCATGGCCGCGAAGGCGCGGCAGCGCCCGGTCGTGAACATGGTCGCGGGCGGGCGCGTCTTGCTCGGCGCCACCGGCGAACTGGTCGAGTTCGCCGGTGGCGAGGGTTGGGCAATGATCGGCGGCGAACATTGGAAAGTGCGCGGCGGCGCTGAACTGCGCGCCGGGCAGCCGGTGCGCGTGACCGGTGCGCAGGGCGTGATTCTCGAGGTCGCCGCGTTCGCCGCGGAGCGCTGATGGGCGCAGCGGTCGACCCCCAATAAAAACTGCAGGAGCGTGAACATGGGCTATCTCGGAAGCTTGGCTTTTCTGGTGCTGCTGCTGGTCGCGGTCGCCTCCTCGCTGCGCATCCTGCGCGAATACGAACGCGGCGTCGTGTTCCAGCTCGGCCGCTTCTGGAGCGTCAAGGGCCCCGGGCTCGTGATCCTGATTCCGGGCATCCAGCAGATGGTCAAGGTGGGCCTGCGCGTCGTCGTGCTCGACATCCCGAGCCAGGACGTGATCACGCGCGACAACGTTTCGGTGAAGGTGAACGCGGTGCTGTACTTTCGCGTCGTCGACCCCGAAAAAGCGGTGATCCAGGTCGAGAACTACCTCGCCGCGACGAGCCAGCTGGCGCAGACGACATTGCGCGCGGTGCTCGGCAAACACGAACTCGACGACTTGCTCGCCGAACGCGAACGCCTCAACCTGGACATCCAGAAGACGCTTGCCGCGCAGACCGACGCCTGGGGCATCAAGGTCACGATCGTCGAGATCAAACATGTCGACCTGAACGACAGCATGGTGCGCGCGATTGCGCGCCAGGCCGAGGCCGAGCGCGAGCGGCGCGCCAAGGTGATACACGCCGAAGGCGAACTGCAGGCGTCGGTGAAACTCGCCGAAGCGGCAGAGATCCTGGGCCGTCAGCCGCAGGCGATTCAACTGCGCTACCTGGAGACGCTGACGGTGATCGCCGCCGACAAGAACTCGACGATCGTGTTTCCGCTGCCGCTGGACATCATCTCGCCGTTGCTGCAGTGGGCGAAGAGCAAGTCAGCGTCGGTCGAGTAGCGCGCGCTGGGCTTGACCTGCTTGCTGTTTTCCAGGCTCGGCCCGCCGCTGCGGTGCGGCAGCGGGCCCCTTCGCAAAGCTTGTGCACGTACAGCCGCGCCTCTCACCCGGAACTCTGGCGCAGTGCCTTCCTCACGACCAGCTTCAAGCCCGACCAGGTGGCATCCACAGCACATACTTTGACGTCGACCCAGCCCATCGGCAGCACCACTTCGCGGATCACGTCTTCCGTGATGTCGGTGGCCACCTTCGCCGCCTTCTTCGGCCATGAGACCCACAGCACCGCGTCGGGCTTGAGCAATTCGCGCAAGGATTGCGCCACTTTGACGAGCACAGCGCGTTCGACGACGAACAGGTGCACCAGGTCTGTCTGCGCGTCGGCGCGCGCGCCCAGGCTGGCTTGCTCGGGCCAGGGTGCGACGAGGCTCCGATAGTCGCGAGGTGCGTTCAGCGCGACGACGCGCATCCCGGGTGCGATGCCGAGTTTCTTCGGCAGCGGCGTTGCGGAATAGCCGACGTCAGGCATGGGCGGAACTGTAGCAAGCTTGATCGCACACTGTCTCACCGCACCTGGGCGCGAGGCAGTGCAGCATCGCCTGGATTGGCGTGCGCGGCGTGAACGATGCCCGGCTGACGACCGTCGGCATTGAACCGCGGCCGGATGGAGAAGTCGTCAAGCGGGCGGCGCAGGCCGTCGCGCGTTGGCGCATCAAGCGCGCTCGCGCGAAGCAATCAATCGGGTTGCTGATTCAACCTGCTCTCGGTCAAACGGCGATTACGTTCATCCCGAGCAACTTCGCGCTCTCGATCATCGCGTCGTCGAGGCAAAGTATGCCCTGCGCGTTCAGACTTGCTGCGATGGCGAGGTGAAGCGCGTCGCCCGCCCTCAGCTTCAGCCCGCCGTCACCCGCCAACTCGGCGGCGCGGCGGAATTCATCGCGTCCGGGAACGGCGACCGTGCAATGCTTCTGTGCGAATTCACGGACCCGCGCCGTGGCCTGCTTTGCCAGGTTCGCTGGCGCCTGGCCGGTGCGCACCTTGATCGCGGCAGCGGAAGCGAACTCGACCAGAGACCATTCGCTGATCGCCAGACGCTCGCCCGAAGACTCGAGCCAGCCTATGACCGCCTCGCTCTTCGGCTCCCGGATGAAGACCGGAACCAGGGCGCTCGTATCGAGGTAGATCATCAGAAGCGCGCGCCGCGGCGCATCTCCCCGACCACCGGTGCCGTTTCTTTCTGACGGCCGAGAAATTGGCGCAGGCGGCGTGATTCGGTCTTGCCGATCGCACGGCCTACCGGGGCGAGGACCAGGCGCCCGTCAGCCGAGACCTCGGCGATGAGCGCATCACCCTCACCCACACCCATCTTCCGGGCCGATTCAGCCGGCAAGCGCAGCGCAAGGCTGTTGCCCCACTTCGACACCATGAGTTCCATCCGCAGCCGCTTGGTCGCCATCGTTTCGCCCCCAATGTATCTACAGGTGTCTACATCGTAGATGCCGGCCTGGGTCTTGTCAATGGGCTCCATTTCTGATTGCGCTTGATCTCTGTCGACGACCCGCTGAAGCGTGACTTCAATGTGATTCTTTGATGAACGCAATCACTGCCTGCCGCAGGGTGTGCGCCGCTTCTTGCGAAATTCGGTTCGACCGCGATGCCCGCGCGCACGGAGGCCCGCTCGTCGATGTTGAGGTCGCCCTCGTACTCGCGGAGGTTGCGCAGGTCATGGCACTTGCACAGCACGCGCCAGACCTCGGGGCCCAGGCCCAGCGTGTGCGGCAGCAGCTGAAACACGACATCGCGTTTGCTGGAGCGGTAGCCGTGCCAGCGCAACACGGCGAAGCACTACGCGTGCGCAGCGTTGTAGGCCAGATCGGACCGGCGCGACGACGCGCAACCTGGGTGAGATGCCGCTCTTCTTCGGCAGCGCGTTGCGGAGTACCCAACGTCAGGCATGGGCGGAACTGTGGCAAGCTTGAATCGGTTCGTATCCGCTCATGGCGCTGGATTCTCTGTTCCGAGGTCCGCCGCGATCAACCGAAACTGCTCCAACGCCGCCTCCAGGTCGTCGACGATCTCCTGCGCGATCACGTCCGGCGGCGGCAGGTTGTCGCTGTCGGCCAGCGTCTCGTCGCGCAGCCAGA
>JAEMQF010000198.1 GCA_022758925.1 Burkholderiales bacterium | reverse complement strand
GGTCGCGTCGATGCGGCGCGGGCTGCCTCCCCCCACGATCGGGGGCAGCCACGACCCGCTCCTCGAGTGGGCGGTGCGCGAGTCGCGCTGCGGGCTGGCACTCCTCACGCAGGGCAGCGGCGACGGGCACCATGCCGCCGTGTTGGGTTGCAACGAGCAAATCGTGCAGCCGTTCGGCGTTGCGCCCTATCGATTTCACGGCGTGGTCGGCCCGGTCGCGGTTCCTGATGCGGTGCGGCGCGAAGTGGATCGAATCGTCGCGGTGCTGACCGAGGCGTTCGCCCTGCGTGGTCTGGCGAGCCTGGACTTCATGCTCGTCGACGGCGCCGTCCATGTGCTCGAAGTCAACCCGCGGCCGCCGGCCAGCATGGCCCTGTACGCGCACGTCGGCGCCGGAGGTGCGATGCGGGCGCACCTGAACGCGTGTCGAGACGGCGCGCTACCCGGCGCAGCGGCGGCGCCAGGTTGCGTGTGCGGCATCGAGATCGTCTTTGCCGACCGGCCGCTGCGCCTGGGTGCCGCGGCAGCCGCGGCGCTGGCCAACGCTGCGCACATCCACGACGTGCCGCGAGGTATGAGCGCCGCGCAACATGAGCCACACTTGCGCCGCGGCGACCCGCTGTGCAGCGTCAGCGCAAGCGGCGCCGACGCCGCGTCGGTCCGATCCCGATTGGCACGGCGCCGCGACGCGCTGCTGCAGACCCTGGAGGCGTTTCAATGAGCGAACACCCTGCGCCGCTGGCGGCGTGCCCGCTGAGCGTGAATGCGCACGTCCAGCCTTGGGTGGACCGCCTGCTGCGCGACGCCGACGCGCTGCGCGTGCGCCTGCTGCGCGACGCGAGCGGCGCACAAATCGTCGACGCCGGAATCGACGCGCCCGGCAGCGTCGCCGCGGGTTTGCTGATCGGCGAAATCTGCATGGGCGGTTTCGGCAGTGTGTCCTTGAGCAGCCAGGCCTTCGAAGGTTGGCCCACCTGGCTCGAGGTTCGCAGTTCCCAACCCGTGCTGGCCTGCCTGGCGAGCCAATACGCCGGCTGGAGCCTCGCCGCCAGCAAAGAGGAAACCGGCGCGAAGAAATTCTTCGCGCTCGGCTCCGGCCCGGCGCGTGCGCTCGCGGTGAAAGAGCCGCTGTTCGCAGAACTCGGCTACCGCGACGCTTGCGCGCACGGTGTGCTGGTGCTCGAAGTCGATCGGGCGCCGCCGCCGGTCGTCGTGCAGAAGATCCTGCGCGATTGCGAATTGCCGCCGCAGGCGCTGACCCTGCTTCTCACGCCCACCACCAGCGCGGCCGGAATCACGCAAGTCGTCGCGCGGGCGCTCGAAGTGGCACTGCACAAGGCGCACACGCTCGGCTTCGATCTCAGCCACGTCGTCGACGGCGCGGCCAGTGCGCCGCTGCCGGCGCCCAGCCCCGACGCCGCTGTGGCGATGGGCCGCAGCAACGACGCCATCCTTTATGGTGGCCGGGTTCATTTGAGCGTGCGTGGCTCGGACGCCGCGGCGCGCGCGCTGGCGCAAGCATTGCCGTCGAGCAATTCGCCGGACTTCGGTCACGGCTTCGCGGAAGTCTTCAAGGCCTCTGGCTACGACTTCTACAAGATCGACCCGGCCCTGTTCGCCCCTGCCGAAGTCTGGGTCAGCAACCTCGACAGCGGCAATACATGGCACGCCGGCGCGCTCGACATGGCGCTGTTGCGCCAGCTGTGGTTGCAGCAGGCCTGAACCGTGTGCGCAGTGCGCGTTGCGATCATGACCGACGAGGTCGGCTGGCACACGCGCCAGTTGCAGGCGGCATTGCGTGAGCGCGACGCGCTCGGCCGCTGCGTCGATCTCGCCGATTGCGGCATCGACACCCAGGCCGCATGGCACGGCCTGGTGATCCCCGGCTTTGGCCGCGACCTGCCCGACGCCGTGCTGGTGCGCGGCATTGCCGGCGGAAGTTTCGAGCAGGTGACGAAGCGCCTCGGGGTGTTGCATGCGCTGCGCGAGCTGGGCGTGCCGGTTTACAACGACGCGCGTGCCATCGAGCGTTGCGTCGACAAATCGATGACGAGCCTGCTGCTGCACGCCGCGGGCGTGCCGACACCGCCGACCTGGGCGCTCGAATCCCACGCGCAGGCGCAACGCATCGTGATGGCCCAGGCCGCCGCCGGCCACGCGCTGGTGCTCAAGCCATTGTTCGGCTCACAGGGCAAAGGACTGCAACTCGTGGGCGCCGTCGATGGCGGGTTTGTCGCGATGCCGGCGCCACAGGCGCTGGCACGAGATTTCGGGTCGCTGGCGTATCTGCAGCGTTTCATCCCGGCGCGCTCCGACCCGGGCTTCGACTGGCGCGTCTTCGTCATCGGTGGCCGTGCCGTCACTGCGATGCGGCGCGTGAGTTCACATTGGGTGCACAACGTTGCGCAGGGTGCGACGTGCGAGCGCATTGAGCTCACCCCCGAACTCGCCCGCATCGCGCAGGATGCAGCGCGCGCCGTGGACGCCGACTGCGCCGGCGTGGACCTGATGCCCAGCGCGGCCGGGGCAGCGTTGCAGGTGATCGAAGTCAACGGCGTCGCCGCCTGGCAAGGCTTGCAGGGCGTCACGCACTTCAACATTGCGCGCGCCATCGTCGACGACTTGTTCGCGCGCCGATTGCAGCGCCCCTTGAGTGCGACGCGCGCCGCGTCGGCCGGGCGCGAAGACGCCGAAGCAAACCAGAGCGCACGCCGACCATGACCGATTCGCCGCACGCTGCGCAAGTCAGCGCGTTCGCGAAGACCTGTTTTCTGCGCGCATGCGCGCTCGATGTCGCGGTGCGCAAGCCCGGCAATGTGAGCGCAGCCTGGCCCGGCCACGGCATGGCCGCCGCACAGTTCCTGGCCAGCGCGCAAGCCGCCGTGGAGCCCTTGTTCGTCCCGGGTGAGCGGGTCGGGCCGCGCATCGAGCGTGCGATGGCCGCCACCTGGGCGGCGGCCGGATGCAACACCAACCTCGGCATCTTGCTGCTGTGCGCGCCGATCGCCGCGGCCATCGAACTGCCGGGAGCCCTGCAAGGCGCAGCGCGGTTGCGCGCCGCGGTCCAGGCCACGCTTTCCGGGCTGGACCTCGACGACACGCGCCACGCTTACCGTGCGATCGCCTTGGCCAACCCGGGCGGCTTGGGTCGGACACAGGCCGAAGACGTGCACGATGAGCCGCACCTGCCGTTGCGCGCCGCGATGGCGTTGGCAGCGCCGCGCGACAGCATTGCGCGCCAATACGCGAACGGCTTCGACGACGTCTTCGACGTGGCGTCGCCGCTCGAGCGCCTCGGGTTTTCCCTGATCGATTTCGATCCGGACGCGCCCGTTGATCACGCAATCGCAGCGTCGGTGCAGCAACTTTTCCTGCGCTTCTTGAGCCGCTGGCCCGATTCACACATTGTTCGAAAACACGGGCGAGACGTGGCACATACTGTCATGAGCGCGGCGCAAGCCTGGCAGGGCCATCTCAGGCCCGAAGCCGACCCGGCTTTCGCCGCCTGGGACGAGGCCTTGAAGGCGCAGAGCATCAACCCCGGCACGAGCGCCGATCTGAGTGTTGCCGCGCTGCTGCTCGCGGGCCTGCTCGGCCGCAGCGGCCAGATGTGGCATGGAAAGTGATAGCTCCACGGATGCGCGGGTCTGCAGGCCGGCGTTGGGACACTTTAGAACCACACACACAGGAGATTGAAAAGCCATGGCAAAAATCGATCGCATGATGGTCGGCGAGTCACTCGTCGGTGAAGGCAACGAAGTTGCGCACATCGACTTGATCATCGGGCCGCGCGGCAGCCCCGTCGAAACCGCATTCGCCAACGCACTGACCAACAACAAGGATGGTTTCACGTCCCTGCTGGCCGTGGTCGCGCCGAACCTGTTGACCAAGCCGTCGACCGTGATGTTCAACAAGGTCACGATCAAGAGCGCGAAGCAGGCCGTACAGATGTTCGGGCCGGCACAGCGCGCCGTGGCGATGGCCGTTGCCGACAGCGTCCAGGAGGGCACCATTCCGGCCGCCGAAGCCGACAACCTGTTCATCTGCGTCGGCGTATTCATTCACTGGCTCGCCGAGGACGACAAGAAGATCCAGGACTACAACTACCGCGCCGTCAAGGAATCGATCCAGCGTGCCGTCACCGGCTCGCCCACCGCTGCTGAAGTGCAGGCCAGGAAGGGCAGCGCATCGCATCCGTTCCAGGCGAAGTAGGCTGGAGCAAACGCACCGCCAAGGCGTTGCGAAGAGAGCTTCTAGGGTTTCGAACCGGCCGCCTGGCCGGTTTCTTTTTTGCGGCTCAGCCTCTCAGCCCCCGGGCACCATGCCGCTGCCGATCAGGCGCAGCACTGCTGCGCCGCGTTGGGCACGCTCGGTCGAGGCGTCCAACTCGGGAGCGAATCGCTCGATCTGAACGCCCACCGCGTGAACGTCGTCGAACTTGTGGGGTTTGACGACCTTGACGCGCACCCAGGCCGCGCCGAATTCCCCGATCAGCAACTCGGCAATCGTCTCGGCGAAAGCCTCGAGCAGTTGCACCCGGTGCTCACGCAAGAGCCGTTGCAGGCGTTCGCGCACCCGTGCATAGTCGATCGTGTCGGCAATCGCGTCCGTGTCGCAGGCGCGTGGTCTGGGCACGCCGGCATGCACGTCGATCACGAGCAGCTGCGCTGCATGCAGTTCGCTCTCGTGGATGC
Source organism: Burkholderiales bacterium (assembly GCA_022758925.1). Classification (GTDB taxonomy): domain Bacteria; phylum Pseudomonadota; class Gammaproteobacteria; order Burkholderiales; family Burkholderiaceae_C; genus JAEMQF01. Next base: position 782 of record JAEMQF010000198.1, on the reverse strand, counting down.
CGATCACGGTCTCGCCGCTGAAGCCCTCGATGAAGATCAGGTCCAGCGGGGCGGCTGGCGAGTCATGCGACGGTGCTGAGCCGAGCGGCAGGCTGGTGGGACTCGGGGAGAACATGCGCGCGATCCTTTTTTTGAAGACTTCTGTTGCAGCGTCTGTTAGCATTTTGCGCGCCCGCCGTCCCGCAGCCCCTGGTATTTCACCTGTTGCGGCCGGCCTCGGCGTCGCGACAATGCAAGATTTCCAGAGATTGGCGGGTGCGGCAATGCGCAGAGTTGTATGTCACTGACGACGCGAGAGGCACACCGGCACGCGGATCGTATCCTCGAGCGCGTGCGCGGGGGGCTGGGCGGGCCGCGCGGTGACGCGGTGGCCGAGTCGTGGAGCCGCTGCGTCAACGAATACCGGCTTGACCCAGCCCAGCCGCGCGAGCCGGCGTTCATCACGCGCCTCGAACTCGAGGCGCGCCGTGCGCAGCGCGCCGACGTCATCGCCTGCGCGCGGTACGAGATGACGACCCTGTACCAGCAACTCGGCGACGCCGAAGGCGCGGTCGTGTTGACCGACACCGATGGCGTGATCGTGCACATGGTCACGTCGCCCGAGTTCGCCGCCGAGGTTGGCCCGCTGGGGCTGCGGCTGGGCGGCATCTGGAGCGAAACCGCCGCGGGGACGAACGGCATGGGCACCTGCCTCGCCGCCGGCAGCCCCGTGACGATCCAGCGCGACGATCATTTCTACACCCAGTTCACCCAGCTCACCTGCTCCGCCGTTCCGGTGTATG
>JAEMQF010000271.1 GCA_022758925.1 Burkholderiales bacterium | reverse complement strand
GTACCGTCGCGCTACCGCGCCCTGGGCATTCCCCCGTACACGCTGCGCGCGGCACGCCCGGAACTGATCTGGGCGGGCATTTCGGCGCTGGGGCCGGACTACCCCGACGCACCGGGCTACGACCCCGTGATCCAGGCGATGGCGGGCTACATGGAGGTGACGGGCGCGCGCGACGGCCCGCCGACGCTGATGGGCATCCCCGTCATCGACCTGAAGGCCGGCGACGAGCTGTATGCCAACGTCATGCTCGCGCTGCTGGAGCGCGCCGAGAGCGGGCGCGGCAAGGAAATCCACGTCTCGATGCTGCAGGCCGCTGCGTCGTGGCTGATCACCGTCTTGCCGTTGATCGACTTCGGCTGCCAGCCGAGCGAGATCACGCGCGCCGGCAACGAGCACCGCAAGTTCATCCCGACCAACGTCTATGCGACGAGCGACGGCTACGTCTTCCTCGCCATCGGCAGCGACGTGCAATGGCGGCGCTTCACCGCGATCCCGAAGTTCGCCGGCGTCGCGAACCCGGTGCGAACGACGAACGAGGGGCGCCACGCCGAGCGCGACGCGATCCACCGCGACATCGGCGCGGTCACGCGCGCGCACCCTGCGGATGCGATCCTCGCCGATCTGCGCGGCGCGACGATTCCAGCGACGCGCATCCACGACATCCGCCAGGTCCGCGAGCTGCCGCAACTGCGTGAGAAGCTGACGCGCACGACGCTGCCCGACGGGCGCGTCGTGCGCATGCAGCCGATGGCGGTCGACCTGCCCCAGGCGCGCACCGGGCTGGACTTCGCGCCGAAGTACGGCCAGCACACGCGCAGCGTGCTCGCCGAGGCCGGGCTCAGCGAGCGCGAGATCGCCGCGCTGTTCGATGCGGGCGTCGCCTCTTGAGAGCCTGAGAGCATGAGAACTTTTCTGCTGCGCCTGCCGATCTCGGGCCTGCGGTGCTCGCCGTACAGGAGTACGGCTCCGCTCCTCGACCCGACCTCGGCACGCTCGCGACGAAAATTTCTCATGCTCTTCACCTTGCCGCCCAGGAGGCTGGCGTGACCGCACCGTTGCCCGCGAACCCGCTGCTCGAGCCGAGCGCGCGGCCGTTGCCGCGCCATGTCGGCGTGATCGGCGCCGGCGCGATCGGGCCCGACATCGCGTACTACCTGAAGACTGCGTTGCCGGCGCTGAGCGTGACGCTGATCGACATTCGCCAGGCGGCGATCGACGCAGCGCTGGCGCGGCTGCGCGAGTACGCCGACAAGGCGGTGACGCGCGGCAAGCTCAAGCCCGAGGCGGCTGAAGAGGTGCTGGCCAATCTGCACGGCAGCACCGACTACGACGCGCTCGCAACTTGCGATTGGGTGATCGAGGCCGCGACCGAAAACCTGGCGCTGAAGCATCGCATCTTTGCCGACACCGAGGCCCGCATCGGCGACGACGCGGTGCTCACGTCCAACACCAGTTCGCTGCCGGCGGCACGCCTGTTTTCGAACCTGCGGCGCCCCGAGCGCGCGACGGTGACGCACTTCTTCGCGCCGGCCTGGCGCAACCCCGTGGTCGAGGTGATCGACTGGCCGCGCGCCGATCGCGCACTGATAGTCTGGCTGCGGCACTTCTTCTGCGCCACCGGCAAGCTGCCGCTGATCACCCGCGACGTGCCTTGTTTCATGCTCGACCGCGTGTTCGACAACTGGTGCAACGAAGCCGCGCTGCTGCTCGACGGCGCGAGCGCCGCCGAGATCGACAGCGTGGCGCAGGAGTTCGTGCACGCCGGGCCGTTCTTCGTCCTCAACCTCGCGCATGGCAACCCCATCATCGTCGAGACGAATACGCTGCAGGCCGACGCGGAGGGCGAGCACTACCGGCCGGCGCCTATCCTGCGCTCGGTCGAGCGCTGGGTCACGCCTGCACCGAAGCAGCCGGCCGACGTCACACCCGAGAAGCGCGCGTGCATCCGCGAGCGCCTGCTCGGCGTGTTGTTGTCGCAGTCGGTGGACATCCTCGACCGCGGCATCGGCGAAGCCGCCGACCTCGACCTGGGTTGCCGCGTCGCGCTCGGTTTCAAGCAAGGGCCGCTCGAACTGATGCGCGAACTCGGCGACGCACAAAGCTCGCGCATGCTGGCGCGATTCGCGCAGGAACGGCCCGGCATGCCGATGCCGCAGCGCGCGCTCGGCACGTATCAGCCGAGCGCAAGCGACTTGCTGGTCGATGCGATCGACAGCGTCAAGATCATCACGCTGCGCCGCCCCGAGGCGTTGAACGCGCTGCACGATCAGATGACGGATCAGATCCTGGGCGTGATTCGCCGCCACGAAGACGACCCGGCGGTCACCGGCTTCGTCATCGTCGGCTACGGCACGAAGGCGTTCTGCGCCGGCGCCGACATCGGGCGTTTCCCGTCGCTGCTCGGCAACGCTTCAGCCGCGGCACAGTACGCACGCGACTGCTCGCGCCTGCTGGTGCACCTCGACGCGATGCGCAAGCCCGTGATCGCCGCGCTGAACGGCATGGCGCTCGGCGGCGGCTTCGAACTCGCGTTGCGCTGCCACGCACGCGTCGCGCAGCGCAGTGCCTGGATGCAGTTGCCCGAGGTCACGCTCGGCATCCTGCCCGGCATCGGTGCGATGGTCGTGCCCTATCGTCGCTGGCCGAATGCGGCGCCGGTCTTCCACGCCATGCTCGCGCGCGCGGCGCGCCTGAGCGCCAGGAGCGCCAGCGCAATCGGCGTCGTGGATGACCTGGCCGATGACTTCGACGCGTTGATCCGGCTTGCAGTGGCACGCGTGCACGCGCTCGCGGGCCGGCTCGAACCGATGGCGCAAGGGCGCGTGGTCGTGCCGCCGCTCGACGTGGCTGAAGCGCGCACTGCTGATGGGCGGATGCTGAGCGCGTCGATCATCGGCCTGATCGCCGCTGCGGTGCGCGACGCTGCCGCTGCGCCCACGCTCGCGGCTGCGCTCGAAGTCGGTTATCGCGCGTTCGGCGCAGCCGCGTGCACCGCAGCCGCGCGCGAAGGCATCGCCGCGTTCCTCGAGCACCGCGAACCCGACTTCGGGCCCACAGGATGAAAACAGTGCGACCCAGGGCGCGGAGTAGGTCATCGCGGCGAAGCGCCGCCGCGTGCGCGGCGCGCGTGCATGGGATCGCCTCTCAACCTCTGAGTCGGCGAAGAATGTTTCCAATCCAAAAATGAACATTGCAAACGTCGTGCTCGACGACAAATACCGGCTCGACCGCAGCCGTGTCTTCCTCACGGGCGTGCAGGCGCTGGCGCGGCTGCCGATGCTGCAGCGCAAGCGCGACCGCGCTTCGAATCTGAACACTGCAGGCTACGTCTCGGGCTATCGCGGGTCGCCGCTCGGTGGCCTGGATACCGCGCTGCACGAGGCCGAGCCCTTTCTCAAGGTGCATGGCATCCAGTTCCAGCCGGGGCTGAATGAAGACCTGGCCGCGACCGCGATCTGGGGCACACAGCAGTTGCGTCTGCTGCCCGGCGCAAAGCGCGACGGCATCTTCGCCATGTGGTACGGCAAGGGGCCGGGCGTGGACCGCTGCGGCGACGTCTTCAAACACGCCAATCACGCCGGCACCAGCGCGCACGGCGGCGTACTCGTGGTCGCCGGTGATGACCACGCGGCGCGCTCCTCCGCAGTGGCGCACCAGAGCGAACACATGTTCTCGGCCTGCGCCATTCCCGTGCTCGCGCCGGCCAGCGTGCAGGACATCCTCGACTTCGGCTTGCACGGCTGGGCGATGTCGCGCTACACCGGCTGCTGGGTCGCGCTCAAGGTCTGCGCCGACATCGTCGAGAGCTCGGCGACGGTGAATGTCGACGCGCTCGGCCTGCAGGTCAGGATTCCCGAGGACTTCGAGTTGCCGGCGGATGGCGTGCACATCCGTTGGCCCGACCCGCAGCCGGCCCAGGAACACCGGATGCAGGCCTACAAGATCTACGCCGCTGCAGCCTATGCCCGGGCGAACGGCCTGGACCGGCTGGTCTGGGACAGCCCGCGGGCGCGCCTCGGCCTGGTCGCGTGCGGAAAGGCCTGGCTCGACCTGCGCCAGGCGCTGCACGAACTGGGCATCGACGAGGCCACCGCACAAGCGCTCGGGCTGCGCGTCTACAAGGTCGGCATGCCGTGGCCGCTCGAGGCCGACGGCGCGCGGCGTTTCGCCACCGGCCTGGAGGAGATCCTGGTCGTCGAGGAGAAGCGCCAGATCATCGAGTACCAGCTCAAGGAGATGCTCTACAACTGGCGCGACGACGTGCGCCCGCGCGTCATCGGCAAGTTCGACGAGGCCGGCGAATGGCCCGCGCCTCACGGCCAGTGGTTGCTGCCGCCGACGGGCGAGTTGACGCCGATCATCGTCGCGCGCGCAATCGCTTCGCGCCTCGCGCGAATCGACCCCGAGGGGCCATGGCAAGCGCGCGCCGCTGCGCTGGCTGGCCAGGTCGCGGCCCTGCCGAATGCTCCAGGCCCTGCCGCTGCGTACGGTCTTTCGAGCGCCGGCGCCGCCGCGCCGAACGGTCTTTCAAGCGCAGGCGCTGGCGCACCGTACGGTTTTTCAAGCGCAGGCGCTGCCGCACCGCACGGACTTTCAAGCGCTGTCTCTGCCGCGCCGAACGGTCTTCCAAGCGCCGCCGCGCCGAACGGTCTTTCAAGCGCCGTCGCCGCCGCGCCCAACGGCCTCTCAAGCGCCGTCGCTGCCGCGCCGAACGGCCTCTCAAGCGTCGGCGCTGCCGCGCCGGCGCGGGCCCCGCTGCAGCGCACACCGTACTTCTGCTCGGGCTGCCCGCACAACCGCTCGACGCGCGTGCCCGAAGGCTCATGCGCTTTCGGTGGCGTCGGCTGCCACCTGATGGCGGTGAGCATGGAGCGGCGCACGCTGACGATCAGTCAGATGGGCGGGGAGGGCGCCACGTGGATCGGCATGGCCGAGCATGCGGGCCCGAACCACGTCTTCGTCAACATGGGTGACGGCACCTATTTCCATTCCGGGCTGCTCGCTATCCGCGCCGCGGTCGCTGCAGGCGTCAACATCACGTACAAGATCCTCTACAACGACGCGGTGGCGATGACCGGCGGCCAGCCGGTCGATGGCCCGCTGAATGTGCCGAGCCTGACGCGCCAGATCGGCGCCGAGGGCGTGCAACGCATCGTCGTGCTCGCCGACGACCCGGAGAAGTACCCGAGCGACGCCGAGTTCGCGCCAGGCGTGCAAGTGTTGCCGCGCGAGCGGCTCGACGCGGTGCAGCGCGAGCTGCGCCTGGTGCCCGGCGTCAGCGTGCTCGTCTTCGACCAGACCTGCGCCACCGAAGCGCGCCGCCGGCGCAAGCGCAGCGAGCTGCCGGCGCCGACGCGCCACGTCTTCATCGTCGATGCGGTGTGCGAAGGCTGTGGCGACTGCAGCCTGCAGTCCAACTGCCTGTCGGTGGTGCCCGTGGCCACCGAATTCGGGCAAAAACGCGCGATCGACCCGTTCACCTGCAACCACGACATGAGCTGCCTCGAAGGCCGCTGCCCAGCGATGGTGACGGTCGAAGGCGGGGTGCCGAGGAGAAGCCACGGCCTGCCGCTGCGCGACGACGCGCTGCCCGAGCCCGTGCTCGCAACGCTGGACGCACCATATTCGATCCTGATCGCCGGCGTCGGCGGCAGCGGTGTCGTGACGCTCGGCGCGTTGCTTGGCATGGCCGCGCATCTAGAGGGCAAAGGCGTCACCGTGCTCGACCAGACCGGCCTGTCGCAAAAGGCCGGCGCGGTGCTCACGCATGTGCGCATCGCCGCCGATCCGACGGCGCTGCACGCGCCGCGCATCGTGCACGCCGACCTGCTGCTCGGCTGCGACCTCCTGGTCGCGGCCGGCCCCGACAGTTTGC
>JAEMQF010000291.1 GCA_022758925.1 Burkholderiales bacterium | reverse complement strand
CGACCGTCGGTGTCGGCCAGATCCTCTGGAAATGCACGCAAACCGCCGGCGTCGCTGCTCACGTACCGGCTTCCTGCCGATAGTCGTAGCTGAGCCTGATCGGGATGGGGCGGCGTAGCGATACGCCGCCCCTTTTCTGTTCTAAGTACGCCTTCCCCGCATCTATCGTGTTGGCCGTGGCTCCATTCACGGGCGTAGAGCGAGCGCGACCGAAGCATTGATTGCAGAGATGCCACGACACAACTTCGCCGAACATCAAGCGGGGAGATCCCATTTCAGTCGCATCGAATAGCCGCTCCGGCCTGCTCCGTGCAATAGTGAAGCAGCTGGAAGGTCTGGCGAATCTATCCACTTGGCTGCTGCTCGGGTTCACGACACTGGCCGCGGCGTTGCTGTTGCCGGGCCACTACCTGCCCTGGCCGGCATTTCGTCAGGAAGTCTTTGCCAGCGCCGCCTTCATTGCCCTGGCGCTCGCCGCGATCCAGAGCAGCAATCAATTGGTCTGGCCGAGGCTGGCTGTCCTCTTGCTATTTGTAGCCCTCGTCCCTCCAGTGCAGTATGCCTTCGGCCAAATCGAGTTTCGAGGGGATGCGATTCTGCCGGCCAGTTACCTCGTTGCGTTTGCAGCGAGCATGTGCATTGGTGCCTCGCTAGCACGCAGCACCCTGCGCAGCCAACTTCTCGACGGGCTTATCGCCTGCCTAGTGCTTGTCGGCATTGTGTCCACCGGCATGGCGCTGAGCCAATGCCTCGGCCCCTCTGCGTGGGGCGACTGGATCATGGACGTACGGCCATGGCGCCGGCCCTACGCGAACCTTGGCCAGCCCAATCACTTGGCAACTTTGCTCATGTTGGGCATTGCCGCACTGTTGGTCTGGTACGAGCGCCAGAAGATCGGCCCATGGGCCGCTGTCGCGGGCGTGGCATGGCTCGGTTGGGGCGTGGCCATGACGCAGTCGCGCACCGGTTGGCTTGCCGTCCTGGTCCTTGGGGTATGGTGGGCCGTGATGCGCATTCGCGCCGGCCTGCGCACGCCACTGATGGCGATTGCCGGTGGCCTCGCTCTGTTTGCGTTGGCAGCAGTCTTGCAAGCGCCTCTGCTCGAACTTTGGCTAGGGCCAGAGCCTCCGGCCTCCGATGGCTCCTTGCCAGCGGGTCGATTGGCTCCAGGCCCACGTTGGGGACATTGGCAAATCTTCTGGGATGCATTGATGCGCTCACCCTGGTTTGGCTACGGCTGGAACCAGATTTCCAATGCGCAATTCGCGGTCGCTGTTGATCACCCTGCCATCGGGCGGTGGGCAGGTCACAGCCACAATCTGGTTCTTGACTTGCTGCTCTACAACGGGCTGCCGCTTGGGCTTTTGCTGTGCGCAGTGCTTGCGCGATGGTTCTGGCAACGCGTGACCGAATGTCGAAGCGCCGAATCCTGGTGTCTGCTGCTGGCATTGTTCGCACTGTTCCTGCATGCCTTGCTTGAATTCCCGTTGCACCACACTTTCTTCCTTCTTCCAGCAGGCTTGATGATGGGCTTCCTGGAGGGTTCGGCAAGCTCCGGCCGCCCTGCGCTTGCGGGATCGAAATGGACCTTGATACTGCCCACCGCCGGCCTGGCAGTACTCACTGCAGCCACCGGCCTGGAATACCTCAAGGCTGAGGAGGCCTTGCGCGACCTGGAGCTAACCGCGAGGCACATTGGTCCCGCCGCGAACCAATTGCCACGCGCCGATTGGTACTTCGTCGATGGCTGGGCTGCATACCATCGCGCCGTGACAGTGACGATCGATTCGAGTCTTTCTGCCGCCGACTACGCCAACCTTGGAAAGGTGGCCCCGCGATACACCTATCCCGTCATTCTGGAGCGCTATGCGAAGGCGGCGGTGCTGCGCGGTGACCGTCGAACCGCGCAACATGTCCTGCTTCATTCCTGCAAAGTCCACCCTGTCCATGTCTGTCAGGGTATGCAGAGCCGGTGGCTGGCGCTTCAGAAGACAGACCCCGCGGTTCGAGCCGTCGACTTTCCGTCGCTTGACGCGCAGGTAGCAGCACCTCAGCGGTAGCGATCGCTGGGTCTGCGTGAGCTTCGATAGGAATTGCGACATGACCGCCCGCAGCGGATTGGCACGGAAGAATTCTCAGCCTGACGCGCTCGGATTGTTCCTGGCCTGTCTTGCAGTGTGCCTGCCTATGTTGTTGGCCTTCAACCTGCCGCCTTCGGCCACATACTTCAACCAGGCGTCTTCGCTGTTGGGCTGGGGCGTCTGGATGCTGTACTCGTCCCCGGCCAGCAACTCTCCCGCACTGCCGCGAAAAGTCGTCGGCGTCATCGTGACCTTGGGTCTGCTTTGCTTCGCCGCATCGCTCTGGCTGGCCCCAGTGGGCCAGCCCTTGGCGCTGGCGTTGTCCGGGACGGCCATGATCGGGGCAGCCACCCTCGTCACCGCAGCAGGTGCGTCGGCCGCGCGCGACGGACTGAGTTCGCCATTCTTCCATTCGCTCTGTGTCGGTTTCCTGCTCGCAGGCCTGGCGAGCAGTGCAATCGCCATCATTCAGGTCTATGCACCGACTTGGGCCGACGGTGCCTGGATCGCGCGCACGTCGGCCGAGGGTCGCGCGGTCGGAAACTTGCGCCAGCCGAATCACCTGTGCAGTCTGTTGTTGTGGGCCATCGTGGCCGGGCTCTGGTTGGGCGAGGCGCGAGTCCTTCGTCGCGGAATCGCTATCGCGCTCGCCGCGTTGATGCTCTTCACCGTCGTGCTCAGCGGGTCCCGCAGTGGCGCATTGGGTGCGTTGGTACTCGCACTGTGGGGGCTGCTGGATGCGCGCTTGGCGAAACCGACGCGTGCTGCGCTGCTGCTTGCGCCTCTTGTCTATGGCTTGTTCTGGTACGGTGCGACGGCATGGGCGCCGCACGCTGAGCATGCCTTCGGCGGTGCGGGTCGCTTCAGTGGCAGCGGTGACATCTCGAGTTCGCGCTTCGGCATCTGGGCGAACACGATCGATCTCATCAAGGCGCAGCCGTGGATCGGTGTCGGTGTCGGCGAGTTCAACTTCGCCTGGACGTTGACCGAGTTTCCAGGTCGGCCGGTGGCTTTCTTCGACCACACGCACAACCTGCCGCTGCAGTTTGCAGTCGAATTGGGGCTGCCGCTGGCTTGCGGACTGCTGGCATTGTTGAGCTGGGCGTTGTGGCGTGGCGCACGCAACTGCCTCCAGCCGCTGGGTGCCGACCAAGCTGCGTCGCCGCAACGTGCCGCGTTCGTGATGGTGCTCTTGGTCCTCACGCACAGCATGCTCGAATACCCGCTGTGGTACGCCTACTTCCTGCTGCCAGCGGCGTTTGCTCTGGGCATGTGCCTGGGCAAGCCTGCTGCGCCCGCGACTCTGGTAGCGGCACCGGCACGCGCCTCACGCCAGGCGCTGAGCTTTCGCGTCGGTTCAATTCTGCTGGTTCTGGGTGCGGCCTATTCGATCTACGACTACCTGGGAGTTGTCGTCATCTTCGCCCCTGGCGACAACGCACCTCCTTTGGCCGAGCGCATCGCCGCCGGGCAGCGCAGCGTGTTCTTCTCGCACCACGCCGAGTACGCGGCGGCGACCACTTCGCAAGACCCGGTGGCCGCGTTGGCGGCCGCGCAGCGGGCGGCGCACTACCTGCTCGACACGCGGCTGATGATGGCGTGGGCGGACGCGCTTCACGCCAACGGCGACACCGAGCGCGCGAAATACATTGCGCAGCGCCTGCAGGAGTTTCGAAATCCGCAGTCTGCAGGCTACTTTGCAGCGTGCAACGACCCAGCGCTGACGGTCGCCGAGAATCCGTACCAGTGCCAAGCGCCGCAGCGCAAATTCACTTTCAGGGATTTCAGGTGAGGCCGGGCGCAACCCAGTCGCCCGACTTGCCGCCGCGCTTCTCGAGCACTCGGATTTCGCCCAGCACCATCCCGCGGTCGGCCGCCTTGCACATGTCGTAGACGGTCAACAAGCCGATCTGCACCGCCGTCAGCGCCTCCATTTCGACGCCGGTGCGACCGAACGTCTCGACCTGCGCCGTGCATCGCAGCAGACTGCCAGCCGGGTCCACCTCAAATTCCACCGCCACGCGCGTGATCGGCAACGGATGGCACAACGGAATCAATTCGGAGGTTCGTTTCGCCGCCTGGATCGCGGCGATTCGCGCAACACCGATCACGTCGCCCTTTTTCGCCTGACCCGCTTCGATCAACGCCAGCGTCGCCGGCAACATCCGAATCACACCGCAGGCACGAGCGATCCGGTGCGTCTCGGCCTTTGCCGAGACGTCGACCATGTGGGCCTGGCCCTGAGCATCGAAATGCGTGAGCGGTGCGTCGGGAGCTTGGGACATGGCTGGAAACACGCGGGAAACGAATGTGCGGCATGATAGCCACGCTGCTGCCTCGCAACACTGGTAACGTCTTGCCTCGCGGCGCTCCTTGTTGCGCTGTCACCTGCTCACCCGCCCAACGTGTCCAACCTGCATCGACTTCATTTGCAGCGCCCGCAGCCCTGCCGTTGGGTCGCCGCCCTGTGCGCGCTCGTGATTGGGTCCGCAAGCTGCCCACCTGCCCTCGCCCAGATCAACCTGCCGGCGCTGGGCGACACCGAGTCGGAGGACTTCGGCATCGGCACCGAACGCAAACTCGGCGAGCAGGTGATGCGCGAGATCCGTCGCGACCCCGATTACCTCGACGATCCGGTGCTGCTCGAATACATCGAGTCGCTTTGGCAGCCGCTGCTGGCGCAAGCTCGCGCAAATGGAAACATCGGCTCCGACCTGGATCAGCGTTTCGCCTGGGAACCATTCCTGGTGCGCGACCGGGCCATCAACGCGTTTGCGCTGCCCGGAGGTTATGTCGGCGTCTACCTCGGATTGATTGCATTGACGGCGAGCCGCGACGAACTTGCTTCGGTGCTCGCGCACGAGCTCTCGCATGTCACGCAGCGCCACATTGCGCGCAGCATTGACAACGGCCGGCGCCAATCGTTGATCGGCACGGCGGCGATGATTCTCGGCGTGCTCGCCGCTGCGCGCAGCAACTCTGTCGATGCGGCGAATGCCTTGATCGTCGGCGGCCAGGCGGCTGCGATTCAGGGCCAGTTGAACTTCTCCCGCGACATGGAGCGCGAGGCCGACCGCATCGGCTTCTCGCTGCTGACGGGCGCGGGCTTTGCACCCGGCGGCATGGCGGCGATGTTCGAAAAACTCGACCAATCGTCACGCCTGAACGACAGCGGCGCCTTCCCCTACCTGCGCAGCCACCCCTTGAGTTCGGAGCGCATTGGCGAGGCGCGCGCCCGGCTTGGCAGCAGCCCGGCAATGCCGGCAGGCAGCGCCTTCGAACATGGTGTGGCCCAGGCCCGGGCGAGGGTGTTGATGGACAGCCGCGTCGACGCGCTGCGGCGCTGGCAGGCGCTGGACGCCGATCGACCCGGCGCCACGCCCACTGAGCGCCTGGCAGCGGCCTACAGCAGCGCGTTGGCATCGACGCTGTTGCGCGACTGGGCACGCGCCGACGTGGCCCTGCAAAGCGCGCTCGGCCTGGCGGCGACGCAAGCGCGCGACGCCCGCACCGTGCGCGCCGTCGCCTTGCTCACGGCGCAGTCCCTGTTCGAGCGCGGCGACCCACTTCGCGCCGCCGCCGCGCTCAAGCCCTTTGCCGACAGCGGCTCGCGCCCGGTGATGTTGCTTGCCGGTCAAGTGAGGTTGGCATTGTCGTTCGCGGCCCCGGGCACCACGGGCGGTTCGACCGGCGTGGCCGCTGCTGCTGAAATGCAACGCTCGGTCGATCAGTTGCAAACCTGGCTTGCCCTGCACCCGCGCGATGCAGCAGCGTGGACGCTGTTGAGCCAGGCCTGGGCGCGACTCGGCCAGCCGCTGCGCGCAACCCGCGCCGAGGCCGAAGCACGCCTCGCCCTGGGTGACTTGAACGGCGCTGTCGACCGTTTGCGCGCCGGTCAGCGCAGCGTGCGCACTGGCAGTGGCAACGTCGATTTCATCGAGGCCTCGGTCATCGACGCACGTCTGCGCAATATCGAAGCCCAGCGCCGCCAGATCGCTGCCGACGAGCGTTCGGCGGCCCAACTTCACTGAGGTGGACGCCGGGCGCGCCCACAGCCGGGCTTGGCGATTCGCGCGCCAGGAGCCTGGGCGGCAGAAAGCCGCCGCCTGCGATCCGCAAGCAGACGGCTCATCTCCGTATGACCTTTTGCGCCCATAGCCACGGCTATGGGCTTGTCGCTCCTGCCAAGCTGGCCTTGTTTTTCGCGCTTTCCGCCCCGGCGCAGACGGACCCAAAGCCTGACAGGCGGCTGGACGCGTGACGCGAAGAGCCGCTCGATCGCCGTGTCGATCACCATCCCGCACAGGCTGTAGATCAGCGAGCCGAGCAAGACCGCCAGGAAACCCGTGGCTAGACGGGTGGCGCGAAGAGACGCTCGATCGCGGTGTCGATCACCATCCCGCACAGGCTGTAGATCAGCGAGCCGAGCAAGGCCGCCGGGAAACCCGTGACCTGAAGGCCGTCGAGCAGTTGCGCGGCAAAGTAGAACATCAGCGCGTTGATGACGAACAAGAACAGCCCGAGCGTCAGCAGCGTGACCGGCAGCGTCAACAGTATGAGCGCCGGCCGCAGCAGCGAATTGAGCAAGCCAAGCACGAAGGCGGCGAGCATCGCAGCGCCGAAACTCGTGACTTGGACACCGGGGTAGAGATGCGCCACCAGCAACAGCGCGCAGGCGAGAAGCAACCAGCGGAGAAGGATTTTCGGCATGTCGCGAAGCATAGCTGCAGCCCACGGCGCGAGCGGTGTTGACGCGTGAGCGCTACAAAAGCACCCTCTCCCTCGAAGAATTGCTTACGTTCAGAGTGAAAACTTCTTTGCAATGCTCGGTTCACGCAGTACCATTCGCAGCGCACGGTGCTATGGAGAAATGAGAGCCCACGCGGTTCTCGCCCAACCCGAGCACATCAACAACCTACTTGATGGAGTGAATCGACATGGCAACTGCGAAGAAGGCTCCCGCGAAGAAAGCGGCAGCGAAGAAGGCCCCGGCCAAGAAGGCGGCAGCGAAGAAGGCCCCGGCCAAGAAGGCGGCGGCGAAGAAGGCTCCGGCCAAGAAGGCGGCGGCGAAGAGGGCTCCCGCAAAGAAGGCGGCAGCGAAGAAGGCCAAGGCTCCGGCGAAGAAGCGCGTTCCAAATGCGGCTTTCATGAAGCCCATGACGCCGAGTTCGTTGCTGGCTGCGGTGATCGGTTCGAACCCGATGCCCCGCACCGAAGTGACGAAGAAGGTGTGGGATTACATCAAGAAGAACGGCCTGCAGGATTCGGCCAAGCGCACGATGATCAATGCCGACGCCAAGTTGAAGGAAATCTTCAAGAAGGCGCAGGTCTCGATGTTCGAGATGACGAAGCTGATCAACGCGCATCTCAAATAAGCCGCAAGGCTCCTGAGACTGCAAGCCGGCGCCCGACGCCGGCTTTTTTTCGCTCCTCGCTTCAGCGCGGTGCGGCCAAGCCGAACAGTGCCGCGCCGTTGTCCCAGGCGATGCGTCGGGCGGTCACGGCGTCGAGGTCGCCAAGCCAGTCCCGCGCCTCTTGCATCAAGGCCTCGTAGCCCTGCCAGCGCTGATTCACCCAGGTGTCCGAGCCGACCATGAAGCGCGTTGGGAATTCGCCCAGCAGCGCCTTCCATTCGGCGCTCAGGTGCCCGGCGCCATCTGTCAAGCCCGGTCGGTACGACAACTCGCCCATCAGCAGAGGATAGCGGGCCAACAACTCGCGCAACCGCGCCACCGGTGCACCGCCGATGCCGCTGTGGGCCCAGATCAGCCGCGCTTTCGGCGCGTGTGCCAGCAGCAGGTCGATCGCGACGTCGTCCACATGGGCCAGCACCGCCAGGCCCCTGTCCTGCGCGAGTTGCATCAGTTTGCGCGCCACCGCGCCGTTCGCATTCGCACTGTCATAGAGATGAAATTCACCCAACCCGCGGTACGGCCCAGCCGGCGTGCCCGCAGCGAGTTCGGAAAGTACCATCTGGTAGATCGTCTCGTCCTGAAACCAGCCGCTGTAGTCGGCCCGGTTTCGGTACAGGCGGATGAAGGGTACGACCGTGACGCCGGCGGCCTGGGTCTGGGCGCGCGCCGCCGCCAGCGTTTTCGTGCCTTCATTGGACCGGCTGTTGGCGACAATCGCGCACACGCCACTGCGCTGCAAACGCGCCAGGGCGTCCGCCACGGGGTGCGCGGACTGCCACGCCTCATCGTTGTAGTGCAGATGCGCGTCGAACAACGGCCCGCGGTAGGGCTCGGCGCCGGCGCTGAAACCCACCATCACCAAGCACGCGGCGGCGACGCATCGGGTCCTGATCGTCATCTGCACGCCGCCCTTTGCCTCAGCCGACATGTTCACGCAGGAACGCGAGCGTGCGTTGGCGCGCCAGGTTCGCGCTGGGTGCGTCGTACGAGCCGCGCTGGTCGCAATTGAAGCCGTGGCCCGCAGCATATAGCTGCACCGTGATACCGGGGTGCAAGCGGCGCAGTTCATCGACCCCCGCCAGCGGGATGAACGCGTCGCGCTCGCCGAAATGGGCGAGCACCGGGCAGCGCGGCACCCGTGCCGCATGTTCAGGCATGCCGCCGCCGTAATAGGGCACGCTGGCGGCGAGCGAATCGAGCTCGCACGCTGCGAGCCAGCACAACAAGCCGCCCCAGCAGTAGCCGACGATGCCCACGCGCCCGGTGGGTCCGAGGCGGGAGCGTGCGCAAGCCACCGCCGCCTGGATGTCGAGCAGCGCCTTGTCGGCCGGGCAGGCATCCTTCAATGCCCGGCCGCGTTGGATATCGGCCGCGTCATAACCGAATTCGACACTGCGCTCTACACGGTCGAACAAGGCCGGCGCCACGACCAGGTAGCCATCGGCTGCGAAACCGTCAGCGACGGCACGAATGTGCGAATTCACGCCAAAGATTTCTTGCACCACGACCAGCGCGCCGCGCGCCTTGGTCTTGGGCAGCGCCAGGTTGGCGGCCAGGCGGTGGCCATCGGCAGCGATCAACTCGAGTCGTTCTTGCATGGCAGCCCCCAAGCTCACGTCAGCCTCGCGCCAAGCGACGCTGCACAAAATCGAGCCGGTCCTGGCCCCAGAAGATTTCGCCGTCGATCACGTAGCTCGGCGCGCCGAACACTCCGGTATCGATCGCCGCTTGGGTATAGGCCTCATAGCGCTCTTGCACGGCTCGTGCGTGCGAGTCGTCGAGCCGGCGCTCGGGCAGATTCTGTTCGCCCAGAATTTTCGCCAGGTCGTTTGCGTCGGCGATGTTTCGCTGCTGCACCCACACGCCTCGCAGAATCGCCCCGGTGAGCGCGAGCGCCGCGGCCGTTCCGTCTTGCCGATCGACGGCAATGATGAGTTTGGCCGCCTCGTCGCCGGGCACGGGAAAGAACTTCGGCGCCAGGTTCAACGGCTGGCCGAGAAATTCGCTGAAGCGCTTCAGTTCGACCAGACGATACGCCTGGCGTTGAGGTGCGCGCTTGGCCAAGGGCAGGCCACCGGAGATCGGGAACACTTTGCCTGCGAGGTCGATCGGCAACACGTTCACCTGGGCGCCGGCGGCGTGAATCAACTCGCTGAAGCGCTGGTGGCCGAGGTAGGCGTAAGGCGATTGCGGGGCGAAATAGTAGTCCACGGTCAGGGGCATGGCTGGGCTCCGGTGCAGGATGGGGCAGGCGCAGTCTAGAGCGTCCCGGCCGGCGGCGCTCCACGCCGCTGGCGGGTGGGCCGGTGGCCACGCTGCTCAAGGGCACAACAGTGGCGCCAGGTAGCGCCCGGTGTGGCTCGTGGCATGTTGTGCCACCTCCTGCGGGGAGCCGCAGACGACGACTTCGCCGCCGCCCGCACCACCCTCGGGCCCCATGTCGACAATCCAGTCAGCGGTCTTGATCACGTCCAGGTTGTGTTCGATCACGACCACCGTGTTGCCGCTGTCCACCAGTTGATGCAGCACACGCAGCAGCAGCGCGATGTCGGCGAAGTGCAAGCCGGTCGTCGGCTCATCCAGGATGTACAAGGTGCGGCCGGTGTCGCGCTTGGACAGTTCCAGCGCGAGTTTGACGCGTTGCGCTTCGCCGCCGGACAGTGTCGTCGCGCTTTGGCCGAGGTGGATGTAGGCCAGGCCGACGTCGAGCAAGGTTTGCAGTTTGCGCGCGATGTTGGGCACGGCGCTGAACAAGGTGTACGCGTCTTCCACGGTCAGCGCCAGCACGTCGGTGATGTTCTTGCCCTTGTACAGCACTTCGAGCGTCTCGCGGTTGTAGCGCCGGCCGTGGCAGGTGTCGCAAGGCACGTAGACATCGGGCAGGAAGTGCATTTCGACCTTGAGCACACCGTCGCCTTGGCACGCCTCGCAGCGCCCCCCAGCGACGTTGAAGCTGAAGCGCCCCGCACCGTAACCGCGCTCGCGTGCCGTGTTCATTTCAGCGAATAACTCGCGTATCGGCGTGAACAGCCCGGTATAGGTGGCCGGGTTGCTGCGCGGGGTGCGCCCGATCGGGCTTTGGTCGACATTGATCACCTTGTCGAAGGCGTCCAGGCCCTCGATCGTGTCGCAGGGTTTGGTCTCGGCGTGGCTCGCATACAGTTTGCGTGCAACGCTCGCGTACAGCGTGTCGTTCACGAGCGTGCTCTTGCCCGATCCAGACACACCCGTGACGCACGTGAGCAAGCCGATGGGGATCTCCACCGTCACACCTTTGAGGTTGTTGCCGCGTGCATTGACGATGCGAATGAACGGCTCGGCTTCGACTCGGCTCGCAACCCGCCGCTGCCTGGGCACACCGATGCACATGGCGCGCGACAAATAGCGCCCGGTCAGCGACTCGGGGTGCGCGATCAGGGCTTGCGGCGGGCCCTGCGCGATCACGCGGCCACCATGCACGCCCGCGCCCAGGCCCATGTCGATCACATGGTCGGCCTGCAAGATCGCCTCTTCGTCGTGTTCGACGACGATCACTGTATTGCCGATGTCGCGCAAGTGGCGCAGCGTGGCGATGAGCTGCCGATTGTCGCGCTGGTGCAAGCCGATGCTGGGCTCGTCGAGCACGTAGAGCACCCCGGTCAGCCCCGAGCCGATTTGCGACGCGAGCCGGATCCGCTGCGCCTCGCCGCCCGACAAGGTATCGGCGCTGCGGTCCAGACTCAGGTAGTTCAGGCCCACATCGTTCAGAAACTTCAGGCGGGCGCGGATTTCGCGCAGCACCGGCGCAGCAATTTCGGCCTTGGCGCCTTGCAGCGTCAGCGAATTGAAGTAGTCCAGACATTGACGCAAGGTGAATTGTTCGACTTGGTAGATCGCCTGGGGCTCGCCGTCCTGGTTGCCGACCAGAAACACGTTGCGCGCCTCGCGCCGCAGGCGCGTACCCGCGCAGTCCGGGCAAGGCCGGGCCGCCTGGTAACGCGCCAGTTCCTCGCGCACCGCAGCCGATTCGGTTTCGCGAAAACGCCGTTCCAGGTTCGGCAGGATGCCCTCGAACGGATGCGAACGCTTGACGCTGCGCTTGCGGCCGCGCGCGCCTTCGGCTTCGTAGACGAATTCGATCGCCTCATCGCCCGAGCCGTGCAGCAGCACCTTGCGCGCCGCCGCGGGCAGGGCGTCGAACGCTGTGTCGATGTCGAAGCCACAGTGCCTGGCCACGCTTTCCAGCAGCGAAAAGGTGTAGCCGTTGCGCCGGTCCCAGCCCTTCACCGCGCCGCTGGCCAGGCTCAGCGAGGGAAAGGCGACGACTCGCTCGGGGTCGAACACCGTGGTTTGGCCCAGACCGGCGCATGCCGTGCAGGCGCCGACCGGGGAGTTGAACGAAAACAGGCGCGGTTCGAGGTCGGCCAGGGAATAGCTGCACAGCGGGCAGGCGAACTTGCTCGAAAACAAGTGCTCGTGTCGCGCGCTGGTGCTGTCACCCGCTTCGATTCCGGCGACGACGGCGCGCCCGTCCGCGATTCGCAGCGCCGCTTCGAAACTCTCCGCCAATCGCTGCTGCAAACCAGGCTGAACCTTGATGCGGTCGATCACGACATCAATGTTGTGCTTTTCCGTCTTCCTCAATTTGGGCAGGTCGGCGGCTTCGACGGCCCGACCATCGATCCGAAATCGAACGAAGCCCTGCGCCTGCATCTGCGCGAACAGCTCGGCAAATTCCCCCTTGCGGTCGCGCACGACCGGGGCCAACACCATCAGGCGCGTGCCCGGCGCCAACGCGAGCACGGTGTCGACCATCTGGCTCACGCTTTGCGCTTGCAGCGCCAGCCCGTGATCCGGGCAAAACGGCGTCGCGGCGCGTGCAAACAACAGGCGCAGGTAGTCGTGGATTTCGGTCACCGTGCCCACTGTCGAGCGCGGGTTGTGCGAGGTGGCTTTCTGTTCGATCGCAATCGCCGGGCTCAGGCCGTCGATCGTGTCGACATCGGGCTTGTCCATCAACTGCAGGAACTGGCGCGCATAGGCGCTCAGGCTTTCGACGTAGCGACGTTGGCCTTCGGCGTAAAGCGTGTCGAAGGCGAGCGAACTCTTGCCCGAGCCCGACAGGCCGGTGATCACGACGAGTTTGTTGCGCGGAATATCGAGATCGATGTTCTTCAGGTTGTGGGTGCGCGCGCCGCGCACCCGGATGAATTGAGCCTCGCCAGCACCGAGCGCTGGCCGATCGACATCGACAGGGCCAGACATCTAGTACTGCGCTCCGCCAAACCGCTTACATGAAATCGCGCCTTCGTCCGCCATGCGTCGTTGCAAGCCTTGCAGGCCGCACCGGGCCTGAGGCCCGGCCCCTCGCCAGGCGCGAACAGTCCGCAGGGACTGCTCGCGTCCGGGCTCGGCCTCGCCATAGCT
>JAEMQF010000323.1 GCA_022758925.1 Burkholderiales bacterium | reverse complement strand
CGGCGCCACCTCGCCGCTATGATTTGCCCCGCGCGCCGAACCCGGCGTCGAGCACCCCATTGGGCCAGCGGGCTCGAGGGACGAGAACCTGGAGCGCGTTGTGAACAAACTGGATGCCTCTGCCGCCGGCGTGTACCTGATTGCGGTGACCCCGTTTACCAACGACGGCGCGCTCGACCTGCACAGCACCGACCGCATGGTCGACTTCTATCTCGACTGTGGTGTCACCGGGCTCACCGTGCTGGGCATCATGGGCGAGGCGACCAAACTCACGGCCGACGAGTCGCGGGTCTTCGTCGAGCGCGTGCTGGCCCGCGTCCGCGGGCGCGTGCCGGTGGTCGTGGGCGCGTCTTCGGCCGGCTTCGCGCCGATGGCCGAATTGACGCGCAGCGTGATGGCTCTTGGCGCCGCGGGCGTGATGGTGGCGCCACCGTCGAGCGTTCGCACCGACGACCAGATCGTGGCCTATTTCGACATGGTCGGTGAAACCCTGGGCCCGCAGGTGCCCTGGGTCTTGCAGGACCACCCGCTGGCCACCGGGGTGCAGATGTCCACGTCGGTCATTCTGCGCATCCTGAAGGGCTCGCCCACCTGCGTGATGCTCAAGGCCGAGGAGTGCCCGGGCCTGGCCAAGCTCTCGGCAATTCGCGCCGCGAGCCAGAAGGGTGAAGTGCCGCGCGTCTCGATCCTCACCGGAAATGGCGGCGGCCTGTTTCTGCCTGAAGAGCTCAGCCGCGGCGCCGACGGCGCGATGACGGGCTTCGCCTACCCCGAGATGATGGTCGACGTGTGCCGCGCCCACGCCGCCGGCGACGTGGAACGCGCGCACGACCTGTTCGACGCCTACCTGCCCCTGGCGCGCTACGAGCAGCAGGCCGGCATCGGCCTGGCGGTGCGCAAGCACATCATGGCCGAGCGCGGCGTGATCGCCAGCGCCACCTTGCGCAAGCCCGGCCCCAAGCTGTCGGCTGCGGATGTGGCCGACATCGCCCACCTCACGGCGCGCCAGAGCCGCCGCCTGGCGCAGCTCGGCTGAGGCGCGCCTTCGATTTGCATGCCCCCTTTGCCACGTTTGCCACTGCCTCGAGCCGGAGCCCCGAATGAACAGCGCCATCGACATGAGCCTGGACCCGCATGTGGTCGAGGTGCTCTCCCAGGTCACGACCGCGACGCTGACCACGATCCTGCTGAAGAAGGGCTTGCGCAATGTGTGGCTGCGCGGTTCGCGGCCCTTGCGCGCGGGCCAGCCGCGCCTGGTGGGCCGCGCCTTCACGCTGCGCTTCGTGCCGGCGCGCGAGGACCTGGCGACGCCCGAGTCCTGGGCCTCGCCGATCTCGACGCGGGCCGCGATCGAGGACATGCCCGCCGGGTGCATTGCGGTGGCCGATGCCATGGGCGTCAGCGACGCCGGCATTTTCGGCGACATCCTGTGCGCGCGCATGGTCAAGCGCGGCGTGTCGGGCCTGGTCACCGATGGCGTGGTGCGTGACCTGGCGGGCGTGCTGGGCACTGGCCTTCCGGTCTGGTGCAGCGGCGCTGCGGCACCGCCTTCGGTGGCAGGCCTCACGTTCGTCGCCTGGCAGCAGCCCATCGCCTGTGGCGGCGTGGCGGTATTCCCAGGAGACGTGCTGGTGGTCGACGACGACGGCGCGGTGTTGATCCCGGCCGCGCTGCTGGACGAGATGGTGCTGCTCGCGCCCGAGCAGGAGCGCATGGAAGCCTGGATCATGCAAGAGGTGAACCGCGGCGCCAGCCTGCCGGGCCTGTACCCGATGAATGCCCAGACCAAGGCTCGTTACCTGGCGCAGTTCGATCGCAATCTCGGCCAGCCCTGAGTTCGGAGGTGTTCATGGCGGGGTGCCGCGCGAAGGCGGTGCCGAGGGATGCACCACCAGCCGCTTCCGGCCAGGCCCAGGCCGTTCACCAGCGCGCAGAGCGGCCAGATCGCGGTCTTCATGGATTTCTCCGGGGGTGAATGAGGGGGGGTCATTCGGTGCCCAGCCGCAGCCGGCTGGGCTGCCGCTTCTCGATCGCCCACTTCAGCAGCGCGGCGCAGCGGTACACACCGTGCGCGAACTTGCCGTAGGGCATGGTGGCGAAGAAGGCCAACGTCGCGCCCAGGTGCAGGCATAGCAGTAGCGGCAGCGCAGCGGTATCGCGCGCGAGGGCCAGGGCCAGGCCGCTGGCGCCTGTGAGGGCGAGCAAGGCGATGAAGCCCAGATCCATCGGCGCCTGCTCCGCCAGCACATGCTGCGGGTGGCGCGCCAGCCGCAGCCGCAGCAGCCCCGTCGCGCCCAGCACCAGCAGCACCCCGCCGGCCGTGCCCAGCAGCTTGGGCAGGCTGAGCCAGCCGTAGGGTGCTTGCCAGCCGAAGGCGTAGTGGTAGACCGTCGCCACGGAGGTGGCGGCGAAGCACAGCATGAAGCCGTAGAAGGTGGCGTGATGCGCGCGTCGGCGCGCCAGCGTCCAGCGGTCGTCGGCCTCGTTGCAGCCCTGGCCATGGCCGCCGTCCAGGTACTTGAGCGTCAGCGCGTCCTGCGCCGCCTCTTGCAGCGCCGGCAAGCCGGCCGGCCCGGGTGGCGCCAGGCGCCAGAAGCGGGCGACGCCGATGCCCAGCGCGAGCACGGCGAAGGCGAACACCGGCGTGAACAGCGACACCATCAGACCATGCGGGAACAGCGCATAGAAACCGCCCGCACACGGCGCACCCCACAGGTTGGAATGTCGCGCCAGCGCCAGCATCAGGAACAGCGCCAGCCCGGCCGCCAGGGCCAGCGCCAGCGTCAGCCCGTTGCGCTGGTACAGCCCCCCCAGCGCCGCGGGCCAGGCGTATTGCGCATAGGTGCGGCCGCGCACCCTGGCCAACGCCTGCGGCAGGCTGACGCCGAACTCGTGCGGCGGCGCATACTGGCAAGCATGCAGGCAGGCGCCGCAGCCGTGGCAGAGGTTGGCGAGATAGTGCACGTCGGCGGCCGCAAACTCCAGCCGCCGCGTCATCGCCGGGAACACGGCGCAGTACGTCTCGCAGTAGCGGCAGGCGTTGCAGATCTGCAATTGGCGCTCGACCTCGCCTTCGATGCTGGCCTGGGCGATCAGTTGCTCAAGCCGCCGCACGGCGATCCTCTGTCATGGATGCTGCGGCCGCTGCCGCCGACGCGCCGGCGATGCGGCCGAACACGGTGCCGATGGTCATGCCGACACCGGCCGTGTAGCCCTGGCCCAGCACGTTGCCAGCCATCACCTCGCCGGCCGCGAACAGGTTGGCGCTGGGCGCGCCGCCGAAGTGCACGGCCGCCCGCACATCGACCTTGAGCCCGAGGTAGGTGAAGGTCACGCCCGGCCGCAGCGTGTAGCCGTGGAAGGGCGGCGTGTCGATCGGCAGCGCCCAATGCGTCTTGGCCGGCGTCAGGCCTTCGGTGTGGCAATCGTCGAGCACCTCGTGGTCGAAGTGCCCGACGCGGCAGGCCGCGTTGTAGTCGGCCACCGTCTTGCGCAGCGCCGCCTCGGGCAGGCCGAGTTGCCGCGCCAGATCGGCCAGCGTGTCGGCCTTGGCGCCACGGAACACCGGCGGCATGAAGCGTCCCAGCGCCTTGGCGTCGATGATCGAATGCGCCACCTGCCCCGCCTGCAGCGCCACCAGCCGGCCCCAGATCGCGTAGCGCTTGGGCCAGAAGTCTTCGCCCTCGTCGTAGAAGCGCTCGCCGTCGCGGTTGACCATCAGCCCCAAGCTGACGCAGTCCACGCGCGTGACGATGCCGCCGTCGTACAGCGGGGCGCGCGCGTCGATCGCCACCATGTGCGCCTGCGTCGCGTCGCCGACGGCGTCGGCGCCCTGCGCCAGCAGGTCCTTGAGCAGCACGCCCTGGTTGAAGCGCGTGCCGCGGATGAGGAAGTTGTCGGCCAAGCACGCACCGCGCTCGTCGCGGCCCCAGGCTTCGCGCAGCCAGTCGCGGTTGGATTCGAAGCCGCCGCTGGCCAGAACACAGGCGCGCGCCTCGATGCGCGCGCCGCTTTCCAGGCGTGCGGCGACGAAACGGCCAGCTTCGAGTTCGACGCCGCTCACCGGTGTCTCGTAGCGCACCTGCACGCCGAGCGACTGCGCGCTGCGGTAATAGGCGTTGACCAGCGCCTTGCCGCCCCCCATGAAGAAGGCGTTGCTGCGGCTCAGGTGCAGCGTGCCCGACAGCGAGGGCTGGAAGTGCACGCCGTGGCGGCGCATCCAGCCGCGCACGCTGGACGATTCGCGGATCACGCGCCGGGCCAGCGCCTCGTCGGTCTTGCCGGCGGTGACTTTCTTCAAGTCCTGCCAGAACTCCTCTTCGGCATAGGCCTGCGTCAGCACGTCTTGCGGCGCGTCGTGCATGCAGCGCAGGTTGCGCGTGTGCATGCTGTTGCCGCCGCGCCATTCGCGCGGCGCGGCTTCGAGCAGCAGCACGCTCGCGCCGGCCTCGCGCGCCACCAGCGCAGCACAGAGCGCTGCGTTGCCGCCGCCGATCACCAGCACGTCCACCATCGGGGTCATGATAGCCAGAGGATCTTGTTGCGGTACTCGAGATCCTCGAGCAGCGGCTGCGCCGGCCCGGCGTGGAAGACCGCAACGGTGTGCAGGTAGATGCAACAAACCCTGCGCGCCTGATTGCCGTACTGCTTGAGAAGCACCGCCTCTGAGAGTTCTCTCTTATACGACCAATCCGAGCGGATCAACCTGTCCCTTATTCGACCGTGACACTCTTGGCCAGGTTGCGCGGTTTGTCCACATCCGTGCCACGCGCGCAGGCCGTGTGATAGGCCAGCAGCTGCAGTGGCACCACATGCAGGATCGGCGACAGCACACCGTAGTGCTCAGGCATGCGAATCAGATGCAGGCCGACGCCCGGTTCGATGCGCGAGTCGCTGTCGGCGAAGACGAACAGTTCACCGCCGCGGGCGCGCACTTCCTGCAGGTTGCTCTTGAGCTTGTCGAGCAGCGCATCGTTGGGTGCAATCGTCACCACCGGCATCGCCGACGTGACGAGCGCCAGCGGCCCGTGTTTGAGTTCACCGGCAGGGTAGGCCTCGGCGTGGATGTAGCTGATTTCCTTGAGCTTGAGGGCCCCTTCCAGGGCGATCGGGTAGTGCAGGCCGCGGCCGAGGAAGAGCGCGTTCTCTTTGCGCGCGAATTCTTCGGACCAGGCGATGACCTGCGGCTCGAGCGCGAGCACGGCTTGCAGTGCCGCAGGCAGGTGGCGCAGGTCCTTCAAGTGTTTCGCCTCGTCGGCCTGGCTCAAGTGGCCGCGCACCTGGGCCAGCGCGAGCGTCAGCAGGAACAGACCGACCAATTGCGTCGTGAAGGCCTTCGTCGATGCCACGCCGATTTCGACGCCGGCGCGCGTGATGTAGGCAAGCTTGCATTCGCGCACCATCGCGCTCGTGGCGACATTGCACACCGTCAGCGTGTGTTTCATGCCGAGGGACCGCGCGTGTTTCAACGCCGCCAGCGTGTCGGCGGTCTCGCCGCTTTGCGTGATCGTCACGACCAGGGTGCGGGGGTTGGGCACGCTGTCGCGGTAACGGTATTCGCTGGCGACCTCCACATTCGTCGGCAGCCTGGCGATGCTCTCGAGCCAGTACTTTGCCGTCGAGCCGCTGTAGTAGCTGGTGCCGCAGGCCAGGATCAGCACCGAGTCGACCTCTTTGAAGATCCTGTAGGCGCCGTCGCCAAACAGTTCGGGCGTGATCGACTCGACTGCGTCGAGCGTGTCGGCGATGGCCTTGGGTTGCTCGAAGATCTCTTTTTGCATGTAGTGGCGGTACGGGCCCAGCTCGGCCGCGCCGCTGTGCGCCTGCACCGTGCGCACGACGCGCTGCACCACTTTGAAGACCCCCTCGGGCGTGGCGTGGGTGACCCAGTACTTGCCCATTTGCAGATCGACGACATCGCCTTCTTCGAGGTAGACGATCTGGTCCGTGACGCCGGCCAGCGCCATCGCGTCCGACGCGAGAAACGTCTCGGCCTGGCCCTTGTGCGAACCCACGCCCAGCACCAGCGGCGAGCCCTCGCGCGCTCCGATCACACGCTGCGGCTCGTCGCGGCAGAACGCCGCGATCGCATACGCGCCGCGCAGCATCGGCACGATGCGCTGCACGGCTTCCAGCAAGTCGCCGCCGTAGTGGTGATCGATCAGGTGGGCGATGACTTCGGTGTCGGTCTGGCTGCTGAAGCGATAGCCCTTGGCCTCCAGTTCGTCGCGCAATTCGTCGTGGTTTTCGATGATGCCGTTGTGCACCAGCGCGATCCTTCCGGCGCCGGCCTTCGCGCCGTTGCCCGCCGATTCCGCCGCGTTCGCGCCTGGCCCATGCGAAAAGTGCGGATGCGCGTTGTGCACCGCCGGGGCACCATGCGTGGCCCAGCGCGTGTGGGCGATGCCGGTGCCGCTCTGGATCTTGTCGGCCGCGACGTTGGCTTCGAGTTCAGCGACGCGTGCGGTGCTGCGCGCGCGCCGCAACTCGCCTTCCTGATGCACGGCCACACCGCAGGAGTCGTACCCTCGGTATTCAAGCCGGCGCAGGCCCTCGATCAGGATCGGAACGATGTTTCTGGTGCTGACCGCGCCGACGATTCCACACATGATGGACGTTCCTTGGTTAGGGGTAAACGTTAGTCGGGTGATAGTAGGCGTGACGCGATGGCGATTGATTGCAAAATGCGGTCGTTTGTGCAACTCTCAGTCTGCCAAAGCAATCGATGGCTTATAAATTCATGAAGAGCATCAACTTGAATCAATCCACCGAAAAAATTGCCATGGATGCGACCGACTTGCGCATCCTGGAGCAACTCCAGCGCGACGCTTCGCTCACGAATCAGGCGCTGGCGGCTGTTGCTCTCACCTCCGCGGCGACTTGCCTGAGGCGCGTCAAGCGGCTCGAAGACGCCGGTGTGATCGAGCGTCGGGTGGCGCTGCTCTGCCCGGCGAAGCTGGGTCCGGGCTTGAGCGCAATCATCGAAGTCACAGTCGACCGGCAAGGTGCCGAACACCTGAGGGCATTCGAGGCGCGCGCCGTGGCCGAAGCGGCGGTGCAGCAGTGCCATCGCGTTGCGCCGGGGCCGGACTTCATTCTCATCGTGCAATTGCCCGACATGGCGGCATATCACGCGCTGGTGCAGCGCCTGTTCACGCAAGACGCGAACGTGCGCAACGTGAAGACCTTTTTCAGCGTGCACCGCGCCAAGTTCGAGCCCGCGTTTCGCCTGCCGAGCCCGACCCAGAACCCGCCTGCGGCCAACGCTCCTAGCTCTTGATGATCGCCAGCCCCTTGAGGTAGTCGCCTTCGGGAAACAGCAGCGTCGTTGCGTGGTCGGGGGCTGCGCCCAAACGCGCGTAGAACATGCCGTCCACGCCCGCGTCGATGGCGGCCCCCGCGACGATCTTGTGGAACAGATCGGGTCCAATTCCGCCCGAGCAAGAAAACGTGAACAGCGCACCGCCGGGTTCGAGCAGCTGCAGCGCCAGGCGGTTGATGTCTTTGTAGGCGCGAGCGGCGCGCTCGGCATGGGCTGCAGTCGGCGCGAATTTCGGCGGGTCGAGCACGATCGCGTCGAAGCGCCGGCCGCTGGCGAGGCATTCGCGCAGCGTCTGGTTGACATCGCCTTCGATGGCCTCGTGCCGCGCCGTGCCCTGATGATTGAGGGCGATGTGCTCGGCCACGCGCGCCAACGCCGGGCCTGAAGAATCGACGCTGGCCACTTCGCTCGCCCCGACGCTCAGCGCAGCGATGCTGAAGCCGCCCGTGTAGCAAAAGCAGTTCAGGATGCGGCGATAGCCGAAGCGCCGCACCACGTCGGCAAAGAGTTTGCGGTTGTCGCGCTGGTCCAGGTAGAACCCGGTCTTGTGGCCATGCGCGATGTCGACGTTGAAGCGCCAATCGTGTTCCGAGATGGCGACCTCGGTGGCACCGCTTCCGCGCAGCCAACCGGCTTGCGGCGCCAGTCCTTCAAGAGCCCGCACGCTCACGTCGCTGCGCTCATAGAGGCGGGCGAACCCGGTCGCGGCGAGCAAGGCTTCGGCGATCTGCGGCTTCCAGCGCTCCACGCCGGCCGACAGGAACTGCGCGCACAGGGTGTCGCCATAGGCGTCGACGATCAAGCCCGGCAAGCCGTCGGCTTCGCCGTGAACCAGACGCACGCCGGAGCTTGCCAGCGCCAGGCGCGCGCGCAGCTCGACGGCCTGGCCGATGCGCTGCGCGAAAAACGCTGCGTCGATGCGCTGCGCCTCGACAAAGCTCCACGCACGCAGACGGATCTGCGATTGCGGGCTGTACGCTGCCCACGCCAGGAAGGCCCCGTCCGCACCGACCACGCGCACGGTCTCGCCGCTGTCGGCTCCGCCCCGGGCCACGCTGCCCTCGTAGATCCAGGGGTGGCGGCGCAGCAGCGAGCGCTCTTTGCCTGCACGAAGCTGAATCTCCTTCATCGCCAGAATTGTCGCCGCCGGCGCGGATGCGATCGGCGCAGCGTGGACACGCCCAGATCGGCGCTGGAAAAGAAGGGCGGCAGCGAGGCGAAAGTCGACCCGCCAGGCGCCGGCACGGATGCGCAAGTCCGCAAGCATCGCAAACCTTCGAAGTACGCTGCACCGGTGCCACGCGGCCGCGGCGCAGCCAGCGCATCAGCTGCGTTTCTTCGCGCGCGGGTGGAAGGCGTCGTAGATCTTGCTGAGGTGGCCGAAGTCGAGTTTGGTGTAGACCTGCGTCGTCGTGATGTTGGCGTGTCCAAGCAATTCCTGGACAGCGCGCAAGTCGCCGCTGCTTTGCAACAGGTGCGAAGCGAACGAATGGCGCAGCATGTGCGGGTGCACATGGGTTGGCAATTCGGCCTGCAAGGCGTTGACCTTCAAGCGCGCGCGCAACTGCCCCACACTCAGGCGCGTGCCGAGCCGGCTCACAAACAGCGCCGCCTGATCGCCGCGCGCCCACTGCGCGCGATGCTCCAGCCAGCGCGCGAGCGAATCCAGTGCCGGCCCGCCGACGGGCAGGCTGCGGCGCTTCGAGCCCTTGCCCAACACATGGGCAGTGGCGTCGGCAACGTCAATCCAGCCCGCAGCCGCCGCGCCCGCGCGCACGTCCAGTCCCGTCAGTTCCGAGACGCGCAGGCCACAACCGTACAGCAGCTCGATGATGCAGTGGTCACGCGCCGCGAGCACCGCATCCGCGCCCGACCCGACCGAATTCGTGCCGTGTTCGGCCAAGGCCACGGCATGGTCCACTGACAGCGCGTTGGGCAGGGGCCGCGCCACCTTGGGGGCGCGCACTCCGAGCACCGGGTTGTTGGGCACCAGCCCGTCGCGCCCGAGCCAACGGTAGAAGCCGCGCCACGCCGACAAGACCAAGGCGATGCTGCGCGGCGCGAGCCTGGCGCCATGCAGATGCGCGGCCCAGCGTCGCACGTGATGCGTGCGGACCTGCGTCAGCGGGGTCTGGGCCGAATCCGCAAATGCCTGCAGCTTTCGCAGCGCGTCGCCATAGATCGCGAGGGTTCGAGCTGCCAATCGGCGCTCGACCTCCAGGTGCACGAGGTGGGCTTGGAGCTGGGGGTTCAGCGGCACGGGCCGCGCCGCAGTGTCGGGCTCGGCGGGGGGTCGCTGCGCTGCAGACATCGCCGCTGCACGACTCAGCAGGCGGCCAGCAAACGCGCCAATGAGGCACCGGCCAACTCGCCGATCCGGCCCAGGAACTCGGTGCCCATGCCGGCGCTGTAGCGCGTCGGGTCGGGTGAGGCCAGGACCAGCAGGCCGAACGCTGAGGTGCTTTGAGGAGCGCGCAACGGCACGAGCGCGGTGGACATCACGCTGGCCGGATCGGCCAGCCATTGCAGCGCCTCGAAACCGGCATTGACACCGCAGTACGGGACCGTGAGGCTGCTCGAGAACTCCTTCACGTCGGCGCTCACGTCGCGCGCAAAGGCTGCGTCCATGTATTGCGGCGCCACGCCCCACAGCCGCAGGCTGGCTTGCGGCACGATGAAATCGTGCATCAGCTGGCGCAGCAACACCTCGGGCAACTCGGCGCTCTGCGGCGTCAGCATCAAGGCGCAGGTCCAGCGGTGCAAGCGGTCGGTAAGGTCCAGGTTTTCCTGGCTGTGGCGGATCATCTCGATGATGCGCTGCTCCATGCCCTTGAGCCTGTCGCGCAGCATCTCCATCTGGCGCTCTTGCAGCGACACGGCGCGCGCGCCATGCGGGCTCGCGAGTTGCACCGAGCCCAGCAGTTCAGCGTGGCGTTGAAAGAACTCCGGCGTGCTTGCCAGGTAGTTGGCGATCTCGGCTTCGCTGACGCCGCGAATGCCGCCCTGAGGTGCGGGGGCGTTGTTCACAGCGCTGCTCTCATAGGTTGATCTCTCCTTCAAAAACGGTTTCCGCCGGCCCGGTGAGCAGCACGTGGCTGATGCCGCCGTGCCATTCGATCGTCAGCACGCCACCGCGGGTGTCAACGTCCACTCGCGGATTCAGCCGCCCGATACGGATTCCGGCCACCACCGCCGCGCAGGCGCCGGTGCCGCAGGCCAGCGTCTCGCCGGCGCCGCGCTCGTGCACTCGAAGGCGAATCCGCTCGCGTGACACGACCTGCATGAAGCCGACGTTGACCCTGCGCGCGAAGCGCGGGTGGGTTTCGATGCGAGGGCCGATCTCGGCCACCAGCGCGTTCTCGACATCGTCGACGATTTGCACCGCATGCGGGTTGCCCATCGAGAGCACGGCGACTTCGACCGCCGGCCTTGGCCCGAGATCGGCCAGCGGCCACAACTCGAAACCGTTGATGCGGTGCGGAGTCAGGCCGATCGGATCGAACGGAATTCGCTGCGGTTCGAACACCGGAACATTCATGTCCACCGTGACGCGGCCGTCGTCCTGCAAGCGCAATTCGAGCAGGTTGTTCATGGTCTCGACCCGCAGCACGCGCTTGTCGGTCAGGCCATGGTCGCGCACGAAATGCACGAAGCAGCGCGCGCCATTGCCGCAATGTTCGACCTCGTCGCCGCTGTTGTTGAAGATGCGATAGCGGAAGTCCACACCCGGCGTGACGCTGCTTTCCACGACCAGGATCTGATCCGCACCGACACCGAAGCGCCGGTCGCTGAGCGCGCGCACTTGCGGCTCGCTGAGCGCGACGGGGGTGCGGGTGGCGTCGATGACGACGAAGTCATTGCCCGCGCCCTGCATCTTGGTGAAGCGCAGCTTCATGCGGCGGATTATCGTTGCCCGCCGAATCGCGCCGGTGCGTCTTCTCAAGGAAATGTGGCTTCGCCACTTTCCTTGATCCCCGCGGGGGACGGTCGCCGCGAGGCGGCGGCCTTGGGGTGCTCAGTAGAGTGAGGGCTCGCCCGGGGGGCGGGTCTTGAAACGCTTGTGCACCCAGAGATACTGCGCCGGGTCGGCGCGGACCTGGGCCTCGATCCACAGGTTCATGCGTGCGGCGTCGGCCAAGGGGTCCGCGCTTGGAAAGTCGCGCCAGGGTTCGAGGAAACGCACGCGATAGCCTTGTGTACCCGGCAGCATGTGCGCCAGCACCGGTTGCACGACCATGTTCAACGCTTTCGCCATGCGCGATGGCGCGAGCAGGGTTGCGGCCTGAACGCCGAAGAACGGCACGAACGCGGCATCGCGCGCACCGAAGTCCATGTCGGGCAGGTTGAAGAAGCACAGCCGCCGGTCCCGAATCGCGCGCATCAACGGCCTGGCGCCCTCGCTTCGCGAGAACAACTCGGCGTGCCCGAATCGGAGCCGGCCGCGCCGGATCGCGGCGTCGAACACGGGGCTGCTCTGGGTCTGGTAGATCGTCGCGCCGGGCCGCGCCTGAAACAGCAGGACCGCGGCGGCGGCGACGTCCAGCGCCAGGAAGTGAGGCACGAGCCACATCACGGGCGCTTCGCTTCGTTCAGCCAGTCCGATGTCGCCCTCGACATGGATCAGGCCTCGCAGATGCTGCGCAGGTGCGTACCACAGCAAGCCGCGCTCGACGATGCTGCGCCCAAGCCAGTGGAAGTGTTCGCGCACGAGTTGCGCGCGCTCCGCCGCATCGAGTTCGGGCATGCACAGCTCGACGTTGCGCAGGGCGATGCGCCGGCGCGGCGAGGCCAGGCGATGCAAAAGCGCACCCAGGCCGCCGCCGATCGCCACCTGCGCCCGCAGCGGCAACCAGTGCACCAGCCACAGCAACCCAAGCGCGAGTCGAGCCCCCATGGCGCGGGCCATCGCGTTCAGACCGCGGGCATCGGGCGAGTCGCCCGCGGCGCCTTGTAGCGCTCGTAGCCCCACAGATATTGCGCAGGGCACTGGCGGATCAGGTACTCCATGGTTCGGTTCATCACAGCCGCGCATTCTGTTTGATGCGCGATCTCATCACCGCCGACGTCCGTGGTCACCGGCACCGCCTCGGGCATCTCGAAGACGCGAATTCGGTAGCCTGCAGCGCGCGGCAGGCGCTCGCACAACATCGGCAATGGCACGGCGCCGGTGCTCAGCACGAGCCTGGAGGCGAGTGTCATCGTGTACGCCGGCCGCCCGAAGAACGGTGCCCACACCCCCATGCCAACGGGTGGCACCTGGTCCGGCAAGAGCCCGACGGTCTGGCCCTTTTTCAGCGCGCGGATCATCTGGCGCACGCCCGCGAGCGTCGCCTGCGCTGTGAGCAGCCCCGGCCGCTGGCGCGCGGTTTCCTGCAACTCGCGCAGCCAGGCCTGGCGCGCGGGGCGGTACAACGCCGTCATCGGCTGGCGTGCGCCGAAGCGCTCGGCGTAGGCCTGCGCGATCACCTCGAACCCGCCCAGGTGCGGCGTCATCGCGACGATGCCCCGGCCCGCATCGAGCGCGCGCTCGATGAGTTCGGCGCCTTCCCATTCTGGCGCTGGCGCCAATGGCTGGTGCCCCGGGCGCAGCCAGAAATGCGGCAACTCCGCCAGCATGCGTCCGGCCTGGGCGATGGCTTCGCGCCTCGTCGCCGCACTCAGGTGTGCCAGATCGGCATGTGCCTCGAAGTGCCTGCGATACCTTGCCGACAAGGCGTAGCCCAGCCAGCCCAGCATCGCGCCGACGCCGTGCAGCAGCCAAAGCGGCCAGCGCGAGAACCAATGGAACAGTGAGCGCATGACTCTATAATTTCGGCATCGCCGAGTTACTGAACAACTTGCGGGGCGACGCAGAACGCGCGCCAGGGGCGCGACTGCCGGGCATGGGCTCGACAAATTCCGCTAAAGCGTTCGCCACGGCTCCAAGGACCAGGCCGGCAACGCGACCCGAAACCTGCTTGGAGTTTACAGAGTGGCCAGCGATTTTCTTTTCACCTCCGAATCCGTTTCGGAAGGGCACCCCGACAAGGTGGCCGACCAGGTGTCGGACGCGATTCTCGACGCGATCCTGAAACAAGACCCGCGCTCGCGCGTCGCCGCCGAGACGCTGTGCAACACCGGCCTGGTGCTGCTGGCCGGCGAGATCACGACGAACGCGCATGTCGACTACATCCAGGTCGCGCGCGACACGCTCAAACGCATCGGCTACGACAACACCGAATACGGCATCGACTACAAGGGCTGCGCGGTGATGGTCTGCTACGACAAGCAGAGCAACGACATCGCGCAAGGCGTGGACCACGCCAGCGACGACCACCTCAACACCGGCGCCGGCGACCAGGGCCTGATGTTCGGCTACGCCTGCGACGAAACGCCGGAACTGATGCCGGCGCCGATCTACTACGCGCACCGGCTGGTGGAGCGCCAGGCCGCGCTGCGCAAGGACGGGCGTATGCCGTTCCTGCGCCCGGACGCGAAGAGCCAGGTGACGCTGCGCTACGTGGACGGGAAACCGCATTCGATCGACACCGTGGTCTTGTCGAGTCAGCATGCGCCCGAGATGAGCGACGGCAAGAAGATGAAACCGGCGTTCATCGAAGCCGTGATCGAAGAGATCATCAAGCCGGTACTGCCCAAGGCCTGGCTCAAGGACACCAAGTACCTGATCAACCCGACCGGGCGCTTTGTCATCGGCGGGCCGCAGGGCGACTGCGGCCTCACCGGCCGCAAGATCATCGTCGACACCTACGGCGGCGCCTGCCCGCATGGCGGTGGCGCGTTCAGCGGCAAAGACCCGAGCAAGGTCGATCGCTCAGCGGCTTACGCGGCGCGCTACGTGGCGAAAAACATCGTCGCCGCGGGAATCGCCAGACAATGCCAGATCCAGGTGGCGTACGCGATCGGTGTCGCCAGACCGATGAACGTGACGGTGTACACCGAGGGCACGGGCAAGATCAGCGACGACAGGATCGCCGCGCTCGTCAACCAGCACTTCGACCTGCGCCCCAAGGGCATCGTGCAGATGCTCGACCTGCTGCGGCCGATCTATGAAAAGACCGCTGCCTATGGCCACTTCGGGCGCGAAGAGCCGGAGTTCACGTGGGAGCGAACCGATCGCGCAAAGATGTTGCGCGCTGCGGCGGGACTCTGAGGTATTGGGCGGCAACCAGGAACGCAAAGGGGTTCCCTCGGCCAACCATGTTGCAGTCGACATGGCGCAAACAACGCTCCATCCAGCAAAGCCTCGCTCAGAATCGAATCGGCGCCAGCGAGCGCGACGCCAGGTCAGCGCCAGGCAAACACCGGCTGATCAAAATGCGCGACACGGGTCAGCCGTCCACACAGGCACCACTCGCGGAATTGGTAGAGGAACGCCGCCGTCGGCGCAGCGATCCAGCCGTTGCCGATCGGCATGCGCAGCACCGGGTGCGCCGCGCCGCGCACCTGATTCAGCAGCGGCGCATCGGCGCGCAGCAGTTCGCGCGCCGGGATGCGGTGGATCGCCGCCACTTCGTCAAGATTGGCCTTGAGCTCGCGCGCCGGCCCGGCCCACACGACAACCGGCGTGATGAGGTAGCCCGAGCGCGTCGCATAGTCGTCGAGTCGGCCGAGCACGGACTGTGCGTCGAGCACCAGGCCGACTTCTTCGGCCAGCTCACGCAGCGCGGCTTGTTCCGGGGTTTCGCCGTCATCCACGCGCCCGCCCGGCATCGCCCACTGGCCGGCGTGGCTGCGCAAACCTGCGGCGCGCCGCGTCAGCAGCAGGGCCGCCTCGGTGCTCCAGGTGGCGTGCTGCGGCAAGCCGTCGACTTCGGCGCCATGTCCCTCTTCCGTCACGGTCACGGCCACCGCGGCTCGGCGGCGGCCGCCGGCATCGACAGGCAGTGGGCTGAAGCGCGCCAAACATTGGCGCAGTTGAGCCGATGAACGAATCGCTTCCGCGGTCATGCGCCGAGCATAGGGGCAATGGCATCATCGGCCGATGCCGAGCACGTTGACCCTGGCCAAACTGCGCCGCTACGCGATCGCGCGCAGCCTGTTCAAGCCGACCACGCTGGCGCGCGCGATCGCCCGCCTCGGCTTCGTCCAGGCCGATCCACTTCGCGCACCGGCGCGGGCGCAGGACCTGACGCTGCGGCATCGCGTCGACGGCTACCGTGCCGGCGACCTGGAACGCCGCTACGCCAGGCTTGCGATCGAAGAAGACTTCTTCGTCAACTACGGCTTCGTGCCGCGCGCGACGCACAGCCTGATGCACCCGCGCACACCGCGTACTGCATGGAGCAAGGCGCGCGCGCAGCAGGCACAGGCCGTGCTCGATTTCGTGGGCGAACGCGGCGTCGTGCACCCGCGCGAAGTGGATGCGCATTTTGCGCATGGCAAGGTGCGCAACTGGTTCGGCGGCTCGGGCAATGCGAGCACGCAACTGCTCGACGCGATGCATTACCGCGGCCTGCTGCGCATTGCACGGCGCGAGGGCGGCGTGCGCCTGTATGCGCCCGGGGTTGCGCATGCGCCAACAACCGACCCCGCCGCTGCGCTGGACGAACTCGTCGACGTGGCCGTGCGCAAATACGCGCCGCTTCCCGCGCGCAGCCTTGGCGAGTTGGTGAGCCACCTGCGCGGCGGCGCGCCGCAATGGGCGCATTTGCGCGGCGCGGCGCTGCAAGGCGCAAAGGCGCGCCTGCCGCACGCCGAAGTCGAAGGCGTCGTTTGGTACTGGCCGGCAGGCGAAGACCCGGCGCTCAGGCGCGACGAACCCGACCCAGCGCTGCGCCTGCTCGCGCCGTTCGACCCCATCGTCTGGGACCGCCGGCGCTTCGAACTGTTCTGGGGCTGGGCCTATCGCTTCGAGGCTTACACCCCGGCGCGCAAGCGCGTGCGCGGCTACTACGCGCTGCCGCTGTTGTGGCGCGATCGGGTGCTCGGCTGGGCGAACGTCTCGGCGAATGATGGCCAGCTCAGCATCGACACCGGTTATGTCACCGGCTTCGCGCCACGCGGCCCGGCGTTTCGATCCGCGCTCGACGCCGAGATCGAGCGGATGCGCAGCTTCCTATCGCTCTAGGCGCGCCGCGATGAGCGCAACGGCGACTTCGGCAAAACCGGCGCCGCGTTCGCCGTGGGTCAGGAAACGCGGCCAGGTGTGCAACTGCGATTCGAAGCGCAGCAGGTTCGCCACGCCGACGCTCAAATCGAAGTGGCGGAACATCAACTGATCGTTGGTCGAGTCGCCGACGTAGACCCAGAACGGCGTCTGCGCGTCAAGATCGCTGCCGAGCAAGCGGCGCACGATCCAGCGTGCCCCGCTCAGTTTGTCGTGGTCGCCGAACCAGCCGTTGATGTGAATCGAGCTCACCGTGGCCTTCATGCCGTGGGCTTGCATGATGGCGACGACGCGCTCGATGTTGGGCGCCGAAAGCTTTGCGTGCTCGCTGTGGTCGATCGCGATGTCGGTGATCCGCCCGGCGCTGTCGGTGGCCAGGCGCGCTTCGGGCAGCTCGCGCAGTACCGCCGCGGCTGCCTCGCGCAGCCGTATCGCATTGCGCTGCCGCGTCGCGGCGTCCTGGGCATATTCGATGCAAAGGGCGCCATTTTCACGAAACAAGGCGACGGCGCCGTTTTCGGCGACGATCGCCCGCAGCGGCCAGGCGCGCGCGAACGGTTCGCTCCAGCCCATGGGCCGGCCGGTGATCGCGATCACGGGCACCCCGGCGTCGGCCAGGCGCTCCAACGCGCCAAGCGCCGCCGGCTCGATCGCCCCGTCGCGCGTGAGCGTGTCGTCAATATCGGTCAGGACACCGACCACGCCCGTCAGCCGCTGCGGGGCGCAGCTTGACCAGGGCGCGAAGCGTGCTTGCATTGCGCGCAGTGTGGCACGCGCCCTTGCCGCGCATGGGCCTGGCCTGGCTGCAATTCGCGCCTTGCGCGAAGCATTGCAGCCGGCTGGGCTACCTCAGTCATCGCGGGCGGGCTTGGGCGTCTACAATGCGCGCCTTCCGAGGAGCGTTGCAACCCCGTCCGGGGCCAGGCTCGGAAAACTTCATGCAACCGCGCTCACCCGCACCGGGCAGCCCCGAGGGTGAGTGTTCCAGAACCGGAATCTTCATCACGGCCGCCGGCGCGGGTTTTTGACGCCCAAGGAGCCTGTATGAATGCTGTTTTGAAACCTCAACCAGACCACGCCGTCGCCGACCTGAAACTCGCCGCATGGGGCCGCAAGGAAATCGCCATTGCCGAGGTTGAAATGCCGGCGCTGATGGCAATTCGCGGTGAATACGCCAAGGCGCAGCCGCTGAAGGGCGCGCGCATCACCGGCAGCTTGCACATGACGATCCAGACCGCCGTGCTGGTCGAGACGCTGCAGGCGCTGGGCGCGACCGTGCGCTGGGCGTCGTGCAACATCTTCTCCACCCAGGACCACGCGGCCGCGGCGCTCGCGGTCAAGGGCACGCCGGTGTTTGCCTACAAAGGCGAGTCGTTGAAGGACTATTGGGACTACACGCACCGCATCTTCGAGTTCGGCGAGGGTGTCAAAGGCGCAGCGCCCGGCACCGCCGCAGGCGAAGGCGAAGGCCCGAACATGATCCTGGACGACGGCGGCGACGCAACCCTGTTGATGCACCTGGGCAAACGCGCCGAGACCGATGCGCGCCTGATCTCGGACCCGACGAGCGAAGAAGAACGCGAGCTCTACGCCGCGATCAAGGCCAAACTCGCGATCGATTCCACCTGGTACAGCCGCAAGGGTGCGCAGATCATCGGCGTCACGGAAGAGACGACCACCGGCGTGCACCGCCTCAATGAAATGAGCGCCAAGGGCACGTTGATGTTTCGCGCGATCAACGTCAACGACTCGGTCACGAAGAGCAAGTTCGACAACCTGTACGGTTGCCGCGAGAGCCTGGTGGACGGCATCAAGCGCGCCACCGACGTCATGATTGCCGGCAAGATCGCCGTGATTGCGGGTTACGGCGACGTCGGCAAAGGCTCGGCGCAGGCGCTGCGCGCGCTCAGCGCCCAGGTCTGGGTGACGGAGATCGACCCGATCAACGCGCTGCAGGCGGCGATGGAGGGGTTTCGAGTCGTGACGATGGACGACGCTGCGCCACTGGCCGATATCTTTGTCACCGCCACGGGCAACCGGGGCGTGATCAAACACGACCACATGGCGAAGATGAAGCACAACGCCATCGTCTGCAACATCGGCCACTTTGACAACGAGATCGACATCGCCTCCGTCGAGAAATACGAGTGGGAAGAGATCAAACCCCAGGTCGACCATGTGATCTTCCCCGACGGCAAGCGCATCATCCTGCTCGCCAAGGGGCGCCTCGTGAACCTGGGCTGCGGCACCGGGCACCCGAGTTACGTCATGAGCAGTTCGTTCGCGAACCAGACCATCGCGCAGATCGAACTCTTCACGCACAGCGATTTCTACGAACAGGGCAAGGTCTATGTGCTGCCCAAACACCTGGACGAAAAGGTGGCGCGCCTGCAATTGAAGACGCTCAATGCCCAGCTCACCGAGCTGAGCGACGAGCAGGCGGCCTACATCGGTGTGCCCAAACAAGGCCCGTACAAACCGGACAGCTATCGCTATTGAGGCGCTGCCCGCAGCCGTTTGACGCTAGTACTGCGACCCAGATATTTCGGGACAAAATGAAAGTGATGGATTCGGCCCGAAGGCTAGGCGCAAACCGCAGCGATACCCCGTGGTATCGCGAGGCCGAGCCCGGACGTGCGCAGTCCCTGCGGACTGCGCTCGCCAGGCGAGGGGCTGGGCCTCGGGCCCAGCGCGGCCTGCAAGGCTTGCAACGACGCCCTCGGGTCGAAGACGCGCTTTCATGTCTCGAAATATCTGGGTCGCAGTACCAGGCTCGATGATGCGCATCGATCAATTGCTGGTGCAACAGGGCCTGGCGCCGAGCCGCTCGGCAGCGCGGCGTCTGTGCGAGCGCGGCGCCGTGCGTTGGCTCGGTGCGTCGGGCTGGATCGTGGCGGCGAAGGCCGGCGAAGACCTGGCGCCGGACTGCCGGGTTGCGATCACCGACGACGCGGAGGTTCGGTTCGTGTCGCGCGGCGGACTCAAACTCGCCGCGGCGCTTGAGCGTTGTGGCATCGATGTGCGCGACGCGTTGTGCCTGGACGTTGGCCAGGGCAGCGGAGGTTTTACCGATGTCCTGCTGCGCCAGGGCGCAGCCCGCGTGATCGGGGTCGACGTGGGTCACGGCCAACTCCATCCAAGTTTGCGCGCCGACCCGCGCGTGTTCGTGCTGGAAGGCGTGAACGCACGCCACCTGGAAGCGGCGGCCCTGCCGGTCACCCGCTTCGACCTCGTCACCGGCGATTTGTCGTTCATCTCGCTGACGCTGGTGTTGCCCGCTTTGGCGCCGCTGGTCGGGAAGGAGTTGCTGATGTTGGTGAAACCACAGTTCGAGCTGCAGGCGGCGGACCTCGGCAAGGGCGGTGTGGTGCGTGACGCGGCGGCGTTCGTGGCTGTCGAGCAGCGCATTCGTGCTGCCTGTGCGAACCTGAAGCTGGGCGTGACCGACTGGTTCGAGAGCGCCATCACGGGCGGCGACGGCAATCGAGAATTCTTCGTGCGTGCCACCGCGCGCGGCGCCGCAGCGACGCAAGGAGCAGGAGCATGAACCAGGGCCGCGCCGCAGTTCCGGTCAGTTTCGAGTTCTTCCCACCGAACACGCCGGTGGGTGACGCCAAGCTCGTCGACGTCGTGCGCCAGCTCGGTGCAGCCACACCCGAGTTCTTCAGCGTCACCTACGGCGCCGGCGGCTCGACGCGCGAGAAGACGCTGCAAACCGTGCTCAGCATCGCCGCCGCGGGCTACAACGCTGCGCCGCACCTGTCGTGCG
>JAEMQF010000209.1 GCA_022758925.1 Burkholderiales bacterium | reverse complement strand
TGAGGAAACGCACGGCCGCCCGAAGTTTCCTCAACCCCCACGGGGGGCTGAGCCCGCACCGAGTGAGCGCCTGCGCGCTCACGAGTGGCTGGCGAAGGCCATCGGGCTTGCAAGCCCGGTGGCGGACGACGTATGTCGTCGTCCTGGGGGCGCTCTCAAGGAAATGTGGCTTCGCCACTTTCCTTGATCCCCGCGGGGGACGGTCGCCGCGAGGCGGCGGCCTTGGGGTGGTCAGAACTTGATGCTCACGCCTGCGGGCGCTGGCGCACCGCTTTCTCGCGCAGGCGGCCGTCGCGGCGGCGGCGTACGGGCCACCTCAAGCTTTTCCGTCAGCGGAACAGCCGGCGCCTGCTGATAGTCCGCGGGCAGGCGCGATTCGCGGGGATATCCCGCAGCGTCGAGGTAGGAGTTCCACAGGTCCGCGGCCAGCCCACGCAAGACTTGCGTACCCAACAGCAGCGTCGGCGCGTCGCGCCCGCCGCTAAGTTTTTCAAACGCTTCGACGTCGCGCTGGGTCGTGACGGTCTTCTCGCTGAAGGGAATGCCGCGCTGGCGCAGCAACTGGCGCGCCGCGTCGCAGGGTGCGCAGGGGCTTGTGGTCACGAACAGCGTGACCGGGAAACGCGCGACCGGTTCACGCAATTCGGCGTGCCATGCAGTGTCGGTCGTGGGCGCGGCGCCGCGCCTGTTGAGTGCCGTAATCAAGCCTTCGGTCGCGGGCGGCGGACGGTCGGTGAAGGTGGTCTTGCCGTCCGGGCCCACCACCTTGTACTGCGCGAGCGACGCCGCGCTCGTGAACCCCAATGCCAGCACAATCACAGGGGCAATGGCCGAGACGAAATCAAAACCCCGCGCGCGCGACGCGAGACGGGCTGTGCAACTCGACATGGCATCCATTCATTTCCCTTGCATTCGCGATCCGTCCAATCTACCGCAGACTTTGCGGCGCCTCAAGGCGATTGACCGGTAATTCCTGGCAGCGTTGCCCGCAATTGCGCCGGCAGCGGTGAGTCATTGCAGCGAGCGCTCGGCGGCTTGCACCGTGTTGACGAGCAACATCGCGATCGTCATCGGCCCCACCCCGCCGGGCACGGGGGTGATCGCCGAAGCCACCTTCGCAACCCCTGCGAAATCGACGTCGCCACACAGCTTGCCCGCAGGGTTGCGATTCATGCCGACGTCGATCACGACCGCGCCCCGTTTCACCATGTCGGCGCGCACCGTGTCCTGGCGCCCGACAGCCACCACCAGCACGTCGGCCAGACGCGTGTGCAAGCCCAGGTCTGGCGTCTGGCTGTGACAGATGGTCACGGTGGCGTCGGCCTGCAACAGCAGAAAGGCCATCGGCTTGCCCACCGTATTGCTGCGGCCGACGACGACGGCGTGTTTGCCGCGCAGGTTCAGGCCGGTGCTCTCGATGAGCTTCATGCAGCCAGCGGGCGTGCACGGACGAAAGCCGCTCAAGCCGCTGGCCAGTTCTCCAGCGCTGTGCACCGAAAAGCCGTCGACATCCTTGTGCACGGCGATGGTCGATATGACCCTGCGCGCGTCGATGTGCCGGGGCAACGGCATCTGCACCAGGATGCCGTGCACTCGCGGGTCGGCGTTGAGTGCCTCGATGCGCGCCAGCAGTTCGGCCTCGGTGAGAGTGGCGTCGAATTTGTCGAACCTGGAAAACAAGCCGGCTTCGTGGCAGGCCTTGATCTTGTTGCGCACATAGACCTGGCTTGCGGCGTCGTCACCGACGAGGATGACCGCCAGACCCGGCTTGATGCCACGCAGTGGCGGGGCGAGTAGGCGTCGCGCCACCTCGTCACGAATCGCGCGCGCGAGCGCCGTACCGTCGATCAGTTGTGCTGTCATCGCCGCGGCTGCAATCGGGAACGGGCCGCTTCAGCAGCGGCGTTCAAGGCGCGACATTCGGCGCGTGAACACGCGGCAGCTTTGGGCGAACGGCGTGGCTGTCAAGCCCTGGTTTGCGCGCCCAGCGCGATCTTGAGCAGATCGGCCACCGTGTTCGCGTTGAGCTTTTCCATGATGTTGGCGCGGTGGGCCTCGACCGTCTTGATGCTGATTCCAAGATCGTCCGCAATCTGCTTGTTCAGGCGCCCGGCGACGATGCGCTCGAGCACCTGAGTCTCGCGCGTGGTCAGACGGGACAGCAGGGCTTCGCGGCTGGCCGCTTCCTGGTGCTGTGAAAAC
Organism: Burkholderiales bacterium; assembly: GCA_022758925.1. Classification (GTDB taxonomy): domain Bacteria; phylum Pseudomonadota; class Gammaproteobacteria; order Burkholderiales; family Burkholderiaceae_C; genus JAEMQF01. The sequence continues at coordinate 9,566 of JAEMQF010000209.1, read as the reverse complement.
GCGGCTCGGGCCTGGTCGAGCATGCCTTCCACCAGGCTCAGCAATTCGTCTTCCTTGAAGGGCTTCTCGATGAAATCCATGGCCCCTTTTTTCATCGTCGTCACCGCCATCGGCACGTCGCCGTGGCCGGTGATGAAGACGATCGGCAGCGGTGAGTGGCGCTCCATCAAGCGGTCTTGCAGTTCCAGCCCGCTCATGCCGTCCATGCGAATGTCGGCGATCAGGCAGGCCACCTCTCGCGGATCGAAGCGTGACAGGAAAGACTCGGCCGAGTCAAAGCACTTGACCCGATAGTCCTTGCCCTCGAGCAACCACTGCAGGGAATCCCGAACCGCCTCGTCGTCGTCGACGACATACACGGTTCCCTTCTTTGGAATCAGGCTCATGGAATGACCGCCGGTTGGTGGGTGGCTGGGGTCTCGCTTCGCGGAGTCTCAACGGGCAGCGTGAAGGAAAACCGGCAGCCCACAGCGACGTTTCCATTGTAGAGGTTCTGAGCGCGGATCCGGCCGCGGTGGCTCTCGATGATGGTCCGGCACAGGCTCAGGCCAATACCCAAACCATCGACCTTGGTCGAGAAAAAGGCTTCGTACAGGCGCGCCATGACCTCCTCGCGCAGACCGGGCCCCATGTCGGTGACGCTGAATTCGATCACGTCACCGTCCTGCGGCGTATGGCGCGGGAGGACGCGCAGCTCGATGTTTCTGCGCTCCGCTGGCATCTGCGCGGTGTCGATCGCTTCCGCCGCATTCTTCAGAAGATTCAGCACCACCTGTTCGATCAGGATCGGATCGACCATCAGCGTCGGCAAACGCTGCGCGATGTAGGTTTGGAGCGTGACGTTGCGGCGTCGCAGTTCAATGCCCGCGAGGTCCACCGCATCTTCGACGATGCTGTGAGCCTGCGCCGCCTGGCGCTGCGGCTCGCTGCGTTTCACGAACGCGCGGATGCGGTGGATGATCTGCCCGGCCCGCTGCGCCTGCCGGGCCGTCTTTTCGAGTGCCGCGATCAGGTCTGCTTCTTCGATGGCGCCGCCCAGGACGCGCGAGACCATGCCGTTGCAGTAGTTGATGATCGCCGTCAACGGCTGGTTCAGCTCGTGCGCCACCGACGACGCCATCTCGCCCATCGTCACCAGGCGACTCGTCATCTGCGCCTTGTCGGCCTGTTGCGCGGCCTGCGCCTCGGCGTGCTTGCGCGCCGTGATGTCGGTGGCGATCAGCATTTGCGCCAGGCGACCGTCGGTCCATTGCAAATAGCGCGCGCGCACGTCGAACCATTTCTGCAGCGGGTCGACCAGCACCTCGCGCGAGTCGGAACCGGCCTCGGTGAGTTCACGTGTCGGCAGGCCACCGAGGTGTTCGACGGCGTCATCCATTTCGGCCAGATAGGGCCGACCGGGCTCGACCCCGGCCAACAGCGCGTGCCCTTGCGAATCGGCGCCGAACCAGATGCGGTACGAGCGGTTCGCGAACAGCAATTCGCCTTGTTGCACTGACAGCACCGAGACCGCCGCGTCCAAGCCCTCGAGCACCGTGGTGAAGCGTTCGTGCGACGCCGAGAGTTGGTCGCGGATGCGTTTGGCCTCGGTGATGTTCGTCATCGACGTCATCCAACCGGTCTGCTGCCCCTTCGGGTCGATCAGCGGTGAGACATACATGCGCGAATCGAACAGCACGCCGTCTTTGCGTCTCACCTTGACCTCGATGCCACCGGCCGGGCTGCGCCCCTGCAACTCTTGCTGCAACAGCCGCCAGTTGTCTTCGACGTGATCGAGCGGCCAGTACGGAAACGGGGGCCGGCGGCCGATCAGGTCGGCTTCGGAGAAACCGGTCATTGCGCAGAACGCCGGGTTCACGTAGGTGATGCGGCCTTCCTTGTCCATCGCGCGCATCCCGGTGAGCATCGAGTTTTCCATGGCGCGGCGAAAATTGGCTTCGTTCAGCAGCGCGAGTTGCATCTGACCGCGGTTGCGCATGTGGCGCCAGGTGCCCAGCAGCATCCACAGCGTCAGCACCGAGAGTGCGGCAACGATCCAGAACAGCGTATTGCCGATGAATCCGGCGGAGGTCCGGTAGCCGTGTCCGCGCAGCACCAGGCCATTGCCGGCTGGAGCAAGGGGGACCTCGTGAACAATCGAAGGCCGCGCCGGCTTGCCCTTGGCGATCGGGGTGTCGTTGGGCATGACCGTGCCGGCCAGGATCCGCCCCTGGGCATCGAGCAAGACGATGGCGTGGCGCGTTGAAACCTCGGGGGGGACGAAGTAGCGGATCAATCTCTCGACGGAGTACTCCGCGATCAGGGTTCCGGTGAACGAGTTCCTGTCGAGCAGGGGCACGTGGATCTGAAAGACCGGGTTTCCGGATCTGTCGGTGAACGGGCCCGAATAGACCGGATGGTGCAGGGTTTGTGCGGCGACGAATGCGACCTCGGATTCGCTGCCATTTCCCGCTGGCGCCTGCAACACCGCATCTTCGATCGCAGGCGCCTCGACTTCGGGCTGGAAGCTGTTCGCGGCGTGGCTCGCCTTGCGCCTGCGATTCGCACCGACCCAGATGAGCTGGGTGATTTCGGGCCTTTCCTGCGTGAAGATCTGGGCGTCGCCGAGGAATTCGGCCTGGTTGATGACGCGCGTGACGATTTCGCGTGCGATGCGCACCAGTTGTTCCTGGTTCTCGATCAGGCGCAGCCGGATTTGCTGCTGCGTGACTTCGGTGTCGCGCTGAACCTCGTCTCGTTCGCGCTCGAATTCTTCATTGCGCAGATACCAAAACGCGAGCACGATCGCGCCTAGAAAAAGCGTCACGGAAGCGAGTGGCCCGAACGTCGCGAAGCGGTCCTGGCGCGCTACGGATTGGCGGCGCCACCATTGTCCGATCAGGCGACTCAGCCAGCTTCGGGTCCCGAGATTCGATTCGTTTCCCTGTGTCGCTGGTCGCATGCGTGGATTATCGAGCCCAGGAGCCCGGCAGGCTCTTACTCAGCGCCGCCCGAATTTCATATCGCGGCATTCAGGTTCATTGCCCAGGACCTGCACGAGATTGTGCGAGACTGCCCCGCCGCGAATCAACTCGCTCGGAGATCAACATGTCTGCCATGCCTGAAACGCCGCCCGGTGCAGCGGCGAACGATGCCGACTCGCAGGAAACCCGCGAATGGCTTGACGCGTTGTCCGCAGTCATCTCCGCCGCAGGGCCGAACCGGGCGCACTTTCTGCTGGAGCGGCTGCTCGATCACGCGCGCCAGGCCGGAATCGACCTGCCGTTCTCGGCCAACACGGCCTACGTGAATACGATTCCGCCCGACCAGGAACAGCGTTGCCCGGGTAACCTGGAGATCGAGGAACGCCTGCGTGCCTATATGCGCTGGAACGCGATGGCAATGGTGGTCAAGGCGAATCGACTGAGCCCGGCCGATGGCGGCGACCTGGGCGGGCATATCTCGAGCTTCGCCTCAGTGGCGACGATGTTCGGCGCCGGCTTCAACCATTTCTGGCATGCCGAGGCCGAGGGCCACGGTGGCGACTTGCTCTATATCCAGGGCCATTCGTCGCCCGGCATCTACGCCCGCGCCTACCTCGAAGGGCGAATCAGCGAGGACCAACTGCTGAACTTTCGCCAGGAGGTCGACGGCCGCGGCGTCTCGAGCTACCCGCACCCCAAGCTGATGCCACAGTTCTGGCAGTTCCCGACGGTCTCGATGGGCCTGGGGCCACACATGTCGATTTACCAGGCGCGCTTTCTGAAGTACCTGCACGCGCGCGGCATCGCGAATACCGAGAACCGCAAGGTCTGGGTGTTCTGCGGCGACGGCGAAATGGACGAACCGGAATCGCTGGGCGCGATCGGCCTGGCGGCGCGCGAAAAACTCGACAACCTGATCTTCGTCGTCAACTGCAACCTGCAACGGCTGGACGGCCCGGTGCGCGGCAACGGCAAGATCATCCAGGAACTGGAGAGCGAATTCCGTGGTTCCGGTTGGAACGTGATCAAGCTGCTGTGGGGCAGTTATTGGGACCCGCTGCTCGCGCTCGACAAGGACGAGATCCTGCGCAAGGTCATGATGGACACGGTGGACGGAGACTACCAGGCGATGAAGGCCAACGACGGCGCTTTTGTGCGCAAGAACTTCTTTGGCCGGCATCCCAGGTTGCTCGAGATGGTGGCGAAGATGAGCGACGAAGACATCTGGCGCTTGCAGCGCGGCGGGCACGATCCGCAGAAGGTCTACGCCGCCTACCACCGCGCGGTGCATCACAAAGGCCAACCGAGCGTGCTCCTGATCAAGACCGTCAAGGGCTTCGGCATGGGCAAGATCGGCGAGGGCAAGAACACGGCACATCAGACGAAGAAGCTTGTGGACGATGACGTGAGGGCGTTTCGCGACCGCTTCAACATCCCGATTCCAGACGATCAACTGCAAGACATCCCGTTTTACAAACCGGCAGACGACACGCCGGAAATGCGCTACCTGCGCGCGCGCCGTGAGGCACTCGGCGGCTACCTGCCGCAGCGCCGCGCACGCGCCGACGAGCAGCTTGCGGTGGCGGAGCTGGACACGTTCAAAGCCGTGCTCGAGCCCACCGCCGAGGGCCGCGAGATTTCGACGACCCAGGCCTACGTGCGTTTCCTGACGCAGTTGCTGCGCGACAAGTCTCTTGGCCCGCGCGTCGTGCCCATCCTTGTCGACGAAGCGCGCACATTCGGCATGGAGGGCTTGTTCCGGCAAATCGGCATCTACAACCCGGACGGCCAGAAGTACACGCCAGTCGACAAAGACCAGGTCATGTACTACAGGGAAGACAAGGCCGGGCAAATCCTGCAGGAAGGCATCAACGAAGCCGGCGGCATGAGCAGCTGGATCGCCGCGGCGACGTCGTACAGCACGAACAACCGCATCATGATTCCGTTCTACGTGTACTACTCGATGTTCGGCTTCCAGCGCATCGGCGACCTGGCATGGGCCGCCGGTGACATGCAGGCGCGGGGCTTTCTGCTGGGCGGTACGTCAGGGCGTACCACGCTCAACGGCGAAGGCCTGCAGCATGAAGACGGCCACAGCCACATCCTGGCCGGCACGATTCCGAACTGCATCAGCTACGACCCGACGTTTGCACACGAAGTTGGCGTGATCCTGCATCACGGCTTGAAGCGCATGGTGGCGCTGCAGGAGAACGTCTACTACTACATCACCCTGCTCAATGAGAACTACCCGCAGCCCGGGCTCAGGCCCGGCACGGAAGAGCAGATCATCAAGGGCATGTACCTGCTCGACGAAGCGGCAACGGGGTCCGATCTTCCGCGTGTGAACCTGCTCGGCAGCGGCACGATTTTGCGCGAATCGCAATTCGCCAAGGCCTTGCTCGAATCGGACTGGGGGGTCACGGCAAACGTCTGGAGCTGCCCCAGTTTCAACGAACTCGCGCGCGACGGCCAGGACGCGGAGCGCTGGAACCTGTTGCACCCGCAAGCCCCACCCCGGCTTGCCTTTGTTACCCGGCAACTCGGCGCTCACGCGGGACCGGTGGTCGCCTCCACCGACTACATGAAGAACTACGCCGAACAGATCCGCGCGTTCATCCCCAAGGGGCGAAGTTACAAGGTGTTGGGCACTGACGGTTTCGGGCGCAGCGACTTCCGCAGCAAGCTGCGCGAACACTTCGAGGTTGACCGGCATTACATCGTGGTCGCAGCGCTGAAGGCGCTATCGGATGAAGGCGCCCTGGCGCCGGCCGTGGCGGCGCAGGCGATCAAGAAGTACAGAATCGATACCGAACGGATCAATCCGCTGAACGCTTGACACCGCGTGCCTGATCCACGAGACGGCCGACAAGCGCATTGGAGACAAGCGATATGGCATTGGTAGAGGTGAAGGTCCCCGACATCGGCGACTTCAAGGACGTTGAAATCATCGAGTTGCTGGTCGCGCCCGGCGACACGGTGCGCCTTGAGCAATCGTTGCTCACCGTCGAAAGCGACAAGGCGTCGATGGAAATCCCGTCGTCGCACGCCGGTGTCGTGAAGGAGCTGCGCGTCAAGCTCGGCGACAAGGTCAATCAAGGCGTGCCGGTGTTGCTGCTCGAGACCGCGGGAGCCGGCGCTGCCGCACCTCCTGTTGCGGTGGCCATGCCGGTGGCCGCGCCGCAGCCCAGCGCAAGCGTTCCTGCCGCACCGGCGATTGCGGCGCTGCCCGTGGAACTGCGTGTTCCCGACATCGGCGACTTTGCCGAAGTGGCGGTGATCGAGGTACTGATCAAACCCGGCGACCGGGTCAGGGTCGAGCAAAGCCTGATCACGGTGGAAAGCGACAAAGCGTCGATGGAGATCCCGTCGTCGCACACGGGGGTGGTGAAAGAAGTTCGCGTCAAGCTTGGTGACAAGGTCGCCAAGGGCAGCGTGGTGGCGCTGATCGAAACTGTCGGCGCGGCGGCCAGTCCGCCCCTGACCACCGCCACGTTGGCGCCTGCCATGATTGCGCCGGCCACGAGCCATCACGCGCTTGCGCCGGCCTCACCCGCAGCGGAGTTGGCGACGACCGAACCGGCGGCGATCGATGCGAATCTGGCGCATGCGTCGCCGAGCATTCGACGCCTTGCGCGCGAACTGGGCGTGCCCCTGGCCGAGGTGGTGGGCAGCGGCCCGAAGGGGCGCATCAGCCAGGACGACGTGCAGGACTTCGTGAAACGGGTGATGGCTGGCGCGACGCAGACGCGAGCGCAGGTTCAGAACCAGGCTGGAAAAGTTTCGAGCGCCACCGCGCCGGGCGGCGCCTTCCCCGGCCTGCTGCCTTGGCCGCAACTGGACTTCAGCAAGTTCGGGCCGGTGCAGCGCAAGGACCTTTCGCGCATCAGGAAGATCAGCGGTGCGAACCTGCACCGCAACTGGGTCCTGATCCCGCACGTCACGAACCACGATGATGCCGACATCACCGAACTCGAAGCCTTTCGGGTGCGGCTGAACCAGGAAAACGAGAAGGCAGGCGTCAAGGTCACGATGCTGGCGTTCCTCATCAAGGCAGCGGTCGCGGCGTTGAAGAAATTTCCGGAGTTCAACGCCTCGCTCGATGCTGAACAACTCGTGCTGAAGGAATATTTCCACATCGGCTTCGCCGCCGACACGCCGAATGGCTTGATGGTTCCCGTGATCAAGGACGCCGACACCAAGGGTGTGCTGCAAATCAGCGTCGAGATGAGCGAGCTGGCGAAGAAGGCGCGCGAGGGCAAGTTGTCGCCCACCGAGATGAGTGGTGGTTGTTTTTCGATTTCGTCGCTGGGAGGCATCGGTGGGCGCTATTTCACGCCCATCATCAATGCCCCCGAAGTCGCGATCCTGGGCGTCTGCAAGAGCGCAATGGAACCGCGCTGGGATGGCAAGGCCTTCGTCCCGAGATTGATGCTGCCCTTGTCGCTGAGTTGGGATCACCGTGTCATCGACGGCGCCGCGGCTGCACGCTTCAATGGCTACCTCGGCAGCGTCCTGGCGGATCTTCGCCGCGTCTTGCTGTGAGCGTCGCGCCATGACCACGGTGGTGGTCGTGCGCAAGGGCGGCACGGTGGCGATTGCCGCCGACAGCCTCGTGACCTTCGGCGACACGCGGCTGGCGCATCGCTGCGAGGCGAACGAAAAACGGTTTCGATGCGGCAACTCGTGGATCGGCACCGGCCGCGCATTTGCTCTGGGAGGCATGCCTGCCGCCTATGACCAGGTCAAATCGGCGCGAGACCTGGCGGAACTGGGGGTTCGTGCCGGTTGCGAATTCGACAAAAATTCCAGTGGGCCGGTACGTGCCCACACCATCACCTTGAAAGTCTGATCGTCATGGCGCTCAATCCCACACCTTCAGGCACACCGTCCGGCGACGGCGGCCGTGTCGACATGGAATGCGATCTTCTTGTGCTCGGCGCCGGTCCGGGCGGTTATTCGGCTGCGTTTCGGGGGGCCGACCTGGGCTTGAAGACGGTGCTGGTCGAGCGTTACGCGACGTTGGGTGGCGTGTGTCTGAACGTGGGTTGCATTCCGTCCAAGGCCTTGTTGCACGTCGCTTCGGTGATGGACGAGGTGAAGCATTTCGCCGCGCTGGGCGTGACGTTTGCCGAGCCTGCCGTGGACCTGGCCAAGCTCAAGCAGCACAAGGAGAGGGTGGTCGGCAAGTTGACCGGCGGCCTGGCCGCGATGGCCAAGATGCGCAAGGTGACGGTGCTGCACGGCAGCGGCGAATTTGCCGGACCGTTTCACTTGTCGGTCGACGTAGCCGACGGCAGCGCGCAAACCGTGCGCTTCAAGCGAGCCATCATCGCTGCGGGTTCCGAAGCACTGAAGCTGCCGTTCCTTCCGCAAGACGACCCGCGCGTCGTCACCAGCACCGGAGCGCTCGAGCTGCGCCAGGTGCCGAAGCGCATGCTGATTGTCGGCGGCGGCATCATCGGCCTCGAAATGGGCACGGTGTACTCCACGCTCGGGACGCGGCTCGACGTGGTCGAAATGCTGGACGGCCTGATGCTCGGTGCCGACCGGGATCTGGTCAAGGTCTGGCAAAAGATGAATGCGCCGCGCTTCGACAAGATCATGCTGAAGACGAAGACGGTCGGTGCCCAGGCTTCGCCTCAGGGCATTTCGATGCGCTTCGAAGGCGACGGCGCGCCCAGCGACCCCCAGATCTACGACATGGTGCTGCAAGCCGTGGGTCGCGCTCCCAACGGCCACAAGATCGGTGCCGCCAAGGCCGGCGTGAGCGTCGGCGAGCGCGGCTTCATTGCCGTGGACACACAAATGCGCACCAACGTCGCCCACATCTTTGCCATTGGAGACATCGTCGGCCAGCCCATGCTCGCGCACAAGGCGGTGCACGAAGCGCATGTTGCAGCGGAAGTCGCCGCTGGCGAGCAACTGGGCGATGCAAAGTTGCAGCGGGCGAGCTTCGATGCGAGCGTCATTCCGAGTGTGGCGTACACCGATCCCGAGGTGGCCTGGGTCGGCCTGACGGAGGACGAGGCCAGGGCCAGAGGCATGAAGGTCAGGAAGGGCCTGTTTCCCTGGTCGGCATCGGGCAGGGCCATCGCCAATGGTCGCGATGAAGGCTTCACCAAGCTGCTGTTCAGCGAGGAGTCGCACCGCATCGTCGGCGGCGGCATCGTGGGCACGCATGCCGGCGACATGATCGGCGAGATCGCGCTGGCAATCGAAATGGGCGCCGATGCGGTGGACATTGGCAAGACGTTTCACCCGCATCCGACTCTGGGCGAGAGCATCGGCCTGGCGGCCGAGGCCTTCGAAGGCGCCTGCACCGACCTGCCGCCGCAGCGACGCTAGGAGCCTGTCGGGCTTTGGGTCGGGTCCGCGCCGGGGCGAATTGCGGCGCCAATCTAGGCGGCGGCGACGCCGTGTGGCGTGCCACACAAGGAGCCGGCAACGACGAGTGGCGCCGAAATTCGCCCCGGCCCTTCGGGTTGGGTCTGCTTTGGGGCGCATGCGTCGTTGCAAATGCTCGCCGTGCCGCCCGGCACGGCTGCGCTTTGCGCCTAGCCTGCGCCCCAAAGCAGACCCAACGCGGGCACGACCCAAAGCCCG
>JAEMQF010000333.1 GCA_022758925.1 Burkholderiales bacterium | reverse complement strand
GCGACGACTTTTTCAACGCTCTCGAACGCCTTCTGGCTCATGCCCAGGAAGACTTCAACATTGCGCTTTTGCGTGGTCATCATTTGCTCGGGGGTAAACATTGTGGAACTCCTTGGGTCAGGGAAAAGATTGCTTGAGGGACTGTTTTGCTGCATTGCAACATGGACCGATTCTATTGGCTGGAGCGTGGTTTGCAAGCGATATTTGTTGCTCTGCAACAAATGGAGCCAAAATTAGGCTCGCAGTTCTATTTCGAGCGCCTCGCGCGATGGAGGGCAATCTGTCGCGCCTTGCCCGATGATGCGGGCCCATGCCGCCCACTGCCGATGCGAGCCATGCCTTGCCGAATGACGACGCCCCGCTGCTGGAGTTGCGCGATGTGACGCGCCGCTACACCTTGCCGCGCGAAACGCTATGGCAAAGCGCTCCCGTCGTACACGCCCTGGCGGGCGTGAGCCTGGCGTTACAGACGGGGCGCAACCTCGGCGTCGTCGGCGAATCGGGTTCGGGCAAATCGACGCTGGCACGCATCGCAATGGCCTTGGAGCCGCCCACCTCTGGCCAGGTCTTGTTCCAGGGCAGCGACCTGAATCAACTCGGCAGCGCCGAGTTGCGCGACGCGCGGCGCGACTTTCAAATGGTGTTCCAGGATCCCTACGGTTCGCTCGATCCGCGCCAGCGGGTCGGGCGCATCGTCACCGAGCCGTTGTTCGACGCCAGCGCAGCGCAGCGGCGCGAGCGCGCCGGCACCATGCTCGACGCCGTGGGCCTGCGCGCGTCGGACGCCGACAAGTACCCGCACGAGTTCTCCGGCGGCCAGCGCCAGCGCATCGCGATTGCGCGTGCCCTGATCACGATGCCGAAGCTGATCGTGGCCGACGAACCCGTCAGCGCACTCGATGTGTCGGTGCAGGCGCAGGTCCTGAACCTGCTGCAGGATCTGCAAGATCAGTTCGGCGTGACCTACCTTCTCATCAGCCACGACCTGGCGGTGGTGGACCATGTGTGCGACGAAGTGATCGTGATGTACGCGGGAAGAGTCGTCGAGCAGGGCACGAGCGACCTGCTGTTCCGTGCTGCGGCGCACCCCTACACCCAGGCCCTGCTCGCCGCCGCCGAGCAAACGCGTGTCGACGCCGCAGCGCCGGCGCGGCGTTGCACCGGCATCGCGACAGCGGATACAGTGGGCGCCACCGACATTGGGGCAAACGCTTGTGCATTCGCGCCGCGTTGCCGCTACCGTCAGGATCGTTGTGACACGGAACGACCGCGGCTGCGCGCCCTGGATTCGAGGCATTGGGCGGCCTGCCATTTCGCGGAACAGATCATGTTTCAATCGCCCTCAAAAGGAGACACCCCATGAAGACTTCTGCCCTCAAACTCTGCGCACTGGTGCTGGCTGTAATCGCACTCAGCGCCTCCGCACAAACCCGCAAAGACAGCGCCGTGCTCGCCATGGTGCTCGAACCTACGGGGCTGGACCCGACCACCGCGCCGGCCGCGGCGATCGGCGAAATCGTGCACTACAACATCCTGGAGGGCCTGACCAAGATCGGCATGAACGGCGCTGTGACGCCGCTGCTCGCCGAGAGCTGGAGCATGGACCCGGACGGCAAGACCTACACCTTCAAGTTGCGAAAGGGAGTGAAATTCCAGGACGGCGAGGCCTTCGACTCGAGCGACGTCAAGTTCAGCTTCGAGCGCGCCAAGGACGAAAAGTCGACGAACAAGGCGAAGAAGGCCGTGTTCGACAACATCAGCAGCATCAGCACCCCTGATCCGCACACCGTGATCCTGGTGCTGAACAACGCCGACGGCAATTTACTGTTCCGTCTGGGCGAGAACACGGCCGTGATCCTGGACCCGAAAAGCGCCGACGGCACGGCCACCAAACCCGTGGGCACCGGGCCTTACACGTTGACCGAATGGAAGAAGGGCAGCTCCGTGACGCTGACCAAATGGCCCGGGTTTCGTGACCCAGCAAGCATCAAGCTGAACAAGGTGACGTTCCGCTTCATCAATGACCCTGCCGCGCGCGTGGCCGCGCTGCTCGCCGGCGACATCGACGCCGTGCCGCGGCTGGATGCGCCACAAAGCGTCAAGCAGTTCCAGGCCGACAAGCGCTTCACGGTCGCAATCGGCAGCACCGCCGGCAAGGGCATCATGACGATCAACAACAAGAAGAAACCCTTCGACGACGTGCGGGTGCGCCGCGCGCTGATGCACGCGATCGACCGCAAGGCGTTCATCGACGGCGTGCTCGAAGGCCTGGCGCAACCGATCGGCTCGCACATGGCGCCCACCGACGCCGGTTATCTCGATCTGACGGGCGTGTACGCCTACAACCCGGAGAAGGCGAAGGCGCTGCTCAAGGAAGCGGGCGTGGCCACGCCTCTCGATGTGACGCTGACCCTGCCGCCGCCGCAATACGCGCGCAAGGGCGGCGAAGTCATCGCCGCGCAACTCGCGAAGGTGGGCATCAACGCGAAGATCGAAAACGTCGAGTGGGCGCAGTGGCTGAGTGGCCCGTTCAAGGGCAACTTCGACCTGACCGTGATCAACCATGTCGAGCCGCTCGACTTCATGCAGTACACGAACACCGGCTACTACTGGGGCTACGACAGCAAGGCGTTTCGCGATCTGGCGGCGAAGTACGCGACCGAAGGCAATGCGAAGGAACGCACCAGACTCTTCGGTGAAATCCAGAAGATGCTGACGACCGACGCGGTGAATGCGTTTATCTTCAACCCGGCGCAAACCGCGGTCAGCAAGAAGGGCCTGAAGGGCGTGTGGAGCAGCTCGCCGATCTTTGCAAACGACTTGAGCGCTTTGAGTTGGGAGTGAGATCGCCACCCCGTGATGCCTGCCTATGCCATCGGCGCGGCGCACGCTGTGACCCCGGCGTGTGCTGTCACTTCGCAAAGGCACGACGCCGTGCCTGACGCGCGAGCGGGGATCCACCGCCTGCGATCGCGCGGCGTGTGGCTGCGCACGCGGCGCACACGACCTTTCGCCGGCGTCACAGTCTGGGCGACCCGCGCCCGTCATCCGAAACCTTGAATGCACAACCTTCACAGCCTCAGCGCCACCGAGCTACAACGCCTGTACCGCAGCAAGGAGCTGTCGCCGGTTGAAGTGACCCGCGCGGTGCTGCGCCGCATCGCCGCGTGTGAGCCGCAATTGCACGCCACCTACGCGCTGGACGGCGACGCGGCGCTTTCGATGGCCGAGTCCGCGCAGAAGCGCTGGCTCGCCGGCAAGCCTTTGTCGGCGCTGGACGGCGTGCCAGTCACGATCAAGGAGAACATCGCAACGCGCGGCGTGCCCATGCCACTTGGCACTGCTGCCACCGAACTCACGCCCGCAGCCGCAGACGCGCCGCCATCGGCTCGCCTGCGCGAGGCCGGCGCCGTGATCCTGGGCAAGACGACGATGCCCGACTACGGCATGTTGTCGTCGGGCGTGTCGAGCTTTCATGCGCTGACGCGCAACCCCTGGGACCTGACGCGCAACCCGGGAGGCAGCAGCAGCGGAGCGGCAGCGGCAGCAGCGGCCGGCTACGGACCACTGCATGTCGGCACAGACATCGGCGGCTCGGTGCGCCTGCCGGCGGGCTGGTGCGGCATCTTCACGCTGAAGCCAAGCCTCGGGCGGATCCCGATCTATCCGCCGTACGCGGGAAGAGTCGCCGGGCCGATGACACGCACGGTTGCCGACTCGGCGGCGCTGATGACGGTGTTGAGCCAGGCCGATGCGCGCGACTCCATGAGCCTGCCGTGGCAGGACATCGCATGGTCGGAGCTCGATCGCAACCTGAAAGGCCTTCGAATCGGCCTGATGATGGATGCCGGGTGGGGCTTCGATGTCGAACCCGAAGTCGCTGCCGCGGTGCAAGCCGCGGCGCACGCGTTCGATGCCGCAGGCGCCAGCGTCGAGCCGATTTCGCCGATCATGAACCGCGCCATGGCCGAAGGCATGGATCAGTTTTGGCGTTGCCGCGCCTGGCTCGACATCTCGGCTTTGCCTGACGCGCGACGCGCGCGTGTGCTGCCCTTCATCTTCGAGTGGGCGCGTGGTGGCGCAGGGCTCAGCGGGGAGCAGGTGTTTCACGGCTTCAGCCAGATGGGCGCGATGCGCGAGGCGGCGGTCGCGGCCTGCGCACGCTTTCACTATGTGCTCTCGCCGACCGCGCCGATTCCGGCCTACGCCGCCGAACTGCCGTGCCCGACAAACGACCCGAAGCAGCCCTTCGAGCACATCGCCTTCACGCTGCCGTTCAACATGAGCGAGCAGCCGGCAGCGAGCATCAACTGCGGCTACACGAAGAGCGGCTTGCCGATCGGGTTGCAAATCATCGGCAAGCGCTTTGACGATCTGGGCGTGCTGCAAATCGCGCGCGCCTGGGAGCAGTTGCGCCCGACACAGCGCGAATGGCCGGAGCCGACGCAGCCTTGAGCCTGGCGCACGGCGGGTGGAGCCACACCGCACGCTTCAGCGTCATGCCGGCGCAACGCCGCCCGCTGCTCGAACGCGGCCGCGATCCGATGCCACGCGCATGGCACCATGCGCAGCCAATCAAGCAACGCAGGAGACCCCATGCAAGATTCTCGCGGCTGCCCCATCCGCACCACCTCGCCGCAGGCGCTTGAGCATTTCGAGCGCGCGCTATGGCGCATGCTGTCGTTCTTCGGCGACCCAGTTGCCGACCTCGACGCGGCCATCGCCGCCGACCCGGCCTGGAGCCTGGCGCACACGATGCAGGCCGACTTCATGCTCACTCTCACCGAGCCTGCGCTCGTGCCCAAGGCGCGCCACGCGCTCGAGGCAGCACGGCCGCACCTTGGGCACGCAACGCAGCGAGAACAGCTTCATTTCGCCGCCGCCGAGCTGGCGCTGGCGGGCCGCTGGCGCGACGCGAGTGCGCTCTGGGACCTGGCGCTTCGCGACCAGCCACGCGACATGCTGGCGCTGATCTGCGCGCACCTGTTCGATTTTTATCGCGGCGACGCGCGCAGCCTGCGCGCGCGCGTGGCCCGCGTGCTGCCTGACTGGCCGGCAGACGATGCCTTGTATCCCTATGTCCTTGGCATGTACGCGTTCGGCCTGGAAGAGTGCAACGTCTATCCGCAGGCTGAGGCGGTGGGAAGGCGCGCCGTGGCGGGCGACGCCAAAGTGCCGTGGGCGATCCACGCCGTTGCACATGTGATGGAAATGCAGGGCCGTCACGCGGAAGGAATGTCATGGCTCGTATCACGCCACGCCGATTGGGCGGTGGACAACGGCTTGTCGGTGCACAACTGGTGGCACCTGGCGCTGTTCCATCTGGAATCGCTGCAGACCGAGACAGCGCTGAGGCTCTACGATGAGTCGATTGGCGGCAGCTCCGCCAGCGTGAACCTGCAGTGGCTGGACAGTGCCGCGCTGCTCTGGCGCCTGCAACTGCTGGGGGTGGATGTCGGCCCGCGCTGGACAGCCTTGGCCGCGGCCTGGGCCGACCCGATCGCCCACGCCGGCTACTACGCGTTCAACGACGTGCACGCCTTGCTCGCGCTGCTGGGCAGCGGTGACGCCGCTCGCGCCGACGCTCTGCTCGTGGCGGCCGCCGAGCGCGCGTCGCGGGCACCGCGTGAGGCCGCACCCGACAACCAGGCGATGGCCGTCGAAGTGGGCCTGCCGATGATGCGGGGTCTGGTGGACTTCTCGCGCGGGCGCATGCGCCAGTGCATCGACCGTCTGCTGCCGTTGCGCGGCATCGCCCACCACTTCGGCGGCAGCCATGCGCAGCGCGATCTGATCGATCAGACCCTGCTCGCCGCCGCGTCGAACGGGGTCGATTGTGGCGTCGGCCGGGCCTTGCTCAACGAGCGGCGCTGCGCGAAACCGCTGACACCACTGACAGAACATTGGGCGCGCCGCGTGGGCGTGAGCACCGGGTCAATCCAACCCGATTGAACCGACCGCGTGCGGCCCAGGCAGCGCCACAGCCCGAATCAGGGCCGCCCGACGCATCGGGGCGAGGCCAGGCTCAAACCCAGGGCTTGGTCAAGCCTTCCTGCTCGAACGCGCGCTGCACCGCCGGCCGATCCAATACGCGTTGCAAATACGGCGCCAGATGCGGCAGAGCACGCGCCGGGCGTTTCATGCCGCGCGTCCAGCGGCACAGCATCAGCGCATAAGGATCGACAGCGCTGTAGTTCGCACCCAGCAGCCAGGGCTGGCCGTGGCGCGCGAGTTCGGCGTCGAGTTGGTCGAGCATCGTGCCGATCTTGGCTTCGGCATGCGCCCTGACTTGCGCCGCGCCTTCGGCGTTGCTGTCGTCAACCAACCGCTCCGGGTAGAAGTAGTGGATCAACATCGCCTGCAGCGTGTTCGTGAGCCAGATCAGGCGCTTGTAGAAATGGGCCCGCTCGGGCGTACCCAACGCCGGCGCGAGGCCGGCCTTGGGGTGCACATCGACCAGGTGCAGGCAGATTGCGGCAGCTTCGTAGAGCACCAGATCGGCGTCGATCAACACCGGGATCAACCCGTTCGGGTTGAGCTTCAAATACCCGGGCGACTTGTGCGCGCCTTTGGTTCGATCGACGAGGTCGAGTTGGTATTGCACGCCAAACTCTTCAAGCAGCATGTGCGGCGTGAGGCTGGCGTTGCCGGGGTAGTAGTGCAGGTGCAGCATGGAACAGTCCTTGTCGGTGGCGGCCGAGCGTGCTGCGCTCGGGGTTGACGCTCGCGTTTGATTGTGCCCGCCGCCGAATCTACGCTGCCGCCTTTGTCCGCGCCTTCGATGCCAACGCCGCCTGACTCATCGCTTGCTGCTGCTTCGTCACCACCCCGGCGCGGCGCCTCAGTGCCCGTGCGAGCCTTGTCGCGACCACAGGCGCCGCAGCGCACGGCGTGCGTGCTGGAGGCAGCGCGCCTCAGGCAAAGTTTCAGGTGGGTGACATCCTGCCTCGACACCCATGCCAAAGTCCACTGCTACCGCTTTCGTGGGGGAAATCTTGTTCCTTGCCGGCGCCGCCTGTGCATGGCTGTACCCTCGCGCCACCCTCGCGCCGCCCTCGCGCTTCTTGGAGCAGCTCTTGTCTTCAGATCCCAGTCGTTTGCCCAATGGCGAACTACAGCACGTTTCGCAGCGGCGGGCTCTGCTTCGGGAATGACGTACTTGAGTTCGGTCAGTTTGCCGTGTTGGCAGGCGCTGCACCTGAAAACCCGCGCCTGGCAGGTATCGCGTTCGAACCACTCAAGTCGCTGGCAGCACGCCAAATTAGCGCCCCCGGGTGTCGCAAAGTCATTGACAAGTTCCGCCCATCATCACGATCTTCATGTTTGCTCCTGAATTTCACGCGCGCGGCTTGAGCAAGCTCGCGCGCAATTGTGTCTTCAACACTTTGCCGTAATTGTTCTTCGGCAAACAATCGACAAAGTGGTAGACACGTGGCCGCTTGAAGCGCGCGATGTGCTCCAGACACAGCGCATCGAGTGAACCTTCGAGGTTCGCCGTAACTGCTTCACTGACGACGAAGGCCACCGGCACTTCGCCCCATTCCGTATCTGCCTGTCCAACGACCGAACATTCAAGCACCGCCAGGTGTCGCAACAGCACTTCTTCAATCTCGCGCGGATAGATATTGTGGCCGCCGCTGATGATCATGTCTTTGGAGCGGTCGCGCAGGGTCAGGTAGCCGCGTGCATCCAGCGCGCCGATGTCGCCCGTGCGCAACCAGCCGTCGTGCAGCGCCTGCCGCGTGGCCGTTGGATTGTTCCAGTAGCCGCGCATCACACAGTCACTGCGCGTGACGATTTCGCCCGATTCGCCGAGTTCGGCGGGTTCGCCGGTTTCGCGCTCGATGCGCACCTGCACGCCGCTGCGCGCCAGGCCGCAGGATGCGAGGCGCGCGAGGTGAGCGGCGTCGCCGGGGCCGAGGTGGTCGGCCTTGGACAGGCCGGTGATCGTCATCGGCGATTCGCCTTGGCCGTAAAGCTGGTACAGACGCGGGCCCAGCACTTCGAGCGCGCGTTGCAGATCGCTCACGTACATCGGCGCACCACCGTAAATGATGCTGCGCACCCCGGTTGCCGGATGGGCCAGACCATGGGCCGCACGCACGAAGCGGTTCAGCATCGTCGGCGCCATGAACATCGACACCTCGGGATAGCGCTGGAACGCGTCGAGCACGATCGCTGCGTCGGGGCTGCTCGCGATCACCTGGTGGCCGCCGGCCATCAAGTGCGGCAGCGCGTACATGCCCGAGCCGTGCGACAACGGTGCTGCATGCAGCATCGTCTGGCCACTGCCCACGGCTTCGATGTCGGCGTAGTACGCCAGTGTCGCGGCCAGCAGGTTGTGGTGCGACAGCGTGGCGCCCTTGGGTGTGCCGGTCGTGCCGCTGGTGTAGAAGATCCACGCCGCAGCCGCGGGGTCGACAGCGGCGCAGGCTGCGCCATGGTCTCCCACCAGCGCTTCATAGGCGGCACTGCCAGCGACGATGCGCCGCGGCGTCGCCTCGGCCAGAGGCGTGTGGCCCACCAGCGCATCGAGCAGCGTTTCACTCGTGAACAACGCCGTGGCGCCACAGTCATTGGCGATGAACGCCACTTCGCGCGGGTGAAGCTTGGCATTCACCGGCACGACGCACAGGCCAGCGACCCAGCAGGCGAACATGGACTCGAGG
>JAEMQF010000155.1 GCA_022758925.1 Burkholderiales bacterium | reverse complement strand
GCCTGCTCGACGATGCGCCCGCCGTACATCACCGCCACCTGGTCGGCGTAGCGCGCCACCACGCCCAGGTCGTGGGTGATGAACAGCACCGACATCTGGCGCTTCTTCTGCAGGTCGCGGATCAGGTCGAGTATCTGCTTCTGTATCGTCACGTCCAGCGCCGTCGTCGGCTCGTCGGCGATGATCAGCCGGGGCTGGCAGGCCAGGGCCATGGCGATCATCGTGCGCTGGCGCATGCCGCCCGAGTATTGGTGCGGATAGGTGTGCAGACGGCTCGCGGCGTCGGGGATGCGCACGCGAGCGAGCAGCGCCTTGGCCTGCGCATAGGCGCGCACCCAGGGCTCGCCGCGGTGCACGTTCACCGGCTCGGCGACCTGCAGTCCGACTGTGAGCGCGGGGTTGAGCGAGCTCATCGGCTCCTGGAAGATCATCGCGATGCGGTCGCCGCGGATCGCGCGCATCTGCGCGTCGCCCAGGCGCAGCAGGTCTTGCCCCTCGAACAGAATGGCGCCATCGGTGATGCGCCCGGGCGGGTCGGGAATCAAGCGCATCAGCGACAGCGCCGTCACGCTCTTGCCCGAACCCGATTCGCCGACGATCGCCAGGGTCTGGCCGGCATCGAGCGTGAACCAGACATCGTCGACCGCGGTCAACTCGCCGCGTTCGGTGCGGAAGCGCGTCGTCAGGCCGCGCACCTCGAGCAAGGGTTGCGTTACGCTGGCTGCCACGCGATGCGCGCTGATCCGCTGCTCGAGAGCCTGCTGCGGGCGCTCAGAAGCCCATCTTCTTCTTCATCTCCTGGTCGACCCAGATGCGCGCATGGATCGGGCCCGGCCGCTCCGAGCCGGCGCGCAATTCTCCGCCGTAGTTCTTCACCCAGGGCCACCAGGCGCTGAAGACGTAGGGCGTGGGCAGCCAGATGTAGGGTGCCTGTTCCAGGATCTCGCGTGTCATCAGCTTGGCCTTGATCTGCCGCACCCGTTCGTCAGGCTCGGCATAGACCTCGGCCATCTTCTTTCCGAACTCGGGTTCCGTGTATTGCGAAGGGTTCCAGTACTGGCCCTTGATGAAGTTCTTGCGCAACGAGGTGGTCGGGTTGGTGGCACCGGTGAACATGTAGTAGCCCGGTGCGTTGGTCTTGGTTCCCATCGCCGACATGAAGGCCGGATACTCCATGACCTGGATTTCCATCTTCACGCCCACCTTGGCGAGGTAGGCGGCCACCATCGACAGCAGGTCGTTGTCGGTGCTGGCCGAGGTCGTCTGAGTCTTGAACGTGAAGCCATTCGCGTAGCCGGCTTCGGCCAGCAACTGCTTGGCCTTGGTCGGGTTGTAGGTGAAGAGTTCCTTCACCGACTCGGGCATGGTGTCCAATGGCTCGTAGTAGCCGACCCAGGCCGGATGCATCGGGAAGCCCAGCATCTCGGCGTTGCCGCCCCAATAGGACTTGATGATCTCGGTCTTGTTCACCGCCATGTTCAGCGCCCGGCGCACGCGCAGGTCGTCGAAGGGCTTGGTGTCCACGCGCATCGCGACGAACAGCCCGCCGTTGGCCAGCGAGCGGTTCCATTGCAGCTTGGGCGCGTTCTTCTTGAGTTCGGCGGCGGCGCTCCAGCGTACGGCTTCCAGCACGTCGACCTTGGCGGTGCGCAGCGCCGTCATCATCGTCGCTTCGTCCTTCACCACGCGGTAGGTGATGGCGTCGACGAAGGGCAGCTTGTAGGCCTGGCCGCCGATCGTCTCGCTGTCCCAGTAGTCAGCGTTCTTGCTGAAAGTCAGTGCGTTGCCCTGCACGTAGTTGGAGATCATGAAAGGGCCGGTGCCGTTGGCGTTCTTCCAGTCGGAAGCGCCGGCAGCAACCACTTCCTTGGGCATGATGGCCGAGTAGTAGCCCCAGCCGAAGCGGTAGTCGTATTCGGCGTTGTAGGTCTTGTAGGTGAAGACGACGCTGTACTTGTCCTTGGCCTCGACCTTTTCGATGTGGTCGAAGTAGCCCGAGATCTTCTTCGGACTCTTGTTCAATCGGTCGTAGCTGTAGACCACGTCCTCGGCCACCATTTCGCGCGCGGCCATCACGCCGGGCTTGGCTGGAAACATCACGCCCTTGCGCAATTGCACTTCCAGGCGCCAGGGGTTTTGCAGCAGCTCCCATTTCTCGGCCAGTTCGCCGCGCTTGCCATCCGGCGGCAGGAAGGCGTCGGAGATGAAGGGGAACTTGCCGCCGTTGCGCACGCTCTTGGACAGGTCGGCGGCAAACAGCTGCTCGTAGGTCAGGCCGGTGTCCTGGTTGTGCTTCCACGGCCAGTCGGCAGCGTCGAACGACAACGGCGACACGGTGTAGTAGACCAGGCCGATGCTCAGCGCGCCGCCATATTGCGGCTTCTCGGCCTTGGCCGGGGCCTGCGCGGATGCGGCGCCGGCTGTGGCCAGGGCCAGAGCGGCCAGCATGGTGCGTGCGCCGCCAATTGCGAATCCAGGGTGTGTCATCCATCTCTCCTTGACGCGGCCACTGCGGCCGCTGCTTGCCCGATCAACGCCCGCCACGCATGCGCGGATCGAGCAGATCGCGCAGCGCATCGCCGAACACATTGGTGGCATACACCACCGCCGTCAAGCACAGCCCCGGCGCCAGCGCCAGCCAGGGCCCTTCGAACATGTAGGTGCGCCCGCTGCCCGACAGCATCGCGCCCCAGGTCGGCGTCGGTGGCGGCACGCCGAGGCCGAGGAACGACAGGCTCGACTCGGCCAGGATCACGGTACCGACGCGGGTCGTCAGCAACACGATGATCGGCGCCAGCACGTTGGGCAGCACATGGCGCCACAGGATACGCGGCGCGGCCGCACCGATGCTCTGCGCCGCATGCACATACATGTGCTCGCGCACCGAAACCACCGCCGAGCGCACGATGCGCGAGCCGCCGATGCCCAGCAGCAGGCCCAGCGTGCCGATGATCTGCGGCATGCCGGGGCCCAGCACCGAGACGACGACGATCAGCACCACCAGGTCCGGAAAGCTCATCCACGCGTCGACCACGCGCTGCACCGCGAGGTCGACCTTGCCGCCGAAGTAGCCGCTGGCGATGCCCACCAGGGCCGAGATCAGGGTTGCCAGCAGCGCTGCGGAGCAGCCGATGATCACCGACAGTTGAGCGCCGTACAGGCAGCGCGAGAGCACGTCGCGCCCGAGGTTGTCGGTGCCGAACCAATGCGCGACGCCGGGAGCTTGCAGCCGGTCGGCCGGCGCGATCTCGTTGAATCCGTAAGGGCTGATGACATCAGCCAGAACGCCGCAGACCAGGAACAGCGCGAGCACGGCGGCGCCAGCCACGCCCAGCGGCTTGCCGCGCCACAGCCGGACCCAGAAGCCCGGGTCATGTGCCGTGTCGTCGAGGGGCAGGACCGCGGACATCAGCGCATCCTCACCTTCGGGTCGAGCAGGCCGTAGGTCAGGTCGACACCCAGGTTGATCAGCATCACCGCCACGCCGACCATCAGGAACACGCCGGTGATGATCGGGTAGTCGCGCTGCTGCACCGCTTCCAGCAGCAGCAGGCCCATGCCCGGGATGACGAAGATCTGCTCGATGATCACGGCGCCGCCGATCAGCAGCGGAGCCTGCAGCCCGATCAGGGTGACCACCGGAATCATCGCGTTGCGCAGCGCGTGGCGCAGGATCACCAGGCGCTCGCTCAAGCCCTTGGCCCAGGCGGTGCGGATGTAGTCCTGGCGCAGCACTTCGAGCATCATCGTGCGCGTCAGCCGCATCGTGATCGCCGACAGCGCCGCCCCGAGCACGACGCCGGGCAGCAGCATCTGCTGCAGGTTGCGCCCCGGCGACTCCGCGAACGGCGTGAATTCGATCGGCGGCGACCAGCCCCACCAGATCGACGGGAACACCACCACCATCGTGCCGAGCCAGAAGCTGGGCACCGCCAGCAGCAGGATCGAGAACGAGCGCGCCGCGTAATCGCCGCCGGTGTCCTGGCGTACCGCCGAGTAGATGCCGATGGGCAGCGCGATCAGCAGGCCCACCACGAGCGCGATCGCGCCGAGCTCGAAAGTCACCGGCAGCCGCGCCAGCAGCTGCTCGGCCACCGGCGTGCCTTGCCACAACGACTTGCCCAGATCGCCGTGCAGCACGATCGCCGAGACCCAGCGCCCGTACTGCTGCCACATCGGAACGTCCAGGCCGAGTACCGCAATCAGTTGCTCGCGGCTGCGCTTGTCGGCGGCCACATCGTTCTGGCTCAGCATCAGATCGATCACGTCGCCGGGAATCAGGCGCACGGTGACGAAGACGATCATGCTCGCCAGCAGCAGCGTGGGCAGCAGCGCCAGCACGCGGCGGATCACGTAGCCGCGCATCGGGCGCTCGCCGCGAAGAATGGACGCCGTGCCCTGCGCAGGCTGGACCCGCCGGCCCGGCGCGCTTGCGCTGCCGTACCCAGTGGCAATGGCAATGGCAATGGAGATGGCATCGATGTCTCGTGTAAACCAAGCTTGAAGGCGTGGCCGCAGCCGGCTTCCACCATGCACTCGAAAACGCCTGCCACGCGAATTGATGTTGCAATCCGAGCGCGCGGCGCTGCACTCCGAATGTAGTGAAGTTGGGTGAAATTGTTATAGAGCTTGCCCTAGTCGGCTTGGCACCTCGGACAGTCAAGCGCTGGGCCCTGTTGCTTCGGCGTTTGCCAGCGTGTGCCCGCGCCACTGCGAACCAGTGCCGGCAAACATCCCGCTCATGCCATCCCCGGTGGTCGAGCAGCGCCCGGGCGTCATTCTTCTGGGCTTGGGTGGCCGGGCGGCAAATCAACCGGGCCGCCGGCGCGGTGAGTCAGGTCGCTGGATGCTCGGTGTGTAGTTGGGCGAGTTGCTGTTCGATGAACTTCTGCATCGCCTCCTTTTTCGGAAGTTCGAGAAGGTAGCGCGAGACGAAGAGCTGGTTGTCCAGGCCCGCCAGCGCGAACTCGGCCAGCGCGTGGTCCTTCTGGGTACACAGCAGGATGCCCACCGGCGGGTTGTCACCCGGGGTCGCCATGTGTTGCCGGTACCAGCTCACGTAGGTGTTGAGCTGACCGATGTTCTCGTGATTGAACTCGGCAAGCTTCAGTTCGACGAGGACATGGCATTTGAGAATTCGGTGGTAGAAAACCAGATCGATGAAGTAGTGGCCTTCGCCGATCAGGATGCGCCTTTGCCGAGCCTCGAAACAGAAACCGTGCCCCAGTTCGAGCAGGAATCCTTGCAGCTTGTCGAGCAGTTGGTCTTCAAGCGCCGACTCGCCCATGACCTCTTGCGGCTTGAGGCCCAGGAACTCGAAAACATAAGGGTCGCGGATCGGAAAGGCAGGCGGCGTGTCGGCTTTCGCATGTGTGCGGGCGGCCAGCACGTCGTGCCGTGTGGACAGAGCACTGCGTTCGAAATAGAGGCTCGCGACCTGGCGCTTGAGCTCACGCAGCGACCAGTTCCCGCTCATGCATTCGCGCTCGTAGAACGCGCGCTTCGTCGGGTCCTCGATCTGAATGAGCTCGGCCAGGTGGCTGAAAGACAAGGACTCGACGATCTGCCGGGCCGACAGTGATTGTGGAGTCGCTGTCTCCACAATTCGTGCGGCCCCCGAGACGTCGAATGCGGGAGGCAGTGACTCCACTATCTGCGGGTAGGTGAGGAAGAACTGCCGGTAGCGGTACAACTCGCGGCGGTCGCACCGAGCCAGGCCTCGCTGCTGCAGCGACGACGCCAGTTCATCCATCAGGCGTTCACCGTACTCGGCGCGGTCCACGCCGGCACGCTCGTAGCGCTCGATGTAGCAGCCGATCAACCAGTTGCGCAAGGTCAGCGCCCGGTTGACTGCCCGGCCGGCATGGCTCGCCATCTCGAAATGAGCAGTTGCAATGGCGCCGACGAGATGGGCGAACGTATCGGCGACCAGCGCCGACCCGGAACGAGGCTGCGTGCGGCGCGAGGCGGCGGGCTTCAGCTGACGCGTCATGCGGCTCCCTCCATGAATTGGATCAGCGGCCGATGGTGCTTCACGACGTCGGCGATGCGGAAGTGCGAGTGCGCGGCCGAGGCCATTTAGTTCAATCGCGTCCGGCTTCCGGATTGTGCGCGAAGGCGTCCCACGTTCGGCGGCTGCGTGCAATCATCCCACTCGTTTCATCCGCGGCCGTCGGACCAGTGCCGGTGCTCGCACCAGATTCGGATCGTCGAAGCCTTCAGTGAATTGCCCATCGATTGGCCGAAGTAGCGCGTTGGCCCGTCCGCTCGGCTTTCTCGCTGGCACAGGCGCGCGCGCACGGTGGCCGCTTGCAGCGGATACAGCAGCGCCCGCTGTTGCTCAGCGATCGCGATCGCCTCGCGGTGCCTGATTCGAAGGCCTGGAGTTTCGAGGCCGGTGAGCCGGTCAAGTCGTCTCGTTTTCAGCGATCCAGAGGCACGTTGCAGGCGCGTCGCGATTCGGCCTTGGCCGAAGTTGCTTTGTGCGATCACCGGCACGGCCTGTTGTGACGGCATCAGGCCATCGCCGCCCGCCGGTCACTCTGTTCGTCGCACCCAGGAATCAGGC
>JAEMQF010000001.1 GCA_022758925.1 Burkholderiales bacterium | reverse complement strand
GCGCTCGACGTCTCGGTGCAGGCGCAAATCCTGAACCTGCTGCGCGACCTGCAGCGCGAGCTCGGCGTGTCGTACCTGTTCATCACGCACAACATCGGCGTCGTCGAGTACATCGCCGACCATGTGGCGGTGATGCAGCAAGGGCGGATCGGCGAGGCGGGGGAGGCCGATGCGGTGTTGCGCTCTCCGCGCTCGGAGTACACGAAGAGTTTGCTGGCGGCGGTGCCGAGGATCTTGTCCTTGGCCGGATGACGACGGCCCTGCGTTGGCAATCGGGGTCAGGCGCCTCGCGAGCAAATCGGTTCGGGCCAAACCATCTTGCCCAGTGGTCGATTGTTCTCGATGGACATGCTGAAGCACATTTACCCTCGCCGCATGATTGCAGCGGCGGCAATGAGGACACGAGCCTCGGTGTTCTCTGCATTTCGCGAGGTGGTGGCGCAAGGAAGGTGCACATGACTGAGCTGAACCGAATGACGCAGCAACCCGATGTCATGGGTGGCAAGGCCTGTATCCGCGGCATGCGCGTGACCGTTGGCATGGTGGTCGGTCAAATCGGCGCTGGGCACAGCATTGAAGCCGTACTTGCCGACTATCCCTACCTCGAGCGTGAGGACATCCCGCAAGCGCTGCGCTATGCGGCTTGGCGCACCGAGGAGCGTGAGCTCAGGCTCGCTGGGGAATGAAGCCTCTCGTCGACATGAATCTTTCGCCGCGTTGGCTGGGACGGCTGGCCGAGGCGGGATTCGAGGCGGCGCATTGGGCTTCATCGGTCCCGTCGATGCTGCCGACGCGCGCATCATGAGCCAGGCCGAAGCGCATGACTTTGTCGTCCTGACACACGATCTGGATTTCGGAGCCATCCTTGCCGCAACGCAGGGCGAGAAACCGAGCGTCGTTCAGATTCGTGCCGGAGACGTCAGCCCCGAGGCCATCGGGCTGCAGGTTGTCGCCGCCTCGAGGCAGAAGGAACCAGAGCTTTCGGCCGGCGCGTTGTTGACCGTCGATTCGAATCGCACCCGCTTGCGCGTATTGCCGTTGAAGGGCAAGTCCTGATCGGCTGGCATGGCCCGGAGGTTCTCGAAGCGAGGCGAAGTTGAGCGGGCGCGGTCTCGTATTGCAGGAGCCGCGAGCTGCGCAAGGCCAGGCGCTTGGTGCAAATCACTCTTCAGGAGCCGTTCGCAGCGCTCAATCCGCGCATGCGGGTTCTCGGAATTCTTCAGGAGGGGCAGGCCCCGCTGCTGCCGGGCCTGAGCGCAAGCGCTCGGCGCGCCAGCATCGACAAGCTGATCGATCAGGAGGGCCTGCGCAAGGACTCGCTGGAGCGCTACCCGCATGAATTTTCCGGCGGGCAGCGCCAGCGCATCGCGATCGCGCGGGCGCTCGCGGTGGAGCCGGAGTTGATCATCTGCGACGAGCCCACCCGTGATGCAGGCGAGGCGCAGCGGCGAATCCGGCGTGTCGAATGCGCGCCTTCGGTATCCGCGCTCGCAGTACACCAAGACTTTGCTGGCGGCAGTGCCGCGGATTACGACAGCGCAATGCGGGCGGCGAATCCGCCGATACGCGTCGGATTTCAAATACACTACTTCACTACTTTCGGGAGCGACCATGAAGTCCGTGACGGCCGCCGAGGCGAATCGCCAATTCTCTGCAGTGCTGCGCGAGGTGGCGCAGGGCCAAAGCGTGCTCGTCACCTCGCGTGGCAAGCCGGTAGCGACCATCGTGCCTGCGCGCCAAGCCAGCGACCGGGCGCGCGAGCGGGCGAAGAAGCGCCTGTTCGAGCGGCTTGCGTTGATTGCTCCGAGCGATAGGCCGCGCGAATGGACACGCGACGAGCTGTATGACTGAACTGCTCCGACTCGGCGTTGCGGTCGACACCAACGTGCTGGTGTATGCGGAGGGTGAAGGCGACGCAGAGCGCTGTATGGCCGCACGCGATGTACTGGCGCGTCTGCCAACAGGCGACGTCGTGTTGCCGAGCCAAGTGCTTGGCGAACTCCACCGAGTTCTGACGCGCCGCGCGCGCCGCAGTGCCCAAGAGGCGCGCGATGCGGTGCTCGCGTGGGCCGACGTGTTTCGCGTCCGCGACTCGACGTGGGTGGCGCTGCAAGCCGCAATGGACTTGCATGCGGACCACCAGATGCAGATCTGGGATGGACTTGTGCTGGCGGTGGCGGCCGAGCATCGATGCCGGATCCTGTTGAGCGAAGACCTGCAACATGGCTTCACCTGGCGCGGTGTCAGCGTGGTCAATCCGTTCGCCCCAAATCGACACCCGTTGCTTGAGCAGGTTCTGCCCACTCGTTGACGCCGAGCCGTGGGACCGGCCGCACTCCACGCGTCTGATTGCAGCTTCAGAATCCGACTGTGTTCAACGGATCGAGGAGTTTGCTCATGCACGCCACGGAGAAGGGCCAGGCCACAGTCCCGAACCACATTCGCACGGCGGCGGGTGTATTGCCTGGCAGTGAGGTAGTGGTCTCGCTCGAACTTGCAAGCGCATGATGAACTTCGTCGTCATGAAGTCATCGCTGCGGTGGCCCGCGATGCTTTTGGCACTGCTTTGAAACTTCGGGCAGTCATGCCGGCTGTCAATCGTTCGATCGTCGCGAGGCGCTCAAATTGCTGACGCGCCACCCATGAGTCCATCGCTTCTTGCATTCGCAGCCACCCTCATGGCGCTCCTACCCGGAAGCTTCTCCAAGCGCGTAGCCGGAGCCGATCGTCTGAGACGAACCGACCTCAGCGCTCGACGTGTCGATGCAGGCGCAAATCCAGAACATGCTGCGCGACCTGCAGCGCGAGCTCGGCGTGTCCTACCTGTTCATCACGCACAACATCGGCGTCGTCGAGTACATCGCCGACCATGTGGCGGTGATGCAGCAGGGGCGGATCGGCGAGGCGGGGGAGGCCGACGCGGTGTAGCGTTCTCCGCGCTCGGAGTACACGAAGAGTTTGCTGGCGGCGGTGCCGAGGATTCAAGCGTCGTCGCACATGGTGCCGGCTGGCGGCTCGAGAAATCAGGCTGCGCCACTTTTGGGCCAAGGCTGCTCATTTGATCGGGCGTCAGTAGACCTGAATCAGCACATCCGCGGGGATACCCAGTTCCGCGTGCAACGCTCGCACATGTTCCAATGACAGCCGGCGCTTGCGATGGAAGATATCGTGCACTCGCTGACGCGAACCCAGCACGCGTTGCAGGTCGGCGGTAGTAAGGCCGCTCCGGTCGAGTGCAAACTCGATAGCGGCCACGGGGTCGGGAGGGGGCACTGGGTGGTGCTCGGTTTCGTAGCGGTCGCACATCAACAGCAGCAGGCCGAATTCCGTGTCGTCGGCAGTGCCCGCTTTGGGCGGGTTGTCAAAGAAGCGAGCGACGCGTTTGAGGGCGCGTTTGTAGCTGGCTTCGTGCTTGACAAACTCTATCTCGATGTTCTGTCTGGCCATGCAGTGCACTCCTCAGGTTTGATCGACAGTTGCGGCGTCAACTTTGTTGTACTCGGCGTGCGTGCCAAAGAATTTGATGTACCCCGATCGATAGCGGTAGTTGAACGAAACGATCAGTCGGTACATGTTGCCGGCGACATTGAACACGATTCGATTGTTGGCCACGACCGAAGCCTTGGGGAAATGGCGCTTGACCTCTTCCGGCGACGCCCAATCAGATCGGCTGGCCTCTGCATACCACGCTCGAAGTGCATCGCGCGCCCCGGAGTGCTGCCGGCCGTGCTGTTCGATGGCACTTCGATTGAAAATTCGCACCAAGGTAGTTTGTCACCACACTGGTGACACGTCAAGTTCCGTTCACGTGGGCCGCAGACATTGACGTCTCGGTGCCCGCGCAAATTCTCGGCCCGACGCGACCTGCAGTGCAAACTCGGTGTGTGCGGCGTCGCCGATGCGGTGTTGCGCTCTCCGCGCTCGGAGTACACGAAG
This sequence comes from Burkholderiales bacterium, assembly GCA_022758925.1. Classification (GTDB taxonomy): domain Bacteria; phylum Pseudomonadota; class Gammaproteobacteria; order Burkholderiales; family Burkholderiaceae_C; genus JAEMQF01. Next base: position 1,496 of record JAEMQF010000001.1, on the reverse strand, counting down.
AGCTTGCTGGCCGCGGTACCGAGGAATTTGTCCATGGCCCGATGAAGACCGCTCTGGATTGGTAAGCGGGGCCACGCGCCACGCGAGCAAATCCGTCTGGGCCAAACCATGTTGCCAAGATGTTGATAGTTCTCGATGGACATGTCGAAGCACACTTGCCGTCGCCGTATGATTGCAGCGGCGGCGATGAAGAGACGAGCCTCGGGGTTCTCTGAATTTCGCGAGGTGGTGGCGCAAGGAAGGTGCACATGACTGACCTGAACCGAATTGCGCAGCAACCCGATGTCATGGGTGGCAAGGCCTGTATCCGCGGCATGCGCGTGACCGTTGGCATGGTGGTCGGTCAAATCGGCGCTGGGCACAGCATTGAAGCCGTACTTGCCGACTGTCCCTACCTCGAGCGTGAGGACATCCTGCAAGCGCTGCGCTATGCGGCCTGGCGCACCGAGGAGCGTGAGGTCAGGCTCGCTGGGGAATGAAGATTCTCGTCGACATTAATCTCGCCGCGTTGGCTGGGACGGCTGGCCCAGGCGGGATTCGAGGCGGCACATTGGGCTTGAATCGGTCCTGCAGATGCCGCCGACGTGCGAATCATGAGCTATGCAGCCGCGCATGACTTTGTCGTCCTGACGCACGACCTGGATTTCGGAGCCATCCTTGCCGCAACGCAGGGCGAGTAGCCGAGCGTCGTTCAGATTCGTGCCGGAGACGTCAGCCCCGAGGCTATCGGACCGCAGGTTGTTGCCGCCCTGAGGCAGATGGAGCCAGAGCTTTCTGCCGGCGCGTTGTTGACCGTCGACCCGAATCGCACCCGCTTGCGCGTATTGCCGTTGAAGGGCAAGTCCTGATCGGCGGGCATGGCCAGGAGGTTCTCGAAGCGAGGCGAAGTTGAGCGGGCGCGATCTCGTATTGCAGGAGCCGTGAGCTGCGCAAGGCCAGGCGCTCGGTGCAGATCATTTTCAGGACCCGTCCGGGTCGCTGGATCCGCGCATGCGGGTGCTCGAAATTCTTCAGGAAGGGCAGGTGGCACTGCTGCCGGGCCTGAGCGCAAGCGCTCGGCGCGCCGGCATCGACAAGCTGATCAATCAGGTGGGTCTGCGCAGGGACTCGCTGGCGCGCTACCCGCATGAATTTTCCGGCGGGCAGCGCCAGCGCATCGCGATCACACGGGCGCTGGCGGTGGAGCCCGAGTTGATCATCTGCGACGAGCCCACCTCCGCGCTCGATGTCTCGGTCCAGGCGCAAATCCTGGACCTGCTGCGCGACCTGCAGCGCGAGCTCGGCGTGTCGTACCTGTTCATCACACACAACATCGGCGTCGTCGAGTACATCGCCGACCATGTGGCGGTGATGCAGCAGGGGCGGATCGGCGAGGCGGGGCTTGCGGATGCGGTGTTGCGTTCTCCGCGCTCGGAGGCCACGAAGAGTTTGCTGGCGGCGGTGCCGAGGATTTTGTCCCTGGCCCGGTGAAGACGGCGCTGCGTTGGCAAGCGGAG
>JAEMQF010000007.1 GCA_022758925.1 Burkholderiales bacterium | reverse complement strand
GGCGAAGATCGTCTTTCCGCCGCCAAGAATGATTGGTTCGATCGTGAGCAGCAACTCATCGACCAAGTCGGCGGCAAGCAGCGAGCGAACCATCGTTGCACTGCCATAGACGTAGATGTACCCACCGGAACGTGCCCGAAGCTCAGACACCGTCCTCAAGAGGTCGTTGCCACGAATGATCGTGGTTGGATTCCAAGTCGCATCTTCTTCTTTTAGCGTGTCGGAGACCACGTACTTCTGAACGCCATTGATCCAATCAGTGAACGGATCTCCTGAGCGACTGGGCCATGCCGCTGCCGACGTTTCATAGGTTCGACGTCCTTGCAAGAGCGCGTCACTCTTTGCCGCGAGTTCGGCGTACATGCCGCCCATAGCGACTGGATCGAAGAATTTCATTGACCAGCCACCGTGACTGAAGCCGCCGTCGGTGTCCTCATCGGGCCCCCCGGGAGCTTGTACGACGCCATCAAGGCTGATGAATTCGGTGATAAGGGTCTTCATGAAGTCTCCTGTAAACCTGATCGCGTTGACGTGGTTGCCGTGATGCCTAACGAGGCTGTAGAAAAACCCCAGCCTACGCGGAACGATTGTGCGCATCAAGGTCGAAGGAGAAGCGTCGACGAATGGTGAAAACGGCATGGTCCGCTACAAGCACATTGATACCAGTCCGCGGTTGTTGCCGGTCGATCTGGCGCGGCAGTTGTTGCCGGGGACGTTCGAGCATGCGTTGGATCATCTGCTCGATCACGAGATTGATCTGTCGTCCTTCGATGCGCGCTTCTGCAATGACGAGACGGGGGCCACGGCGTATCCCCCGGCGATGCTGCTCAAGGTGGTGCTGTTCGCGTACTCGCAGGGGATCGTCAGCAGCCGTGGGATCGAGCGAGCCTGCCGCGAGCAGGTGACCTTTATCGCCTTGTGTGGCGATAGTGGCCCGCATTTCACCACCATCGCGAACTTCGTCAGCACGGTGGGCGAGGACATCGCCCGGGTGTTCGCCGCGGTGCTGGCGATCTGCGATCGGCAAGGCTTGCTCGGACGCGAGATGTTCGCCATCGACGGGGTGAAGCTGCCGAGCAACGCGGCCAAGAGCCGCAGTGGTACCCGGGCGGACTTCGAGCGGCAGGCGACGAAGCTCGAAGCCGCGGCTCAGACCATGCTGCAACGCCATCGGGAAGAGGATGCCAAGCCCGTCGAGCCCGATCTGGCGGCGAAGGAAGCCAAGCGCATCGCACGGCTGCAACGCGACGCGGCACAGATTCGTGGGTGGCTGGCCCAGCATCCCGCGGAGCGGCGCGGGGTGAAGGGCGCGGTCCGCAAGAGCAACCGCACGGATAATGAGAGCGCCAAGATGGCGACCGGCAAAGGCGTCATCCAGGGCTACACCGGCGTGGCGGCGGTCGACGGCAAGCATCAGATCATCGTTGAAGCCCAGGCCCACGGCACGGGCTCGGAGCAGGAACTGCTGGTGCCGGTGGTAGCGGCGATGAAGGACATCCTGGCGGAGCATTCCGTCATCACCGCCGACGCCGGGTATCACAGCGAAGCAAACTTGCAGCAGCTCGCGGCGATGAAGGTTGACGCGCTCATCGCCGATAACGGCATGCGGCAGCGCGACGAGCGCTTCGCCACGCAAGGCCGGCACCAGGAGGCACCCGATCCGCTGCACGACAAAGAGAATCCCGAGAAGAAGGCCACGACCTATCAGCCGAGCGACTTCACCTACGACGCTGCGGCCAAGAGCTGTGTCTGCCCGGCGGGGAAGTCACTGTACAGCCACGGCGGCAGTGTCATCAACGGCTACGCGGTAGTGCGCTTCGAAGGCGCGCAACGCGACTGTCTTCCCTGCTCGCATCGAGCGCGCTGCTTGCGCACCCCCGAGAAGACCAAGACCCGCCAAGTCGCCTTCTTCCACGGCAAGGCCGCGACCACGCCCGAGTCCCACACCGACCGCATGAAGCAACGCATCGATTCGCCCGCGGGTCGCGCCCGCTACGGCCGGCGCTTCGCCACGGTGGAGCCCGTCTTCGGCAACCTCCGCTACAACAAGGGGCTCGATCGCTTCACGCTTCGCGGCCGGAAGAAAGTCGATGGGCAGTGGAAGCTCTTCTGCCTGGTCCACAACATCGAGAAACTCGCGCATCACGGCTACGCGCAGTAACGGCAAACCGACAGCAGGACCGTCTGGACTGCCGCAGAAGCGCCCGACAGTCGCCTTGCGCGCGCCACGTTGCGACATCCTTTGAACATCAGCAAGCACCTTCATGCGCAACGTGCGCTGCGCGCGCTCGCAGGCTGCGAAAAAAAGCGGTTTTTCTACAACCTCAACGTACAAGTTGAGCGGCCCGCCGCACCAACGCTCGCCAAGCAGAAGCGCTGAACCGGCGCGTCCGGTTGACCGCCGGGTTGGGCGGCCGTATGAGGTCACTATATGAAGTCCGCCAATTGCAGCGACTTCGGGATCGTCAGCCCGAGCGTCTCTGCGGTTTTGCGATTGATCACCAGCTCGAACTTCGTGGGCTGTTCGACCGGTAGATCAGAAGGTTTGGCCCCGCGCAAGATCTTGTCGACGTACGTGGCGCTATGCCGTCGAAGTTCCAACCAGTCGATGCCATAGGACATTAAACCACCGCTCCTGACCCACCGCGCATCGGCGAATATCGACGGCACACGATTAGCCAACGCAAAATCCACGATCAACTTACGTTGTGCGGTGTTCGTGGAACTCGGCAACACATAGAGCCCGTCGGACCGCTGCCACGAAATCGCAGCGAGCGCGGCGGGCACATCGCTCGGTTGAATGGCTTCGGCGCTCAGGATGCTGATCCCGAGAGCCGGCGCGACGGCTTGAAGCTGTGCGAGGACGCCTGCTTCGCCTGGCGCGGCCGTGCCACCCCAAAGCAGCGCCACTCGAGAGACGTTGGGAGCAGCCTCTTTGAGGAGTTGCACAACCTTCTGATTGACGCCGGCACCCGGATTGTTGGTAACTCCAGTCACATTGTTCCCGGGTCGCGCCAGACTCTCGACCAACCCGAGTTCGACCGGACGGCTGCTGCCTGCCATCACGATCGGAATCGATGAAGTTGCCTTCTTTGCCGCAAGCGCAGCCGGTGTCGTGATCGTCACGATCACATCGACTTTGCGCCCGACCAATTCCGCTGCGACCGTCGCGAGGCGACCAAGATCATCGTTGGCATAGCGGGCTTCGATGACAACGTTTCGGCCTTCGATCCAACCAAGCTCACGGAGGCCGCGCCGAAACGCCTCAAGAGACGAATCTGTGGTGGACGGCGCGCTTCCGAGATCCAGCCATCCGATGTTGCGGATCGTTCCAGCTTGCTGCGCGCTGGCGGCGAGCGGGTTCGCGAATAGACCACCCGCCAGCGTGCCGATAAATTTTCGTCGATCCATCTTCCAATGCCTTGTCCGAGCGAATTGAGACGTCTGCGAGGTGAGGTCGAGCGGTACCGGGGATTTCGGCGCTTCGTCGCTCCAGACGTGGAAAACTACGCCGGTGACATGAGGCGGTCAACAATTTCGGCCAGAACGTTCATTCTCGTAGACGTCCAACGTACCAGGTAACCGGCGCGCCGCATCGACACTCGCCAAGTAGAAAGTCTGAACCGGCGCGTCCGGTTGACTGATGGGATGGACTCCCCCTGATCTTTCGGCATCATCGTGCCAGCTGGCCTCATGTGGTGTGGGGTGTCAGCGCTCAACCCGAAGGAGTCCAAGATGAATGCTACCGCGGCATTGCCGGTTGTGGGAGTGGATCTCGCCAAATCCGTGTTCCAGCTCGCCGTCGCTGATGGCGCGTGGCGGGTGGTCGAATCCCATCGCCTCACCCGCACCCAGTTCGAGCGTTGGTTTGCCAACCGCGCGGTGGGTCTGGTGGTGATGGAAGCCTGCGGCTCGGCGCATCATTGGGCGCGGTGGCTGAACGGCCTGGGGATCGAGGTGCGGTTGCTGCCGGCGGCCTACGTCCGCGCCTACGTCAAGCGCAACAAGACGGACGCCGCGGATGCCTGCGCGTTGCTGGAAGCGGCACGCTGTGCCGAGATCGTGCCGGTGCGCGTCAAGTCGGTTGAGCAACAGGCACTGCAGGCGATGCATCGCACCCGCTCGTTGTGGATGGGCACGCGCACCTCGCGCATCAATGCGCTGCGCGGGTTCTGCCGCGAGTTCGGTCTGCATGTTCCCGTAGGAGCCCGCACGGGGCTGGAAGCGATGGGGCGAGCGGTTGCCGATCCCCAGTCGCCGTTGCCTGCGCTGATCCG
>JAEMQF010000189.1 GCA_022758925.1 Burkholderiales bacterium | reverse complement strand
TTGTTTTCGGTAAGCCTGCGCTTGACGAAAGCGAAGATGGGTTCTTGGTTCGGTTGCATGGATGGCTACCTCGTGGTGGAAACGACTTCATTTTATCCGTTACCGGATATTCGTCAAGCCGCACATAGATAGCCATCTATGGTTAGATTGGAAAATGAAAAAACAGCCCGCCTCTGAGGTGCTGGCAGCCAACGTGAAATCTCTGTTGGACACGCACGGCACCATCAACACACAAGCCAAGCTCGCGCAGAAGTCGGGGGTTGCTCAGTCTTCGATCAGCCGCATCCTGCGTGCTGACACCCAAGCCACCGCAGAAACCATTGAGGCCATCGCACGCGCTTTCGGAGTCACCACCGCGCACCTCCTGTCGCCCGGCCTGGGCACCACCAACATCGCGCCAGCAGTGGTCGGTTCCAGAAACATTCCCCTGATAAGTTGCGTGCAGGCTGGCATGTGGACGGAGATCGCGGACACCTACGAACCCGGCGACGCCGCAGAATGGCTGCTGACCGATCTAGAGCTTTCGGAGAACGCCTTTGCGCTCGAGATCAAGGGCGAATCCATGCTCCCGGATTTCAGGCCGGGGGATCGGGTCATCATTGACCCGGCGGTCGCACCGAACCCCGGCGATTTCGTCGTGGCCAAGAACGGCAGCAACGAAGCGACGTTCAAGAAATACCGCCCTCGCGGTATGAACGAGCGCGGCGAACAAGTGATCGAGCTGGTGCCGCTGAACCCCGACTTCCCGTCGCTGCGATCAGACATTTGCCCGATCAACATCATCGGCACGATGGTTGAGCACCGCCGCTATCGCAAGAAGTAGGCATGCTGGTCGCCGTTTCCTTCACGACCTCGCCGTCGCATCTGTTCCCGGTCGCACTGGAGATCGCGGCCCAGGCCGCCGAATTCACTGAAGAACCCGTCGGCAAGATCAAGCGGTATCGCGCCACCTTTGGCCGGACGCCAGAGCAGGCAGAACTGGCCGTCGCCCTGCTCCAGCACGTCGACAACATCAAGGGCGTGCTGGTGCATGCTGGTGGGCGGCTGGTTGTGAATCAGGATGCTGTGATCGCCACCCTCGGCTGCTTCATCGCAGCCCACGCCGGTGGCGGCGTCGAGCACTACTGCCACAAAGCCACCGAGGTCAGAGACCCGAAGGCCGAGCACAAGGCCATGTTCGATACAGGCTTCTATGCCCCGCCTCGCTACGTGTTTCCATGCTCGAAGCTGCTGCAATCGGGCTTTGTCCCTGACGTGCAGGCCGATGACATAGACGGGCAGCTTCTGGCCGAGGCCGCCCGCAGTGGATGCGATTGGTGCCCGAACTTCACCCCCAAGGACTGGAAAAAGCAATGAAGCTACTTCCCATGCTGGCAATAGCAATCACGGTCGCCGCCCTCACCGGGTGCGGCGATGAACCCAAACCCGGCGAGGCCGCGAAGCCCGTACTAAAGCCTGAAATGATCGTCATCCCGGTGAAAGGTCAATTTCTCGCGGCCTGTCACTCGGAAGACCTGCTAAAGGAAGCCCTCTTGCACTCGGTTCGGGAAGAAAAGACGAAGTTCGCTGCAATGTTCAGCAACATGGATTGCGTCCAAATTCCATACGACGGACGCTACAAGGTGCTTTCAGTCGGCCACAACGTGATTGAGATCACCACCGCCACCGCGTCCGACAGTCGCGGCATGTGGACGGTCACCGAGGCCATGCAGCCCGCACAGTGATGCGTGCCTTCATTATTTTTTGCCTTGCTGCGGCCATTGCAGCACCCGTTTCAGCCAAGACCCATCGCAGCACGTCAGCCAAGCACGAATTCCAGCGCCAGCACCCTTGCCCGGCCACCGGGCAACCAAGAGGCAGGTGCCCTGGCTATGTCATCGACCATGTAACCCCGCTCTGCGCTGGTGGGCCAGACGCCCCAGCGAACATGCAGTGGCAAACGGTCGCCGACTCCAAGGTCAAGGACGTGGAAGAGCGTCGGTATTGCCGGGCACTGAAAAGCACCCACTAGCACCACCCTACACCATCCCACAAACCCGCTCCGGCGGGTTTTTTGTTGCCTGCAAGAACCGCTTGACTTCAGGCAAAAGAAAAAAAAGTACAAGGTTCGCTTGCAAACAACAAGAACTGCTTGTACTATTGCTCCAACATCAAGATTTTCTTGAAAGGAGCAAAAAATGATCACGAAGACACGTCAAAACTGGACAACAGGCCAAACCGTCAAGGTTGGCTTCCTCTCTTTGGTCGTCAAAGCTGCCGTCGCCACCCCGGGCGACTACATGCCGGACGCCTACATCCTCGCCAATCAGGCCGGCACGCAGCTCTACAAGTTCGTGCCCCACAACGGACTAGAAAAGATCACCACCGACGACGCCCGCGAGCTGATGGCTGCGGCCGAACGTCACGCATCCCGCATTGCCGCCGAGGCCATCGCCAAGGCCGTCGCCTCTCGCGAAATTGACGCCCTCTTCGCCTGAAAGACTGCGGACATGAACCTTATCAAAGCCCAAGAACGCTACATCGAGCGCATCGGCCATCTGGCGCCGGAAGAACAGGCGCTGCTCGACGAGATCAACGCCAGAACCATGATCCCGTTCCGGGTCAGCGTAACGGTTCCCGGTCAAGCGCCAGAGCAGATCGGCCTGATCGCCACACACGCCTGCGACGCGGTGACCAAGGCCATGGAAATCATGTCCCCCGCCTTCGCGGGAGTCCTGAACAACTTTGCCGCCATCCCGCAGCGGGTTGCCGCTGCCACCCTCGTCAAGTGCCGCGTCGCGGTCAAGACCGAGGACGGCCAACAAACCTACGACGGACTGTACCCCTCGACCTGTGACGCAGTGATCGACGCGCAGAACCGCGTCGGCATGCGCCCCTGCAAGGTCAGCGTGAAGGCGCTGCCATGAAAAAGTTTCTCGCCAATTTTCTGTACTGGAAGCGTCGTGGCCTATCCGTCCGCCGTGCTTGGCAGATGGTGGCCAAAACCCTGTAACCACCCTCAAGGAGAAACCATGACACCCGTCATCATTCGCGCCTCAAGCCTCGGCAGGCTTTTCGACTGCCCGGCTTCGTGGGCTGCAACCCACCTCGAAGGCAAGCGCGTGCCGTCCAACGGCAAAGCGATGCTTGGCAAGGCTGTGCACGCCAGCACCGCCGTGTACGACCAGTCGAAGATCGACGGCACCGGCATCACCATTGACGAAGCCGCCGCCGCCGCCGTGGACACCATTCACCGCCCCGACGAGGACGTGGTGTGGGAGGACGACACTCCGCAGGACGCCGAGAAGATCGCGCTGTCGCTGCACACCAAGTACTGCCAGATCATCGCCCCGCAGCAGAACTACAAGGCGGTCGAGATTCAGTGCGAGCGCCTCGAGATCAGCGACCTGGGCCTGATCCTCACCGGCACCACCGACCGGGTGCGCGAGACCGCCGAAGGCTTGGCGATCTGCGACCTGAAAACCGGCAAGGCCGCCGTCGGCTCCGACGGCAATGTCAAGACCGCCGGGCACGCTTACCAGATGGGCGTCTATGAACTGCTGGCCGAGCACGCCAGCGGTGTGCCCATCAACGCCCCGGCGCAAATCATCGGCATGAACACGGCCAAGACGCCCGCATCGCAGCGCGTCGGTACCGGCGAGATCGCCGGAGCGCGTGACGTGCTCCTGGGCGACGGCGAGTCGCCCGGCATCCTCGAGTACGCCGCCAAGATCATTCACGCGGGCACGTTTTGGGGCAACCCCAAATCGATGATGTGCCACGAGCGTTACTGCGCCGCTTTCCCCACCTGCAAGTTCCGTAAATAAGGAGTCCCCAACCATGAACGCACCCGCGCAACAAACCACGCTCGCCAACATGCGCCAGCAACCGCAGCAAGAGCAACACGCCATCGTCAGCATGGGCTTTGGCAACGAACAGTCCTTCGCGCTGATGCAGCGTGCCGCCAAGCTGCTGTCCAGTTCCACCCTTGTCCCGGCGGCCTACCGCGCATGGGACGAGAAGAAAGGCGACAACCCCAACGCCCTCGCCAACTGCGTCGTGGCGCTGAACATGGCGCAGCGCATGGGCGCTGACCCGCTGATGGTCATGCAGAACCTCTACATCGTGGAAGGCCGCCCCTCGTGGTCGTCGCAATGGATCATCGCCGCCATCAACGGCTGCGGTCGCTTCTCTCCCCTGCGCTTCGACCTGAAAGACCTCGGCCCCAAGGAAGTCGAGTACGAAGTCACCAAGTGGGTGGATCGCCAGCGCGTTACCTCCAAGCACAAGGCGACCGTGCATAACCTCGAATGCGTCGCCTGGGCCATCGAGAAGGAAACCGGCGCACGCATCGACAGCCCCAAGGTGTCGGTCGAAATGGCCGTCAAGGAAGGCTGGTACGGAAAGAGCGGCAGCAAGTGGCAGACCATGCCCGAAGTGATGCTTCGCTACCGCACGGCCAGCTTCTT
>JAEMQF010000395.1 GCA_022758925.1 Burkholderiales bacterium | reverse complement strand
TCAGTGTCGCGCTGCGCGCGCCGACGGCGCCTGGCGTGAAGCTGAAGCTGACGCTGCAGGTCGCACCGGCGGCCAGCGTGCTGGCGGCGCCGCACGTGCCGCCGCGGGCGAAATCGCCCGCTGCCGTGCCCGTGAGTGTCAGGCCGCTGAAGTTCAGGGTGGCCGCTCCGGTGTTGCTGACGGTGACCGTTTGGCTGACGCTCGCGCTGCCCACGGCCTGGGCGGCGAACGTGAGCAGCGCAGCGTTGAGCGAGATCGCCGGCTGCGGCGTCGAAGTGCCGGTGCCGTTGAGGGTAATGCTCGAGGGCGAGCCGGCGGCGTTGTGGGTGATCGCCAAGCTCGCGTTGCGTGCGCCGCTGGCGGACGGCGTGAAGGCCAACATGAGCACGCAGGACCCGCCGGCGGCGAGGCTGCCACCGGCCGTGCAGGTGCTTCCGGGGGCGACCTGATACTCGGCCGCCTGCGCGCCGCCGATCGACAATGCGCTGATCGCGAGCGGCGCGGTACCGGTGTTGCTGACAGTGGCCGTCTGCGCCGTCGACGTGGCACCGACCGTCTGCGTGAAGCTCAGGGTCGTCGGCGAGACGCCGATCACCGGACTCAGCGCCACGCCCGTACCCGACAGGCTGGTGCTGCTCGTGCCGCCGCTGGCATTGTGCGTGACGGTCAGGGTGGCGCTGCGCGCACCGGCGGACGACGGCGTGAAACTGATGTTGATCGTGCAACTCCCGGACGCGGCCACCGACCCGCCGACGACACACGAGCCGCCGTTGACGGCGAACTCGGTGCTGCTGGTGGAAAGCGTGGCCAGGGTCAACGGCGCCGTGCCGGTGTTCATCAGCGTCGCGGTCTGCGCCGTGCTCGGCGTGCCGACGTTGACGCTGCCGAACGCGAGCGAGGCTGTCAGCGATGCCACCGGCGCCGCCGCCGCGGTGGCGCTGCCGCTCAGGCTCACGCTGCCAGGGCTGCCGGTCGCGTTGTGGGCGACCGACAGCGAGCCGCTGCGGACGCTGGCGGCGCCGGCCGCGGGCCTGAACGCGACCGAGACCGTGCAGCTCGAGCCGGCTGCGACGCTGCCACCCGCGCTGCAGGTACCGCCGGCGATGGTGAAGTCGGCAGTGTTGCTCAGGCTGATCGCCGAGATCGCCAACGCGGCGCTGCCGCTGTTGGCAACGCTGACGTTCTGCGCCGCGCTCGTGCCGCCGATGGCGGTAGCGGCCAGCGTCAGCGCGCTCGGTGTGATGCTCGCGATCGGCGCCGCAGGTGCACCGCTCGAGCCGGTGCCGCTCAACGTGATCACGATCGGCGTCAGCGTATTGCTGTGCGAGATGCTCAGCGTGCCGGTGCGCGCGCCGGTGGCGGTGGGCGTGAAGGTCACGAGCAGCGTGCAGCTGAGGCCGGCACCGACGGCGGTGGCGCAGGTGCCGCCCGAGCGTGCGAAGTCGCCGCTGGCCGAGACCGCGAGGCCGCTGATCGCGGATGACGCACCCTTCAGGCTGGCCTTGACCGTGACGGTCAGTGCGGCCGACGTGGCGCCGACAGCGGTCGACGCGAAGCTGAGCGTGCTAGGCGCGGTGCCAAGGTAGGACGCGACGTTGGCCAGCGCCGTGCTGCCGACGGGGAAGGCCGAGCGCAGCGCCGGCGTGTTCATTTCCCCGATGTTGTTGATGGCGGCGTCGATCACGGCGCGCGCATTGCGGCCGTTGAACACCAGCTTCGAGTTGCTCGTCAGAGGCGTCGCGCCGTGGCAGGCCGACGTGGTGCAGTTGTTGGCGTACAGCGCGGCGCCGCTCACAGGGTTGTCGGCGTATGCGCCGAACGATGCAACGGCGCCCAGCAGCGCCGTACCGAGCAAGCGTTTCGGAGTTGGAGAATGCATGGTGTTCGTCGAAGTTGGCATTGAGATCAGACGGAGACACCGGACCAGAGGAGCCAGGTCGCGTTGAACAAGACGTGCAGGGCGATGCACGGGGTCACTCGGCGGCCGCGCTGGTAGGCACAGCCGATCAACAGTGCGGGCAGCACGGTGAGGCCGGCGAGGGTGCCCGGACGCACCGCAATGTGTGCGGCGGTGAATGCGAGCGCAGTCAGCAGGTTGGCGTTCAGTGCGGTGCCGGCGCGACGCTGGCCGAGGTGCCGCAAGAGCGCCTCTTGCAGGCCAGCGCGAAAGACCACTTCTTCCAGGACAGGAGCGACGACCAGCAGCGTCGCCAGCGGCGCAGGGGCGAGCGCGGCGCCGGCGAGCGCGACCAGCGCGACCGCGCACGCTCGGGGCGAACACCACGGCCCGCACCATGGCCCACCCATGACGGCCCGGGCTGGAAGTGCGCCCGGGGGAAGCAACGTTTGCGATTGCACGCGCTCATGTTATGGAACGCTCTCCCATACATGATCCCTGTTGTGTTACTGGGCGTGCTGCGAAAGCACTGCAAAGCGGCACTGCGCCAAGTCCCTTCCAAAGCATCGAAGCTCGCTGTCCGTGACATATGAGACGTACGCCACCCGCAAACCCCGTGGCCCGGCCCGAGCTCCAGTCGCAGCCAAGCGCAGAGCACGCCGAACTGGCGCAGCGCGAAGCAGCGGCGCTGATGCAACCGGTCGCGCAGAGACTGCTGCGGCACGCTGTGTCCTACCCCGCCTTCGCGGAGTTGCCGAAGGCGGTTTTCCTTGCCGCGACAAGCGGTGAAATGGCGCTCGGCGAGGCGAAACCCACGCAGTCGGCAATGAGCATGCTTTCGGGTTTGCGCCGCAAGGACGTGCGCGCGCTACTGCAAGCACCGGCCAGCGTGCGTATGTAACTGCTACCGTCGCTGTCGTGACAAGTATTTACACGATGGCTGACTGACCGCCGCTATCGCGCCACAAACGACAGGCCGCGCGCTGCCGCGCGTCGGCGCGCGGCGCGGCTTCAAATCGCCTTGCCACGAGGTTTCGAACGACGCGCACCCGCGAACGGTGCTCGACGAACTGATGCGGCTCGGCCATGGAGCGCTCGCGGGCGGCCGTCGTTGCCTGCAACGCGCAGGCGCTGGTCGCTGCCGTCGGCCTGGAGCAGCAGCACCTGGAGGCGGCCGTATTCGCTCAAGCGGTTCGCGACCGGGCAACCCGCCGAGCCGGCGCCGACGGCGACGGCAAGACAGTCGAATTCGCCCCCGCGTGACTCATCGGCCGCGTCGGGTCTTCTTGCGCGCAGCGTTCAGCGTGGGCCGGGTTGCCGATTCCGCGGCAGCGTCGCGTTGCACCGCGTCGAGCATCGTCTGCACACCGAGTTCGAACGTCGCGTCCCATTGGGAAGCATCAAAGTAGCGCGACGCGGCTGCCAGCCGCGGGCACTCGCGCGCCACAAAGGCGTTGTCCACGGGGTCGGCGGCCGATGGGCCGCGCGCGTAGCCCGAAGTCTCGTCCAGTGCCGCGCCGGTCAGAAAGTAGCCGATGGTGCGGAAGTGTCGGGCCGCCTTTTCCGGGTCGCTCACGACGTCTTGCACCAGGGTCAGGATGGATTCGATCCAGCGCACTCCTGTGGGGGTGTTGAGGCGGTGCACCGCGACCAGGGGGAACAGCGCGGGAAAGCGATGCGCCGCGGCGCGAAAAGCATGCATCGACCGGCGCAGGCGCTCCAGGGGCGGCAGGTCCGGCGGGGGCGCTTCGAACGACGCCACGACGTGATCGACCATTGCGTCGAGCAGGTGGTGCTTGTTCGGATAATGGTGGTAAATGCTCATCGCTTCACAGCCCAGGCGCTGGCCAAGACGCCTCGTGCTGAGTTGCGCCAGGCCGTCTTCGGCGGCGAGGTCGAGCGCGGCCTTCAGGATTCGCTCACGCGTCAGCGCCACGACAGGGGCGGGCGCGCGGGCGCGCCGGCTTGGGCTGCGCGTGGGTGTGGATGCGGATGCAGACATGCGGGCTGTTTCGGTTGCAATCTTATACCGTAAGGTTTAGCATTGCGCTCAAGACATACAGCGTAAGTCCCAGGCCGCGTTCCGAGCCGTCTCGGCGCGCTCCCCTCGATATTCAGGAGTTGCATCATGTCGAACACCGAACTCGCCGAAACCGTGGGCCTGCTCGTGCCCGTTTTCTACTTCGTCATGCTCGGCGTCGAGTCGCGCTGGCCGGCGCGGGACTTTCCGCCGCGGCGCGGCTGGCGCTGGCTCGGCATCGGCTTTCTGCTGTTGATCGCCGCCGTCGGCACCGTGGTTCCGTTGCTCGTTTCACCCGACTGGTTGGCAGCCCACCGTTGGTTGGATGGGAGTTCCCTTGGCGTTGCTGGCGGCACGCTCGCAGGCTGGCTGGTGCTGTCGTTCATCTCGTTCCTCTACCACCGCCTGTCGCACTTCTGGTCGCCGCTGTGGCGCTTGTCGCACCAGTTGCATCACTCGCCGCAACGCGTGGACATCTCCGGCTCGGTGTTGTTCCACCCGCTGGAGATGGTGGTCCAGGTTCTGTGGGCGCTGTTCGCCACGGCCATCGTGCTCGGCCTGGACCCGTTGGCCGCGGCGCTGGTGGGTGTGGTGCAGGCTTTCCACGGCATGTTCCAGCACTGGAACGTGCACACCCCGGCGTGGCTGGGGTACTTCATGCAACGCCCCGAAGCGCATTGCCTGCACCACCGGCGCGGCGTGCACGCCGACAACTATTCCGACTTTCCGCTTTGGGACATGCTCGCCGGCAGTTGGCGCAACCCGCGCAACTTCAAAGGCGAATGCGGTTTCGATGCGCCTGTCGATCGTCAGCTTGGAGCGATGCTGGCGTGGGTCGATGTCAACAGCGGCGGCTACGGCCGTGGCAGCCGAGGGGTTCGCCGCGCGGTTGGTGCGGACCACTCGGCGGCTTGAATCGGGGATCGAAACGTGAGCGACTCAAGCCGGAGAATTGCATGGACCCTAGCGCAAACACGACATTGACACCGCACGAGTTCTCGCCTTCTGCGCAGGCTGTGTCCGAGGGCTTGGCGATTCGGCTCGAGTCCTGCGAAATCAGCGCCTGGCAAGACCTCTATGCCGCTGCGCCCGTTGCTTTCGCGCAGGCTCACGGCCTGGGCATCGAACGCATCGAGACCGTTGTGATGACGCGCTGCGCGACGATTCCGTTCACGCATTTCAACTGCGTGATGAACCTGGGCTTGACGGCGCCTGCGACGCAGCAGCAACTTGCCGCGACGCTCGCGCAGTATCGGCACAACCTGATCAAGTCATTCACTTTCTACCATGTGCCATTCTCGAAACCGCGCGAGCTGCCAGATTGGTTTCGCTCCAGTGGTTTCGAGTTGACCGGTGGCTGGGACCGCATCTACCGGGATCACCGTGCTCTTGCCGATTGCGCGCTGCCGCCGGGTGACGACCTCGAGGTTGAAACCGTCACTGCGACGACGGCGCGAGAGTGGGCCAGCTTCATCGATACGACCTATGGTTTGCCGACTTCGCCGTGGTTGCTGGCCCTGGTGGGCCGCCCGGGATGGCACCACTACATCTTGCGCCAGCGACGCCAATGCGTTGCCGCGCGCAGCATGTACATGCACCACGATGGAATGGTCTGGTTTGGAATCGACGCGCCGGTGCCTGGCGTGATGGCGCCCTCATTCGATTGGGACCTGCGACTCTGCCAGGCCATGGTGCGCGACGCGCTCGCTTTGGGGGCGCAATGCTTCGTCGCCGACATCGAGGCACCGTCGCCGCAGATGGAGACCACGGCGTATCGCCACTTCGCGTCCCTGGGCTTCAGAGGAGCCTATTTTCGAGGCCACTACCGTCTCGGCTGAGGGTCGTTTTTGCAGGCCTGTCAGGCGGCACGCGGCGTGACGTAGAGTTGCGTACCGGCCCGGTGGCCAGCTGGGGCGTCGAGCTTGCTCCGCGGCGGCTCGAGCGCGCGAGATACCCAATGAGCGAGCAGCACTGATGCAACGCGCCTTCGAGTCGATTCAATTCGCCGCCACGACACCGGGTGCGCGCCTGATCGTGACCGGCGCGGTGCATGGCAACGAGACCTGCGGCACGGTGGCGATCCGGCGCTTGCTGGCTGATATCGAGCAGGGGCGGATCGGAATCGCCGCCGGCGCCGTCACCTTCGTGCCGGTGACCAACCCCTTGGCCTATCAACGGCGCCGGCGCGAAGGCGAGCGCAACCTGAACCGCAAACTCGCTCCGAGCGCCGAGCCGCGCGAATTCGAAGACCACATCGCCAACTGGTTGTGCCCGCTGCTGGCGCGTCACGACGTGCTGCTCGACCTGCACTCGTTTCGCACGCCGGGCGAGCCCTTTGTGCTGGTCGGCCCCGAGAACAACAGCGGCGCGCTCGAACCGTTCGGTCACGCCGTGCGCGAGGAGGGCCTGGCGCTGCGGCTGGGCGTGCGCCGCATCGTTGACGGCTGGCTCGGCACCTATGCCAGCGGCGTCGAGCAGCGGCGTGTGCGGCAAACAGGCGCCGCCCCTGCGGCGGACGAGCACGCCGACTACGGAGTCGGCACCACCGAATACATGCGGCGCTGCGGCGGCTGGGGCCTGACCCTCGAATGCGGCGAGCACGACGATCCGCAGGCCCCGGACGTGGCATACCGGGCGATCCTGAATACGCTGGCGCATCTGCGCCTGATCGATGCGCCAGACCCGCCCGCGGCCACCGACGTGGATGCGTTGCGCTTGTTCCATGTGGTCGACAGGCACCACGCCGACGACCGCTTCAGTCGCGCGTGGACGAGCTTCGATGCGGTGCGCGCTGGCGAGGTCATCGGCACGCGCCATGACGGCACGCAGCTGCTGGCCGGGGTCGACGGGCGCGTCGTCTTTCCCAACCCTGATGCGCAAGCCGGAAAGGAGTGGTTTTATCTCGCGCGCCCGCACGCGCGCTTCGCCGCCTGATTTTCGATCGTCCCAGGTAAGTTGGCACTGGAGTCCGACTTCGACCTGAAGACGCTGGCCACCCGCGCGCACCTTGCGCGCATGGTCTTGCCGCGCGAGTCCGTCTGCGCATGGCTGTCCACGGCACGGACGGGTACAGAGCGCGAATCCGCGGCGGCAGGCATCAGAGTGCAGCGACGATCTGGCGCAGCAAGGCGCCCTCGATCGGCCCGATCCGCTCCGAGTTGTAGGCCCCAGCCGTAAAGACCACCACCAGGTCGAGCTCGGGCACGACGACCAGGCGCTGCCCGCCATTGCCCAGACCGGCGATCCAGAGCAGGCTGCGCCCGGCATGCTCGACCTGGCCGGCCCACCAATGGTGACCGTAACGCAGGGGCCCCTTGCCGATGGTCATGCTCGGCTGCAAGGTCGCGGCGACCCAGGCAGCGGGCACGACCTGACGGCCCTGCCAGGCGCCGCCGCCGAGCATCAGCCGCCCCAATCGCAGCAGATCCGGTGGCGCCAGGCGCAGCCCGGCATAGGCCAGCGGCTGGCCATGAGCGCCGCTGCGCCATTCCCAATGCGTGATGCCAAGGGGTTCAAGGAGGTCGTTGCGGACCAGATCGAGCAGACCGCGGCCGCTGCGTTGCACCAGGATGTCTGCGAGCAGTACCGTGTGGCCACCGTTGTAGTTCCAAACCGTGCCAGGTGCGGCGACGAGCGCACGGTCGAGGATGTAGCGTGCGGGGCTGGCATCCCACCAGAGGCGGGTCTCGTCGTTCGCGCTGCTGCCGTAGGTGGCGGCGGTCTCGCTCCAGGCCAGGCCGCTGGCCATGTCCAACAGGTGCGAAACACGGATGCCCTCGCGGCCGCTGCGGCGCAGGTCGGCCAGCGCCGGGTAGAAGTCGAGCACCGGGGTCGCGCTGTCGATCTCGCCACGCGCGACCGCCTGGCCGACAAGCAGCGCGACAACGCTCTTGCTGATCGAGCGCATGTCGTGCAAAACGTCGGGCCCGAACGTGACCTCGCGCGCGAACCAGTCACCCACCGGCTTGTCTTTTGAGCGGCGGTAGTGCTCGAGCAGCATGCGCCCGCCCTGCCAGACCAGCACGCTGTGCAGGTCGGCTTCGGCCGCGGCGCGTTCGATGAGCGACGTGTCGAGCGCCGCATGCGCGCGCTCGTGCAGAGCGCTCCAGCCGCCGGCCAGCAGCAGGGCCGGCAGGGCGCGCAACAACATGCGCCGGCCAGCGGCTGCCGGCGTCGAGCAGTCGTTCGTGTCAAGTTCGCTAATTCGTCAGCCCCAAGTGCGCGATCTCGATGCTCTCGACTGCCCCGTGTTCTCCTCAGGCAGGTTGAGTGCACAGCCGTAACCGCAGCAAGTATCGTCGAGGGTGATCAAGGTTTGCCTGATGCCGGGGTGGACGACCTGCGCGGTGCTCGTCAATCACCAGGCAGCGGCAGGTGTTCGTGAAATGCCGCGATGACAACTCGATTTCCCGACTCGGCAACGGGCGGATGCACGTGCACACGGTTTCGATGCATTTCGAGCTTGCCGTGCCACTCGCAATACAGAGTGACGTCGCCCACCCCGACCTCGCGTGCGACGCGACATCTTTGGTCCGCGAAGACGTTTGGCTTCTCAGGCGCCATGTTCAGTCCAAGCCCGTGAAAGCGCCGTTCAACAATCTGGTTCGACGGCTTCGCGTGGGTGTCGGGGTCAACCGGCCCGCCGGGCGTCAGCGCCGGCGGTGCCGACGTGAATGCCCATCGACCCAACGCGTCGAGGGTGGTCAGGTACTTGCGGACCTGGCCACTCAGCGCCGCGTAGCCGCCGGCCAGGCTGGTGATGCCGCGCCAGACAGCGTGATGGAAGTACAGATCAGGAAAGGCGTGCGCAGCGAAACGCTCGAGCGCGGCCACGCTGTCACCCTCAAGGTCAATGCCATCGTTCCAGAACGCCCGGCATTGTTCCTCGGTGCAAACCCACCAGACGGCGGCGGTTCCGAGACTGGACCTGGTCTCCTGACGGCCCTCGCGCCGCAGCCCCAGACACGCAACCGCACGCCCGCCGCGAACCGAATGATGGGCCCAGGCGACATCAGCGTTTTCCTTCTCACCTTCATTCCCCACTGCAATCGCAAGCGCCTCCGCAAGACCCTCTGGCCATTCAGGCTGATCTGCGTAGCGCTGGGCCATTCCGAGCCATGCCACGAGTTCCTGCCAAATCTCTTCCGGCAACTGCAGCGGCGAGTCCGACGAGCGAAGACTCCAAAGGTCCCGATCCATGAGCACGCGTCGCGTCTGAAAGTCGTCGCCGACCCATACCGCCTCATCCCTTTCGCGAGCAGTCAAGACACGTTCCAGAAACGACTCTATGGCGCGCTGCACATCAGGAGCGGTCCAGCCCTGAAACTGCCACTCGGCAGCGTCGACAACGAAGGCCACAGCTAG
>JAEMQF010000355.1 GCA_022758925.1 Burkholderiales bacterium | reverse complement strand
GCGGCCGTGCGTTTCCTCAAGAGCGCCCCCAGGACGACGACATACGTCGTCCGCCCCCCGTGGGGGCTGAGGAAACTTCGGGCGGCCGTGCGTTTCCTCAAGAGCGCCCCCAGGACGACGACATACGTCGTCCGCCCCCCGTGGGGGCTGAGGAAACTTCGGGCGGCCGTGCGTTTCCTCAAGAGCCGGTCACGACCTGCGCGTCAGTTCCGGCCCGTCGAGCCGAAGCCCGCGGTGCCGCGATCCGAACCCTCGAATTCGTCGACGCGTTGAAACGTCGCATGCACCACCGGCACGATCACCAACTGCGCAATGCGCTCCATCGGCTGCAGCGTGAACACGGCGCTGCCCCGATTCCAGCAGCTCACCATCAGCGGCCCTTGGTAGTCCGAGTCGATCAGCCCCACCAGATTGCCCAGCACGATGCCGTGTTTGTGCCCCAGGCCCGAGCGCGGCAGGATCATCGCGGCCAGGCCGGGATCGCCGATGTGAATCGCCAATCCGGTCGGGATCAGCCTGCATTGCCCGGGCTCGAGCAGCACGGCAGCGTCCAGGCATGCGCGCAGGTCGAGTCCGGCGCTGCCGGGCGTGGCGTAGGCCGGCATGTATTTGTCCATTTGCTCGGCGATGCGCGCATCGAGCACCTTCACCGCAATCGTCGTCATGTCGAGACGTGCGCGGTGCGCGCCGCAATCTCGCGCACCAGCTCGCGCGCGAGTGTCAGCTTGTCGGCGCGCGCCAGTTCGCGCGTGCCGTTCGTATCGATCAGCGTCAGGGAGTTCAGATCGCTGCCAAAGGTCGCGGGCCCGATGTTGGCGACGATCAGCGGCAGGTTCTTGCGCTGCAGTTTTTCGCGCGCGTGCTGCACCAGGTTTTCGCTCTCCGCGGCAAAGCCGACGCAGTAGGGTGGCGGCTTCAGGCGCGCGACGGCAGCGAGAATGTCGGGGTTCTCCTCCAGTTCGAGCGCGGGGACCGCGGCGCCGGCCTTCTTCTTGATCTTGTGCGCGGCCGCCTTCGCGACGCGCCAATCGGCCACGGCCGCGGTGGCGACGAAGACATGACTTGCCGGGGCCAGAGGCAATACGGCGTCGAACATCTGCTGTGCGCTCATGACGTCGATGCGCCGCACGCCGCGCGGTGTGTCCAGGTGCACCGGGCCGGCGACCAGCGTCACCTGGGCACCGGCCTCTGCCGCGGCGCGAGCGATGGCGAAACCCATCTTGCCGCTGGAAAGATTGGTCATGCCGCGCACCGGATCGATGGCTTCGAACGTCGGGCCGGCCGTCAACAAGACCCGTTTGCCGAGCAAGGCCTTGGGCTGAAAAAAGGCAATCAGCTCATCCAGAAGTTCCTGCGCTTCGAGCATGCGACCGTCGCCCACTTCGCCGCAGGCCTGGTCGCCGCTGGCCGGGCCGAGCAGCACCGCGCCGTCGGCCCGCAATTGCGCCACGTTGCGCTGGGTTGCAGGGTGCGCCCACATTTCGCGGTTCATCGCCGGCGCCAGCAACAACGCGCAACTCGCCACCGGCCGCGCCAGGCACAGCAGACTCAGCAGATCGTCGGCACGCCCATGCACCAGCTTGGCCATGAAGTCGGCGCTGGCGGGTGCCACAAGCACTGCGTCGGCATCGCGCGTCAGGTTGATGTGCGCCATGTTGTTCGATTCGCGCGCGTCCCACTGGCTGGTGTAGACGTTGCGGCTGGACAGCGCCTGCATCGTCACGGCCGTGATGAACTGCTCTGCAGCCTGCGTCATCACGACCTGCACCGTGGCCCCGGCCTTGATCAACGAGCGCGCCAGTTCCGCAGCCTTGAAACACGCCACGCCGCCGGTCAGGCCGAGCACGATGTGCTTGCCCGCGAGGTCAAGGCGCCCGCCTGAATTGCCTTCGATGTTCATCGTGCGCGCGATTGTGGCCTATCGACCGAGCCAGCGCCGTGACATGAAACTCAAGGCGTCGACGAGCGCGACAAGCGCCACCATGCCGATCAACACCGTCGACGTTTCGCGCATCTGGAACAGCCCCAGGTGATAGCTCAGCATCTGCCCCAGCCCCCCGGCGCCAACGACGCCGAGCACCGCCGCGGCGCGGATGTTGTTCTCCCAGCGGTACAGCGTGTAGCTGATGACCTGCGGCCAGATCTGCGGCAGTGTTGCGTACAAGAAGATCCGCAACTCGGAAATGCCACGCACCCGCAGCGCAGACGCCGGTCCCGGCGGCGCGTTTTCGATGCTCTCGGCGAACAGGCGCCCCAGTACGCCGGCCGTGTGCAGCGCCAGCGCCAAGGTGCCAGGGAACGGCCCGAGGCCGGCGCAGATCAGCAGCAACGCCGCCCATACCAGTTCGGGGATGCTGCGCAGGGCATTGAGCAGCAGCCTCGCAAACGGTTTCGTCCAGGCCGGGTCGTCGGCGTGCACCTTGGCCGCCGGCAGCGCGAGCGCCAGGCCCAACACGGCCGCGAGCAAGGTCCCCAGTGCCGACATCGCCAGCGTCTCGAGCAACGCCTGCCAGGCCTTGGCCAGGAACACCGTTGACGTCTCGGGCGGCAAGAATCCGAGCAGGAACACGCCTATTTTTGCGAGCGCATCGGGCGCCAGGAAGTCGGCCCACTTCAGATTCAACGAGACAAAACTGGCGACGATCAGCAACAGCACGCCGCAGCTGACCCAACACGCCTTGCAGCGCGCGCGACCCAATTCGCGACCGGCGACGACGTTCACCCCAACTCCTTGCGCAGCCACGCGCTGAGGCGGTCTGCGATTGCCACCAGCAGGATGAACACGAGCAGGATCGAACTGACCTCGGCCCCGGCGAACATCTTGGATGCGTTGTCGAGTTCCTGACCGAGCCCACCGGCGCCGACGAAGCCGAGCACGACGCTCGAGCGAATCGCACATTCCCAGCGGTACACGGTGTAGCTGACGAGTTCGGTCGAACATTGCGGCAGCGTGCCGTAGAAGAATGCCTGCAGCCGCCCCGCGCCGTTGCGCAGCAGCGCCTGCGTCGTCGCGGCGTCGCCGCTTTCCAGAATCTCTGCGTAGACCTTGCCGAGCATGCCGCCGTAAGCGATGCCGATCGCGATCACGCCCGAGGTCGGACCGAGGCCGACGACACGCACGAAGATCAAGGCCCACACCAGCTCGGGAATGCTGCGCAACACGATCGCTGCCCAGCGCGCCAACTGGCGCAACACGTAGGGCATGGCCGCCATGCGGCCGGTCAAGGCGCTGATCGACAAGCGCCCGGTGCACAACAAGGCCAGCGGCACGGCAAGACCGAACGCGAGCGTCAATCCGGCCGTGGCCATGGCGATGGTGCGCCAGGTCTGGTGCAACAGCAGCCCCAGAAACTCGGCGTCGTGGCGCGGTGGCACGAACTCGGCGAGGAACTTCGCCGTGAACTTGAGGCTGCGCGCGTCGAACAAGTCCCAGGGGCGGAACTCGGTCCACACCAGCATCGGCCAGAGCAGTACGGCCACGAGCAGCACCAGGCCGAGGCGGCCGCCTGCGGCCGGGTCGGGGACGGCACGCTGCGGCAGCGTTGCGCGCAACACGGTTGGACTGGACGTGCTCATCGCATCAGCGGCAAGTCATCGGCCGTGCAAGCTCAAGCTGGCCCGGCAGCGTATAGGCATACGGGGTGGCGCCTTCGAGTTGCGAGTTCAACTCGTCTTCGTGGTCGGCATACAACTCGCGCAGCATCGCGTCGCTGACGCCCGCCGACGCCACATCGAACATGACACGGCCGTCGCGCAGCGCGACGATGCGCTCGAAACTTGCGCGTGCCACTTCCACCTGATGCAGCGTCGTGATCAAGGTTGCGCCGCTGCCGCGCGCGGCGCCCACCAGCGCCGCAATCGCCTGCCGCGCGCGAGTCGGGTCGAGTGCCGAGAGCGGCTCGTCAATCAGCAGCAACTCCGCACCTGACACCAACGCGCGCGCCAGACCGACGCGTTGGCGCTCGCCCCCGGAAAGGCGATCGACGCGATCGAAGAGTTTTTCCGCAATGTCGAAGCGTGCCAACGCAGCTTGCGCCGCCTGGCTGTCGACCGGATAGAACAGCGAACGCAGGCTTGTCCAGAACCCTCGGTGCGCGAGCAGGCCGGCCAGTACCGACGTCACCACGCGCTGTCGCGGCGGCAACGGCGGCACCTGCGGCGCAAGGAACAGGCGCGCACGCAAGCGGTGCAAGCGCCTGCGTGAAAGGGCCCAGGGCGAACTGTCGAACAAGCCGACCTCGCCCTGCATCGGCCGCAGTGCGCAGGCGATGGCCTGAAGCAGGGTGGTCTTGCCCGCACCGGACGGCCCGATGATGGCCACGACCTCGCCGCGCTGAACTGTCAGGTCGACGCTGTCGATGGCCAATGTGCCCGCGCGCGCTCCGGAAAAGCGTGCGCTGACGCGCTCGAGGCGAATGGTTGGCAAGCGCGGCTCCCGCGCTTACTGCGACAGTCCGCGCAGCAGTCCGGCGTTTTCGGCGGCGCTCTTGATGCCTTCGTAGTTCTCGGCCTTGGTCGGAACGAACTTCGCAGCACGCTGCAGCTTCAGGATCTCGGCGCCCTGCGCCGTGGCGGGATTCAGGTCGAGAAAGGCCTGGGCGATCTTCTCGCGCAGCGCCGCAGGCATGTCGGCGTGCACCGTCCAGTTGTAGTCGTAGTAGGCCGGCGTCGTGTAGATCACCTTGACGGCAGCCGGGTCAACCTTCTTGTCTTCGACGAACTTGTTCCAGACCGAAATGTTCAGCGCACCGGCGTCAACCTTGCCGCTGGCCACCGCCGCGATCGTCGCGTCATGCGCGCCGGAGAAGCTGATTCGCTTCAAGTCCTTGTCGGGGTCGATCTTCGCCGCCAGCAGATAACTGCGCGGCATCAGGTGGCCGGAAGTGCTGGACTGCGAACCGAAGCTCAGCGTCTTGCCCTTCAGGTCTTCGAGTTTGTTGATGCCGCTGTCGCGTCCGGCGATGAAGACCGACTTGAACACCGCATCTTCTTCGCGCTGCACGAGCGGAATCGTCTTGCCGCCGGAGCGCACCGAACTCTGCACGAACGTGAAACCGCCGAACCAGGCCAGGTCGATCTTGCGGTTCACCAGGGTCTCGACGGCTGCCGCATAGTCGGTCACCGGAGTCCATTCCACCTTCATTCCCAGTTTCGCTTCCAGGTACTTGCCCAGAGGTTCGAACTTGCGCGCCAGTTCGGTCGGCGATTCGTCGGGGATTGCGGTGACGCGCAGCACCTGTTGCGCATGCGCTCCCAGGGCGAAGGCAAGCCAGGCGCAAGTCATCAGGGACTTGAAGGTACGCGACGGTGACAAGCTGATCATGGGGGTTCCTCTTGCGATGAATGCCGACTTAGGGCATGGTGAAAAGACTCGGGCGACGCGGGATTTGCCGGCACCCACGGAGCGAAGCGCCGCAAGCGTGACAAGATGCGCATCTTAAGGATTGGAGGCGGGTCGCGCGCGTCGGGCGCCGATGCCCCTGAATCACAACGGTCAGCTAAGGGTTTTCCTTGAATCATTCTGTGCGCGAGACAACTCTCGCCGCGGCGACGGGCGCGCCGCTATTCATTCAGGTCTACAACGAAGACCAGGAGGCGTCGCGCGCAGAATTGCGGCGCGGTCTGACCGCGCGCGTGCCCCACATTGCGCCGAAGTTTCTATACGACGCACTGGGCTCGCGCCTGTTCGACGCGATCACGGAGCTTCCCGAGTATTACCCGACCCGCACCGAGGCCGCGATCCTGGACGCCCACGCCGAGGCGATTGCCGCGGCAATTGGCGGGGTGGGCAGCGTGGGCAGCCTGGTCGACCTGGGCGCCGCAAGCTGCGCCAAAGGCCTGCGCTTGATTCGGCTGCTGCGCCCGCAGCGTTATGTGGCGGTCGATATCTCGGTCGAGTTCTTGCGCGCCGGCCTGACGCAGGTGCAGCGTGAACACCCGCAGCTGCAGGTCACAGGGGTGGGCCTCGACTTTTCCGCAGCGTTGAATCTGCCCCCGGCATGCGTGCAAGGGCGCGCGGCCTACTTCTACGCCGGCTCGAGCATCGGCAACTTCACACCCGCTGACGCCGTGCCGTTTCTTGCCGGAGTGCGCGCGCAGGCAAAGGCTGGCGGCTTGCTGATCGGGGTCGACCTGGTCAAGGCCGAGGAACTGCTGGTACCGGCATACGACGATGCGCTGGGCGTGACCGCGGCGTTCAACCTGAACCTGTTGCTGCACCTGAACCGCCTGCTCGGCAGCGACTTCGCAGTGCGCGATTGGCGCCATGTCGCCCTGTTCAACCGCGAACATTCGCGCATCGAAATGCACCTCGAAGCGCGGCGCACGCTCACGCTGCACTGGGACGGCGGTGAGCGCAAGTTCGCGCAAGGTGAACGGCTGCACACCGAGAATTCGTACAAGTACAGCATTGATCGGTTCGATGCCCTGCTGCGCGATGCGGGTTTCGCCTCGACCAAGTGCTGGACCGATTCGAACCGCTGGTTCGCGGTGTTCTGGGCCAGCGGCTGACGCGGCCCTATGTCTGGGCGCGATGAGCCTGGGCGCGCGCTGCGCTGCGTCAGCGGCCCTGCTGCGCCAGAAACCGCAACAAGGCCTCGCGCGACGCCTGCAGCGCCTGCGGGTCGCCGCCGACATGCACGCCCTGCCCCGGATTCACGCCATTCGGCACGTCGCGGCGCAAGCGCAGCGGAGCGTCGGAATCGAAACCATGGTGCGCGCCGGCGTAGACCTGCACGCTCACACTGCCTTGCGGCGCTCGAGCGGCGAGGTCTTGGCACGGCCCCGCCGCTGTCCAGTCGTCGGCCTGCCCGAGCAACAGCAGCAGCGGTGCGCCCGCCGTGTAGCCGCGTTTCAGCTCAGCCTCGCAGCCCGGGTAGAACGCGACGCCAAACGCCGGCCGGCCTGAGGCGTCACGCACGTCGCGCTGCCGCAGATTGGTTGCTGCGAGCACAGTGCTGCCGCCGTTCGACCAGCCGATCAGGCCGATGCGATCGGCGCGCACATCTGCACGCTGCGCCAACCACTCCAATGCCGCCAACGCGTCCAGGCGCCGCTGCACCTGAGTCACGCGCCGCGTGCCGCTGCGCTGCGTGCACAACTCGCTTTCGCCGCGCGGCGAAAACGAGTCGAGCACCAGCGCGTGATAGCCCTGCGCGTTGAGCAGCGCTGCGTAGTCGCGCAGGCGTCGACTCAGGCGCCCGTTCGTGTCATACGGCCCGCCGCAGCCATGCAGCAGCAGCGCCGCAGGCGCCGGCGCGGATCCCCTGGCGAACCAACGCCCTGCCAGCGCGACGGGGTCGCCCGAAGCATTGCGGTCAAGGCTCGCGAACGACACCATTTTCTGGGCACGCGCATGAAGGGTCAGGCCAGCAAGCCCTGCCAGCAGAATCGCAATCGTCGTTCGCCGCATGGCGCAGGCGGGGTTATCGCGCCTTCGTCACTTCCGGCGCAGGCGCCTGCCAAGGTGCCATGTTCAGCGCCTGAGTCGCGGGCCCCGCGCTCAACGTCGTGACCGCACTCACGCCGAACTCGCTGGATTCACCCTCGGCCTGGTAGCGCCATCGCGTCTGGTTGCGCCAGGCACCGGCACGATCGATGTTGAGCACAAATTCGCGCACGATCTTGCCACCCGCCGCGCCCACGCGGTCGAGCGTCTCGGCTACCGCAAGCCGAAGCTGCGGGCCGATCATTTGGTGCGCCCAGACCGTGCAGCGCAGATCGTTTGTCACCACAAGCATCACGCGCCCATCCGAGCCAGGCGCCGTCAATACGTTTCCGGGCTGGCCCTCGAGCAACTCGTAGCCCGGCCCTCCCAGCGCATCGATCGGCTCAAAACCCTGGCCCAGCGCCCAGTCGACTGCGGCTTCGGCCTTTGCCGCGCTGCGCAGGCAGGCCTGGTTGAAGATGTTGGCAACGCCTTGTGGTGTCAGCATTGCTTTGTGATCGTCGGCAAGCACCCGACCCTGGGTTGGGTCTGCGCTCTGGCCCTGGGCTGGGTCTGCGACCTGGCCCTGGGCGAGGGCCGCGCCGGCGCAGAGCAACGCCGCGGCGGCGCCCCAGAGGCGGCAAGCGGTGCGCAGATGAAGACTCACGCGGAGCCGATCCGTGGTGGATTCGGATGCAGGCGCGCCATGCTCAGCGAATCCACGTAGGCACCGTCGCGCAGCGCGTAACCGCGGTGCGTACCCTCGACCGTAAAGCCGAACTTTCGATAGAGCGCGATCGCTCCAAGGTTGTCGCTATACACGTTCAACTCGATGCGCAGCGCTCCCGACCAGCGGTCGGCGTAGTCGCACATCGCCGCCATCAGCGCCGAACCCACGCCCTTGCGCTGCGCCTGGGGCGCCACCGAAATCCCGAGCATCAGCACATGACGCCGCCGCAAGTGCGCGCCCGCCGGGTGCAGGCCCGCAGTACCGACGACGCCGCCATTCAGTTCTGCCGCCAGCGCGAGGTCGGTCTTGCCCGGAGCCAGGTTGTCGGCCAGACGGACGCGCCAGATTTCTTCGTCGGTATAGGGCAATTGCATCAAACCCGGGTAGACCGCCGGGTCACCCATGATGCGGGCGAACGCAGCTGCGTCTTTCGGTACGGCCCGACGGATCGTGATCGACATGCCTCGAAGACCTCATTGTTGAAGCGCTGCGGCGGCGCTGGCCGCAGCCACCGCAGAGCTCAGACGCGCTGTGCCACCCAGCCCCGCACCGACGCCAGCGCGAGACCCAGATTCTCGGGCTCGGTGCCGCCTGCCATCGCCATGTCGGCCTTGCCGCCGCCCTTGCCACCGACCTGTTGCGCGACGAAGTTGACAAGTTCGCCGGCACCCACCTTGGCCGTGACATCGGCCGTGACGCCCGCGGCGAGCTGCACGCGCCCGCCCTCCACCGTGGCGAGCACGATGACTGCAGTCTTGAGCTTGTCCTTGAGCTTGTCGAGTGTTTCGCGCAGCGTCTTCGCGTCGGCGCCGTCGAGCTCTGCGGCCAATACCTTCAAGCCACCGACGTCGACCGCGGCGCCGAGCAATTCGTCGCCATGCGCCGACGCCAGTTTGCCCTTCACTGCAGCCAGTTCCTTCTCGAGTGAGCGCACATGCTCGAGCACCTGGCTCAGGCGCGCCGGCACTTCGGCGGGGGCCGCCCTCAGGCTCGCGCCAACGTCGCTGAGCAAACCTTCGAGCGATTGCAGGTAGACAAGCGCGTTGTCGCCGCTCACCGCCTCGACGCGCCGCACTCCCGCTGCGACGCCGCCCTCGGCAACGATCTTGAACAGACCGATGTCGCCGCTGCGTGCCACATGCGTGCCACCGCACAACTCGCGGCTGCTGCCGATGTCGAGCACCCGCACTTCTTCGCCGTATTTCTCGCCGAAGAGCATCATCGCGCCGGTCTTCTGCGCGTCATCGATGCTCATCACGCGCGCCTGGGTCGCGCTGTTGGCGAGGATTTCCGCATTCACGATGCGCTCGACCTTGGCAATCTGCGCCGGCGTCAGCGGCGCGTTGTGGGCAAAGTCGAAGCGGGTGCGATCCGCATTCACGAGCGAGCCCTTTTGCTGCACATGGCCACCCAGCACCTCGCGCAGCGCCTTGTGCATCAAGTGCGTGACGCTGTGGTTGCGCATCGTCTTCATGCGCTTCTCGGCGTCGACGCGGGCCACGAACACATCGCCGACCTCGACCTCGCCTTCGACGATGCGCCCGCTGTGGCCGGCAACGCTGGCCTGAACTTTCACCGTGTCTTCGATCAGCACCCGCGAGCGTGCATTGCGCAACTCGCCGCTGTCACCGACCTGGCCGCCGGCCTCGGCATAGAACGGCGTGTGGTCGAGCACGATCACCACGTCGTCGCCGGCGCGCGCGCGCAGCGCCGGCGTGCCGTCGATGAAGAGCGCAGTCACCTTGCTGTGCTCGCAAACCAAATGCTCGTAGCCGTGGAACGTGGTCGCCGCGCCGTGATACTCGAGGCCCTGCGCCATCTTGAATTTGCCGGCCGCGCGTGCCTGTTCGCGCTGCCGGTTCATCGCGCTCTCAAAGCCCGCGGAATCGACCGCGACGCCGCGCTCGCGGCAGACGTCGGCCGTCAGGTCGAGCGGGAAGCCGTAGGTGTCGTGCAGCTTGAATGCAAGCTCGCCGGCAATCGTTTTCGCGCCGCCGGCAAGCGCCGCTTCGAGGATCTCCATGCCGTTCGAGATCGTCTGGAAGAAGCGCTCTTCCTCCTGCTTCAGCACCTCGGTCACGCGCAAGCGCTGCTGGCGCAGCTCGGGATAGGCGTCACCCATTTCTTCGGCGAGCGGACTGACCAGCGTGTAGAAAAAGGCTTTCCTCGCGCCGAGCTTGTAGCCATGGCGAATTGCGCGCCGCGCGATCCGGCGCAGCACATAGCCACGACCTTCATTGCCCGGGATCACGCCGTCGGCGACGATGAAGGCGCAGGCGCGGATGTGGTCGGCGATGACCTTGAGTGACGCAGCGTCCTTGTCGCACCCGGCGCCCGCGGCGGCCGCCGAAGATCCACCCGCGCCTGCCGCATCGACCGCCGCCTTCGCTGCGGCGAGCAGGTTGACGAAGGTGTCGATCTGATAGTTGCTGTGCACATGCTGCAGCACCGCCGTGAGCCGCTCCAGCCCCATGCCGGTGTCAACGCTCGGTTTGGGCAACTTGTGCATCACGACCGCGCCGCTCTTCTCATCGATCTGGCGGTTGAACTGCATGAACACGTTGTTCCAGATTTCGATGTAGCGGTCGCCGTCTTCGGTGGCAGAGCCCGGAGGGCCACCCGCGACTTCCGGTCCGTGGTCGTAGAAGATTTCGGTGCACGGGCCACACGGCCCGGTGTCGCCCATCATCCAGAAGTTGTCGGAGGCGTAACGCGCGCCCTTGTTGTCGCCGATGCGAACGATGCGCCCGGCCGGCACGCCGACGCCCTTGTTCCAGATCTCATACGCCTCTTCGTCTTCGGCATAGACCGTGACCCAGAGCCTGTCGGCGGGCAGCTTGTAGACCTGCGTCAGCAGTTCCCAGGCGTAGGCAATCGCATCGCGCTTGAAGTAGTCGCCGAACGAAAAGTTGCCCAGCATCTCGAAGAACGTGTGGTGGCGCGCGGTGTAGCCCACGTTTTCCAGGTCGTTGTGCTTGCCACCGGCACGAATGCATTTCTGCGAGGTGACGGCGCGCTGGTAGGGGCGCCTCTCGAAGCCGAGGAACACGTCCTTGAACTGGTTCATGCCGGCGTTCGTGAACAGCAGCGTCGGGTCGTCTCCAGGGATCACCGGGCTCGAGGCGACGATGGTGTGGCCCTTCGCCTCGAAGAATTTCAGGAACTGGCTGCGGATCTCGGAGGCTTTC
>JAEMQF010000292.1 GCA_022758925.1 Burkholderiales bacterium | reverse complement strand
CTTCTGAAAAAGGGTGACTCAAGAAACCTGGCGTAGGCCTTGCGTCATGCCGCGCAAGCCACGCCCGCACCTGCCCCGGTGGGATCTGTCACGTGATCGCTGCGCGGCAGCGGCCTGCACTCGCCGATCTGCCTGGTGAGGGCGGCGAGGGCGCCACGCCCTACGCGTGGCAAACGGTTATTTCCTGTCGGGACCGGCGGCGGCGGTTCCGCCCGCAGCCGGCGCGACCGGGTTGTCGCCGTTCAGCACGCCAAATCGCTGCTCATATTCGGCCACGACACGCTGCAGCACCAAGTTGATTCGCTTCGCTGCATAGGGGCTGATAACGATCCGGTCGCTGAGCTTGATCGAGACTTCCTTCTGCCCCCGATTCCAAGCCTGGTTCATGCCGAACAGCATTACGACTTCTTCACGCGTGCTGGTGATGTTGCAGACGTTGGCGTAGGAGCTCTTCATGTTCGAGTCATCCCAATTGACCTTGGTCCCCTCGATCTCTTTTGCGTCCATGTCCGCCGTCTTCTTGGCTTCAGCCATTGTTTCTCCTCGATCGGTAATGTTTTAAGACTTGATTCAGGTCTACAAATGCAAAATCCATGAGCCTGAAGCCACCCTGTTTCATTGTGTCCTCCGAGTCGGCGAGCGTCAAGGCGGTTGTCGCCTCGGTTGTCGCCTCCTTCTGTAAGCCGATCTTTGAATAGATTGCCTGCTGCCGCAAGCAGCGCGGGATGGGGTCAAGTCCAACACCAGGGCTACGACCTGCACCAGCTCGGCCGGCAACGCGAACTGTTCGACAATACGCTGCTGGTTGTCGAAGCGACTGGCATCGCGAGCCAGTTGCCGTACCCCTGCCTCGTCATGAATCTGCTCTTTGCGCATCTGCTCCAGCCCGGGCTGATGCCGGCCCGCGTACAGAAAAGCCATCGAGATGTCCAGGCCGTTTCATTCCGCACTGAAACCGGAATCCATCACTCATGAAGATATACGTTCACACAAGCTTGGCGGTTGCGATCTTGCTGGCGGGTGCGGCAAACGCTGCGGAGTATGACTGCATGATCGAGGCGCGCCAGAAAGTCGATATACGCAGTGCAGTGGAGGCGGTGATCGAATCGGTGCTGGTGCAGCGCGGCGACCTGGTCAAGAAAGGCCAGGTCATCATCACTCTGGAATCCGGGCCCGAGCGTGCAGCGCTTGCCATCGCCAAGTCGCGAGCAACCATGCTCGGCGAGATCAAGGCGGCGGAGGCGCGGGTGGAATTGACACGGCTGAAGCTGGTACGCGCAGAAGAGCTATTCAAGCAGAATTTCGTTTCGGTGAATGCGCTGGACGAGGCGCAGGCGGATATCCGGCTGGCCACGGAACAACTCCGCCAAGCGCAGGAGAACCAGCAGCTGGCCGTACTCGATGTCAGTCGCGTCAGCGAAGTATTGGCAATGCGCACCATCAAGAGCCCGTTTTCCGGGGTCGTTGTCGAAGTGATGCAGAAGCCCGGCGAATTTTCCGGCAGCAATATCAAAGACCCCATTCTGAAGCTGGCGGAGATTGACCCGCTGAACGTCGAGGTCGTGCTGCCGGTCAGCCTGCATGGGCAGATTGCGGTCGGTACCCACGGCGACGTGATGCCCGAGCAGCCAATCGGCGGGAAATACAGTGCGGCAGTGAGAGTTGTCGATCGGGTCGTCGACGCGGCCAGCGGCACCTTCGGCGTGCGCCTTGAAATGCCGAATCGCGAACGGAAGATACCCCCGGGTGTCAGGTGCCGGGTGAAATTCAAGTGAACCGGCGGTGACTCGTGCGCGCCTTGCCAGTCGGGGCAGCGATCGCGTGCTGCGCCGGCGGGCGGCTCACTCGCCCCTTCCGGAAAAGGCGAGCACATCGCCGAGGTAGTCGTCGAGGTCCAGCAGTTCGCGCCTGGCCCTCGAGTGCGCGTGTTCCGCCCGCCATTGCGCAATTCGAAATATGATTTTCCCGAGCCACGCCGGCAAGCTTCTCCGGTCACGAAAGCGCGCCTCGGCAAGCGGGAAGAAGGACTTCACCAGGTCCTCCTCGATCGCGAGAATCGCTTCGCAACTCCCCGGATCGCCTTGCCTCGCGCAGCGGCCAAAAAGCTGCCTGTCGATCCGCCCCGAATCGTTCAGTTCGGTCGCGATGACATGCAGCCCCCCCGATTCCGCAACTCCGGGGGCAAGCTTGATGTCTGTCCCGCGCCCCGCCATGTTGGTGGCCACCGTGATGCACCCGGGTGCGCCCGCTTGCGCGACGATTTCAGCTTCGTGCTCGTCTTGGCGTGCATTCAACAGGCGATAGGGAAGCCTGGCCGAATCGAGCAACGCCGCAAGCTGCTCGGACGCGGCCACCGAACGCGTGCCCACCAGCACCGGGCGGCCTGCCGCACGATGGGCCTCGATACTTGCGATCACGGCGCTCCACTTGATCTCGGAGCGTCCATACACTTGGTCCGGGCGGCGCTGCCTGCGCATCGGCTTGTGCGTGGCAATCTTCGCCACCCGCAGGCGATAGACGGCCCACAGTTCGGCGCCAACCTCGCTCGCCGTGCCCGTCATTCCGCACAGGTGCAGATAGCGGCGAAAGAAACGCTGGTAACTGATACGCGCCAGGGTATCGCGGCGACCGGTCAATTCGCATTCTTCCTTGATCTCGATCAGCTGATGCAACCCCTGCTCCCAGGATCGATCCGGCATCAGGCGACCGGTATGTTCGTCGATGATGACGACCTTGCCCTCGCGCACCAGGTAATGCTTGTCGCGATGAAACCTGTGCAGCGCGGTCAGCCCTTGGCGTACCAGTTGCTCCCGGCGGCGCGGTCCGCGCCAGATCCCGGACAGCGTTTGGGCCAGTTGTTGCAGTGTCCTTTCTCCGCTCTCGGTAAGTTCAATGGCGCTGCTGACCACCTTGTAGTCGTCCTCGGCCAATTGTTTCGCCAGACCCAGGGCTTGCCGGTACACGAGTTCTTCCTGGCCATGCTTGGCTTCAGCCGACAAGATCAAGGGTGTCCTCGCCTCATCGACAAGGACGCTGTCGGCTTCGTCGACAATCGCAAACTGCAGCCCGCGCAACAACAGCCGCCGGTTCGTTCCGCCACCGCCGAGCGCGTCGATCTTCATCGCGATAGCCCTCGGCTTGCCGCCGAGCACCATGCGATCGCGCAAGTAGTCGAATGCGATTTCCTTGTTGCTGCAGTAGGTCACGTCGCAGCCATAGGCCGCGCGGCGGGCATCGGGTTGCATGCCCTGGCGAATACAGCCCACGCTCAGCCCGAGCGCTTCGTAGGTCGGCCGCATCCACTCGGCATCGCGTTCGGCCAGGTAGTCATTGACCGTGATGATGTGAACTGCGCGCCCGGCGAGCGCCGCTGTCGCGGCTGTGAGGGTTGCCGTCAGCGTCTTGCCCTCGCCGGTTTCCATTTCGGCAAGCATGCCGCGCAGCATGGCCCAGCCTCCAATGAGTTGCACATCGAAGTGGCGAAGCCCGAGGGTTCGCGTCGCTGCCTCCCGAACAAGTGCAAATGCCGCGCCGGCCAGCGCAATGCTGGACAAACCCTCGCGCCGCAGGAGTGGTCGCAGCGCCGCAGCGCGGCTGCGGAGTTCCTGCGCTGACAGCAGATCGAGGCCCGTTGCCTGTTCGCCGGTCGCCTCGACGATGTTCTCCAGTCGCTTGTTCCGGGTTCGAACGCCTCCTGCGAAATATTGAACTGTGGCAAGCATGCGGTCGAGCTTGCCCTCGCGCGGTTCATCGCGTTCCGGATAGGGACTGCCGACAATCGCGCCGGAGAGTGAAGTCATCAGACGGAAAAACGCTTCATGAAGAGCTGTCTGACCGAACGGTAGACACGCCAGGCAACGGGTTCCGTGCCGTGCTCGAAACGCACGTAGACGTGCTCACCGAGAACAAACGCCTGCGTGGCGGGCAACTCGAGTTCGAATTCGAACCAGCTGTTGAGCGTTTTCGGCGCTTTCGATTCGCGGGGGTCGACCGCGGCTTGACCGCCCCCGATGCTCGACATCGCCAGATTCGTCAGCTTGGTGCTTGCGGCGGGGGATTCCCTCTTTACGGAGGCCGCGAATGTTTCGTAAACGCGACCTGCAAGCCTGACCTCCACTCGTTCGGTGCGCGTTCTCACCAGATCGACCTGGTCCTGCGAAACAAGCACGCGTGCGGTGACCACGGCATCCGGCACCACGAAGCCGATCTGCTGCCCCTTGCGCACAAAGCGATCGGGCAGGTCCTGCGCCGAGGGCAATACGAACGTTCCGCTGGTGGGGCTGAGTATGGTCAAATCCCTGATCTGGGTGCGAGCCTCCTTCAGTTCCGCGCTGGTTGCTTTGATCTCGTCCGCGGTCCGCTGCCACCGTGCCCGATCCACGAGCAGCTCCGCCTGGGACCTGACTTCCAGCAGATGAAGCTGCGCCTCGAGCACCCGCATTCGCGGG
>JAEMQF010000195.1 GCA_022758925.1 Burkholderiales bacterium | reverse complement strand
GACGGCACGACAAACCCTTGGCAACCGGCGAGCCGCACCGCATCGAGGTACTTCTTGCCGGCAATGTGAAACGCATGGTCCCCGACCATTCGGTTGCATGCAGGCACCAGGACAAACGGCTTCACAACAAATCCCTCAAGCGATAGTAGGCCATGCCGGCGACGAGTGCCGGCGTGCGCAGCCAGCGACCCCCGGGAAACACGCCTTGACGAATTCTTGCAAAAACATCGAAGCGTTGGGCATCCCCGGCAATCGCCTCCGCCACGAGCCGCCCCGCCAATCCGGTGAGCGCGACGCCATGGCCCGAAAACCCCTGCACATAGTAGACGTTGGAATGGGGCGCTTTGCCGTGCTCGCTGGGCAGGCGGCCGAAGTCGGGCGCGCGTTTCATTGAAATATCCACGAAACCGCCCCAGGTGTATTCGATCTTCGTCTGCTTCAACTGCGGGAACGTACGCGCCATGCGGCGCTGCATGCTCGGGCCCAGGTTCAAGGGCGTTGCGCTGCTGTAGCTGACGCGGCCGCCGTAGAGCAGCCGCTGGTCGGCCGTGGTTCGGAAATAGTCGAGAACGAAGTTGGTGTCGCAGACCGCCGAGCGCGACGGAATCAGCGACGCCGCCAGCCCGTTGGGCAGGGGCTCGGAGGCGACGATGTAGGTGCCTACCGGCATGATGCGCCGGGCAATGCTCGGCGCCAGGCCCGGCGTCAAGACGTCGAGGTAGGTGTTGCCGGCGAGCAGCACCTGGGCAGCACGCACCGAACCCGTGGCGCTGCGCAGTCGAACGCGCGGCCCCGGCTCGAGCTTCAGGACCGGCGTCTGTTCGTGGATGGTCACGCCGAGCGATGCCGCCGCACGCGCCAGGCCCAGGCAGTACTTGAGCGGATGCAAATGCCCGCCGTGTGGATCGTGCACACCGCTGTGAAAGCGCGGGCTGGCGATCCACTGCGCCATGTCGGCGGGCGCGATCCACTGTGGTGCGTAGTCGTAGCGCGCGGCCATGTCGGCGTGCCAGGATTGCAGTGCGCGCGCCTTGCGTGCGTTCACGGCAAGGGACAGGGATCCGGGCTGCCAATCGCAATCGATGCCGAAACGCGCGCGGCGCTGCGCGATCAGGTCGATCGCCTCGAGCGTCATGTTCCAGACGCGTCGCGAATCTTCCAGGCCGAGTTGCGGTTCAAGTTCTGTCTGGTCGCAGGCCAGCCCGGCAATCACCTGGCCACCATTGCGCCCGGACGCGCCCCAACCGACCTGGCGCGCTTCCAGCAGCACGACGCGAAAGCCGCGATCGGCGAATTCGATCGCCGCCGAAAGCCCGGCAAAGCCGCCGCCCACGACCGCGACGTCGCACTCGACGTCGGACTGCAAGGCGGGGAAGCCAAGTTCGCGCGGTGCCGTTGCCGCGTAGTAGGAGTTCCGTGTCAGGTCCCTTTCGGCGCTCAGCAGCGACATGACGGTATGCGCTAGGCAATCCTTCGGCGCGGTGGAGTGATTTCGAAGCGCGGCACGCGGGCTCAGGCCAGGGTCTTCAACACGCCCTTGAGCGTGTCGATGATGCGGTCGATGTGCGAGTCTTCGACGATCAGCGGCGGCGACAAGGCGATCGTGTCGCCCGTTGTGCGCACCATCATGCCCTTGTCCCAGCAGGCGACCATGGCATCGAAGCCGCGTTTGCCCGGCGCACCGGGAATGCTTTCGAGTTCGATCGCGCCGACCAGGCCGATGTTGCGAATGTCGATGACGTGGCGCGAGCCTTTCAGCGAATGCACTGCGGCCTCGAAGGCCGGCGCGACCTTTGCCGCGCGCGTCAGCAGGCCTTCGTCGGCATAGGTTTCCAGCGTCGCCAGCGACGCCGCGCAAGCCAGCGGGTGCGCCGAGTAGGTGTAGCCGTGCGCGAACTCGGGCACATGCTCGGGGCCGTTCATGAACACGTCCTGAATCTGCTGCTTCGCGATCACGGCGCCCATCGGCACGCAGCCGTTCGTGATGCCTTTGGCCGCGGTCAGCAGGTCGGGCGTGACGCCGAAGTGCGTGGCCGCGAAGGGTGAACCCAGGCGCCCGAATCCGGTGATGACTTCGTCGAAGATCAACAGGATGCCGTGCTTGTCGCAGATCGAGCGCAGGCGCTGCAGATAACCTTTGGGCGGCGGCAGCACACCGGTGGAGCCGGCCATCGGCTCGATGATCACGGCAGCGATCGATGACGCGTCGTGCAACGCCACCATACGCTCCAGGTCGTCGGCCAGTTCGGCGCCGTGTTCAGGCACGCCACGCGAATACGCGTTGCGTGCCAGATCGTGGGTGTGGCGCAGGTGGTCCACGCCGCCGAGCATCGGACCGAAGGTCTTGCGGTTGCCGACCATGCCGCCGACTGAAATGCCGCCGAAGTTGACGCCGTGATAGCCACGCTCGCGGCCGATCAGCCGCGTGCGCGTGCCTTCGCCGCGCGCGCGGTGGTAGGCAATCGCCATCTTCATCGCCGTGTCGGCCGCCTCGGAGCCCGAATTGCAGAAGAACACCCGGTTCAAGCCCGCGGGCGCGAGTTTGACCAGCTTGTCGGCGAGTTCAAACGCCTTCGGATTTGCAAAATTGAACGGCGGCGCGAAGTCAAGTTCGGCAGCTTGCTCGGCGATGGCCTTCACGATCTTCGGCCGTGAATGCCCTGCGTTGACGCACCACAGGCCCGCCGCCGCGTCGAGGATTTCGCGGCCCTCGGGCGTCCAATAGAACATTCCGCGGGCCTTGGCCACCATGCGCGGGGCACGGCGGAACTGCCGCGCCGCAGTGAACGGCATCCAGAACGCTTCGCTCGGGGCATTGCCCTTTGCGGTTGTTGCAACTGCTGCTGACTTGGTGTCGGCCGCCGGCGCCTTGGTGTCGAGAACCTGGTTCATCGTGACTCTCCTTCATGAATGGACTGCATGTTGCTCGCAGCGCGAGCATACACAGTCGGGCCTGCGAGCGTGCCGGGCATTGGGTCAGGCCCGACCCCAAGCCCGCCAAGCTGCTGGTAGTCAGTCTAGTCAGGGCGGGGCGAAATGTGCTTGCGCATTGATGGGGCGCGGGGGCTCCGCCACGCAATATGATGGCGAAATACTCATTGCCGACGCAATAACATGCGAAAAATTTCGACCGAGGCGAAACTCGATGCGATTGACCGCGCCATTCTGAACCAACTTCAAGACGACGCGCGCCTTTCGAATCAGGAACTGGCGCAGCGCATTCACCTCTCGCCGTCGGCCTGTCTGCGCCGGGTCAAGGCGCTCGAAGACAGCGGTGTGCTCGAACAATATGTGGCGCTCGTCAATCCTGCCGCGGTGGGCAGACACGGCACCAGTTTCACGATCGTGAACCTCGAAGGCACGAACAACCTGCTGCTTGGAGCGTTCGAAAGGGCAGTGCGCGCGCAACCCGAGGTGCTCGACTGCTTCTACGTCGCCGGTTCGAACGACTACCTGATCCGTTTTGCGTATCGCGACGCGCAGGACCTGGAGCGCTTTCACAGCGAGGTATTGGCGCGGCTGCCCGGCGTTGCACGATCGAATTCAATGCTGGTGCTGCGCACCGTCAAGAAAACGACGGCACTCGCGGTGTGATTGCTGTGGTCGCGTCGGCGATCAGGGCGCATGCCGCGCGATTTGGCCGCTCAGATAGGTCCAGATCAAGTTCGCCGCGGCGTTGCTCGTCAACTCGGCGTGATCGTAGGCAGGCGCGACTTCAACGCAATCCATGCCGACGCAGCGCAGGTCGGAAAGTTCTTCGAGAATCGTCAACACCTGGTTCGTGCTCATGCCGCCGGGTTCGGGAGTTCCGGTGCCGGGCGCAAATGCCGGGTCCAGGCAGTCGATGTCCAGGCTCAGGTAAACGGGCGGGTTGCCGTTTTGTGCGAGCCGTTGCCGAATCGTGCTCTGAACGTGCGCCAGTTGCGCCGGGCTTTCTTGCCCACGCAATTCGCGCGCGGTAAAGATCAGGCCGCCCTGGTTGCGCACGAAATCGCGCGCCTCACGCCGGCCCGCCGAGCGAATGCCGATCTGCGTGAAGCAATGCGGCAGCACCAGGCGCTCCTGAAACGCTTCATAGACCCAGGTGCCGTGGCCACTGGGCTCGCCGAAATGGTCGGTCCAGGTATCGCAATGGGCATCGAAGTGGATCACGGCCAACGGGCGCCCGAGCACCGAGCGGTAAGCCCGCAGCAAGGGCAGGGTGATCGAATGGTCGCCGCCGAGCCAGCACATGTGGTGGCGGCGAATCAAAGCTTCGGCCTGGGGCAGCAGAGCCGCGCGCATCGCTTCGAGGCTCGTGTTGGGCAGTTCGAGATCGCCGGCGTCGCCGAGTCGGCCCAGCGGCGACACATCGAAATGCGGGTGCGTTGCATCACACAGCATGTGACTCGCTTCGCGGATCGCGCGCGGGCCGAAACGAGCGCCGGGGCGGTTCGTCACCGCGCCGTCCCAGGCAACGCCGGCCACCGCGTACGGTGTCGCCGCGCTTGGGGCGGGCGCTTTGAGAAAGGCGTTGTTCGACAGGAATGCGAATCGGGTCATGCCGCATGGTCATGGGTTCGGGCTCGCGCAAATCGCTGCTGAACGCGCCGCCCTGGGCCGGCAAGTGCCCGGCCGAAGGTGGCCATCTTAAGGGTCCGCCTGCGACGTGCATCGAGTTCCGGATACGCAGTACATTGAGCGCCGATGCCGGCCCGACTCGTCAAACTGCAAAGCGCGCCCGACCTGATCGCGCAGGCCGGATCCGGTGCTGCGTCGTCGCTAATCGATCGACACAGCCACGCTGCCGCAGAAGACCTGGCGCAACGTTCGATGCGAGTTCCTAAATGCAGCGCGGGAGACACCTCATGAAATTGAGCCAAGCCCAAGTCGAGCAATTCGAGCGCGACGGTTATCTGTTCTTCCCCGGCCTGTTCAGCCCATCCGAGGTCGGCACCCTCGCTGCCGCCGTGCCGGCGCTGTACGCACGCCAGGAGGCCTACAACGTGCGCGAGAAGGGTTCGCAGGCGGTTCGCACCAATTTCGCCGCGCACCTTTACAGCGAACCGTTCGCGCGCCTGGCGCGCCACCCCAGAATGATCGAACCGGTGCAGCAGCTGTTGCATGAGCAGCTCTACATGCACCAGTTCAAGATCAACGGCAAGATGGCCTTCGAAGGCGATGTCTGGCAGTGGCACCAGGACTACGGCACCTGGAAGAACGACGACCTGATGCCCACTGAACGGGCGATGAACATCGCGATCTTTCTCGACGATGTGACCGAGTTCAACGGCCCCTTGATGTTCATCACCGGCAGCCACATGCGAGGGGTGATCGACGCGAAGCACGACCTCACGACCACCAGCTACCCGCTGTGGACGATCGACAACGAGTTGATCCGCGAACTCGTTGCGCGCGGCGGCGGCAAGGGGCGCTTCGACGCGCAGGGCCGGCACAGTGGCGCGGGAATCGTCGCGCCCAAAGGGCCGGCGGGTTCGATGATCGTGTTCCACAGTTGCCTGGTGCACGCGTCGAACTCCAACCTCTCGCCATTCAACCGCGTTGCGGTCTACCTCAGCCTGTGCGCGCTGAGCAACCACATCCG